>JBBQSN010000050.1:0-21433 GCA_038213835.1 Actinomycetales bacterium
GACCGACTGGCAGACGGCGATGCGACGGCGGTCGGTGTCCGCCCGGCAGGTTCTCGCACGCCACCCGTGGGCGGTCGGCCTGATGGAGTCGCGGACCTCGCCGG
Organism: Actinomycetales bacterium; assembly: GCA_038213835.1. Lineage (GTDB taxonomy): Bacteria > Actinomycetota > Actinomycetes > Actinomycetales > CAWJMD01 > JBBQSN01. Next base: position 105 of record JBBQSN010000050.1, read on the forward strand.
GGCCCGCGAACCTGCGCCACCGCGAGGCGGTCACCGCCTGCCTGCGGAGGGCTGGCTTCTCTGTCTTGATGGCGACGCACGCCAACTGGTTGCTCGACAGCTACGTCTACGGGTTCGCCCTGCAGGAAGCCAGCCTGCCGTTCGACACCGCCGACGAGTTCGCGGACGCGGCCGAGGACGTCTACCTGCCCCAGCTTCCTCCTGAGGAGTTCCCCTACCTCAACGAGTCCGCCGCGGCGCTCGTCGCTGCCGGCTACGACCCGGCAGCGGAGTTCATCTTCGGCCACGACCTCGTCCTAGCCGCCCTCGAGCCCCTGAGAGCCACCGCATAGCGACGCTCACGGACCGTCGCGCGGCCCTCTGCACCGCAGCTCAGATCCATAACCGCCGCACCACCGGGTGTCCCTACGGGCGTTCTTCTCCGGCTGCGGATGCCGTGGGCGGGACGGGCGTCAGGTCTTGATCCTGGCGATGGTCTGGGCGACTTCGGTGACCATGTCGCGGGCCTTGTTCTGCCGCCGGCGGCGGCTTCGTTGGCGACGCAGTGGCCGACGTGTTCGTCGAGCAGGCCCGCGGTCATCGGCATGTGAGTGAGTCGCCGCTACAAGAAGTAGCCCTATCTGGGCGAAGTGACGCAGCAGGCGAGCCGTCAGCGGGTGGGGTACGCGTCGGCGCCGCGAACAGACCGACAACCAGCACGAGCCGGCGAGTGTCGTCGATGCGGTATCGCACGCGAGACGTCCCCGTCGGGCGCTGCGACGGCCGTCAGCACGGGCCACGCCGCGTGGTCGGGCGGCCTCGCTAGACGGCGACGACCTCGATGAGGTCGTCCGCACCGACGAGGTCAGCGGCGTTGCGCGTGTAGAGCCGCGCTGAGTGAGCGTGCGCTGTGGCGGCGATGAGAAGGTCGAGTGCGCGGGCGCGTGGCCGCCGACCTGCGTTGACGACGGCGGCCGCGAGCTGTCCGTAGCTGGCAGCGACGGCGTCATCCACCGGGACGGCGTCGAAACGATGCTGCAGGACCGACAGTCGCCGCAGGCGCTCGGCCCTGACGCCTGGGGCAGTGGCGACGAGCACCCCGAAGTGCAGCTCGGCCAGGCTGACCGCGCTGATGGCCAGCTCGCCGTCCAGCGGGCCGATGTCGTCCGCGATGATCACGCTGGTGTCCAGGATCGCCCTCACGACCGCGCCCACGGGTCGTCGATCGCCTGGTCGATGCGCTCGCGGTCCCCTTCCCACGCGTGATCGGGCGGCCCGCGGAAGAGGTCGTCGATCTCGTCCCAGGTGCGCCAGCGTCGTGGTGCCGCGGCCACCAGCCGGGCGCTGGGGCGTCCGGCGACGGTGATGGTGAACTCCTCACCGGCCTCGACCCGGCGCACCAGGTCGGACGCCTCCTGACGCAACTCTCTCAGTCCTACGACTGTCACGGATGCATGGTAGCACAAGTGCTATCTCGTGTGCCTGTCGATGCGAGGAGCTCCTCGGCCCCAGCCCCTGCGGTCGTCGGTCCCTCTGCGTGGCCAGTAGGTTCGAGCACGTGGAGACGCGGGCCGTCCTCGAGCTCGTGCAGGAGGTGTCGGCCGCCGTCGTGGACCCGCGGTTTCGCTCCTTGGAGGACGGCGAGGTGCAGGAGAAGAACCCCGGCGACCTCGTGACGATCGCCGACGCGAGGCCGAGGAGCTGGTGACTCGGCACCACGAGGCCGGGTCCGCGCACCTGCTCGAGGACCAGCGCGGCCTGGCGCGCCGCGAGCCGGTGGCGCGCTGCTGCTGGGGCTCGCGCTGCTGAGCCTGGCCGGCCTGCCGCCCGGCGTCGCCGGCCTCGTCGCCAAGGTGGCGGCCCTGCGCCCGGTGGTCGACGACGGCCTGTGGTGGGTCGCGGTCGCCGCCGCCCTCAACGTGGCGCTCGGCCTGGCCTACTACCTGCGTTGGACGGCCCTGCTCGTGGCACGCCCCCACGACGGCGACCCGCCGCCCACCTGGGACGTGAGTCCGGCCGAGGGTTCGCGCTCGGGCTCGGCGGCGTCCTGCTCGTGGCCTTCTGCGTCGTGCCGGGCCTCATGGTGCTCTGACCCGTGGGTCCGGAACTGATCGTTCGGCAGCGTCGGGCGCTGGCGCGCGTGCGCACGCTCGCCGCTGCTGCGCAGGCCGGGTCCGACTGGTCGGTGACGCTGGCGTTCCACCCGGATCGCCTCGTCGACAGGGTGCCCGTCCTGGCCGCCATCGCCCGGGATGGCCTGTACCGCAACCAGTTCGAGACTGGCACGACCAACGGCGGGCTCACCGCCCATCCCGAGGGTGACCGCTGGCGCTGGGAGAGCCTGATGTTCGGCGGTGTCTACGACGACGCCGACCCGGGCGGACGCCCTGTGTACGGCGCCCTCGACCTGACCTCGGACCCAGGTGGCGCCTCCCCGCGGTTCGGGTCCTCGTTCCTGCGGCTGCGTCCGGAAGTGCTGCGACGCAGTACCTTCTGCTACCCCGACAGCGTCTTCGAGCCGCCCACGTCGGCGTGCACGACCGGCTCGGGTCGGTCGTCGAGGCGTACCGTCGGCACCCCACGATCGATCCGCTGGACCACTACGTCGAGGTGCAGGTGCACGGCCGGGTGACCGTCGCCGACGTCCAGGAGGTCGTGCGGGACCCGTCCTTCCGCGGCACGTCGGTAGAGCGGGCGGCCAGCACCCTGCACGCGGGTCTCGGCTGGACGCCCGGACGGGTGCTCGACCCCACGGTCCGCAGGAGCAGCGCGCCTACCGGGGTGCCGAGGTGCACGACGTCGCCACCGACCTCGCCCGACAGCAGGGCGGGACGCTCGACTTGCCGTCGGCGCGTCCGCGGCCACGGGCGCGCACCACTCGCAGCAGCTGAAGCAGGTGCGGCACCTGGTGGCGCGGTTCGGTGTCCCGCCGACCGGGACAGGACGCCCGGCGCCCGGCGCCCGGCACTAGGTTCGATCGGGTGGACACCCAGGCCGTGCTCGAGCTCGTGCAGGAGGTGTCGGCCGCCGTCGTGGACCCGCGGTTCCGCTCACTGGAGGACGGCGAGGTGCACGAGAAGAACCCCGGCGACCTCGTCACGATCGCCGACCGCGAGGCCGAGGAGCTGCTGACCCGGGCGCTGCACGCCGCGTACCCCGACGCCCTGGTGCTCGGGGAGGAGGCCGCGTCGGCCGACCCCTCGCTGCTGGACCGGTACGCCGTCGCCGAGCACGCCTTCACCGTGGACCCGGTCGACGGCACCAAGAACTTCGTCCACGGGTCCAAGGACCACGCCGTGATGGTCGCCGAGGTGCGCGCCGGCGAGGTGGTGCGCAGCTGGATCTGGCACCCCCAGCACCGGGTGGCCTACGTGGCCGAGCGGGGTGCCGGCGCGTGGCGCGACGGCGAGCGGCTGCATCGCCCCGAGCCGGTGGCCGGTGTCCTTGCGCGCGGGGCGACCTCGCACCAGCCGTGGATCGGTCGCGCGCTCGGCGACCTGCCGGCGCTCGACCTGACCTGGGTGTCGTGCGGCATCGACTACGCGCGGCTGGCCGAGGGCGCCACCGACTACGTGCTCTACCGCGGCGGCACCGTCGCCGGCCAGAAGCGCGGCCTCCCGTGGGACCACGCCCCGGGCTCGCTGCTGCTGTCCGAGGCGGGCGGGCAGGTCACCACGTTCGGCGGCGAGCGGTACGACCCGATGCTGCTGCCCCACGACGGGCTCCTCGCCGTGGGCGACGCCGCGACCGGCGAGCTGGTCAGGGGCCTGCTGCCGCTGTCCTGAGCCCGGCCCCCAGAACGCACGGCCGTCGCCCGGGTGCCACGATGGGCGCGTGCACCGCCACCTCAACGGGCTCAAGACGGCGATGCTGCTCGGCCTGCTCGGAGCCGTCGTCATGGGGGCGAGCTTCCTGCTCTTCGGCCGCAGCACCACCGCCCTCGCCATCGGCCTGGTCATCGCCCTGACGGTGAACGGCATCACCTACTGGCGGTCCGCGACCCTCGCGCTGCGCGCCATGCGCGCCTACCCGGTGACCGAGCAGCAGCAGCCGGCGATGCACGCCATCGTCCGCGAGCTGTCGCAGACCGCCGGGCAGCCGATGCCGGCGCTGTACGTCTCGCCGACCCAGAACCCCAACGCCTTCGCCACCGGACGCAACCCGAAGAACGCCGCCGTCTGCTGCACCGAGGGGATCCTCGGCCTGCTCGACGAGCGCGAGCTGCGCGGGGTGCTCGGGCACGAGCTGATGCACGTCTACAACCGGGACATCCTCACCTCGTCGGTGGCCGCCTCCGCCTCCTCCGTGATCACCTTCCTCGCCTACGGCGCCATGTACTTCGGCGGCGACTCCCGGCGTCCGAACCCGATCGGGGCCATCGCGATCAGCCTGCTCGGTCCGCTGGCGGCCGGTCTGGTCCAGCTGGCGATCAGCCGCACCCGCGAGTTCGACGCCGACGAGGACGGCTCCACCCTCACCGGCGACCCGCTCGCGCTGGCCTCGGCACTGGCCAAGCTCGACGCGGGCACCCAGCAGCGGCCGCTGCCGCCCCAGCGCGAGCTCGTCAACACCAGTCACCTGATGATCGCGAACCCGTTCAGCGCGCGCGGCGTGAGCCGGCTGTTCGCCACCCACCCCCCGATGGCGGATCGGATCATGCGGCTGCGAGCGATGGCAGGACAGCTGCCCGGCTGACCGGTGCCCCTCCCGCCGTCTCACGGAACGGGACGTTGCGGACCAGTCCGTGGACATCACGTAGCCTCCACGACGTGTCCACCGCCCGCAGCACCCACCTCGTGACCCGTCGTCACGTGGATCTGCAGCGCGTGCTGTCGGCCGCCTGTCGCCGCGCCCAGGCCTGAGCGACCCCTCCCTGCGGTCGCAGGCCGCCCGTTCCCGGGCGCGCGCCGCACCACCGCACCGCGCGCCTTCCTCGCACCCTTCGCGGAGGCACTCTGTGACCACGACCACCGGCACCACCGGCACCACCGGCACCACCGGTGCGTCCGGCACCGGCCGCCCCACCCGCTCGCGCTCGCACGGGCAGTGGAAGGTCGACGGCCAGGAGCCGCTCAACGCCAACGAGGCGTTCAAGGCCGAGGACAACGGCCTCAACGTCCGGCGACGGGTCGAGGAGGTCTACTCCCGCCAGGGTTTCGCCTCGATCTCCGAGGACGACCTGCACGGACGGCTGCGCTGGTGGGGGCTGTACACCCAGCGTCGCCCCGGCATCGACGGGGGCCGCACCGCCCAGCTCGAGGCGCACGAGCTCGAGGACGAGTACTTCATGCTCCGCGTGCGGATCGACGGCGGTGCCCTCAGCATCGAGCAGCTGCGCGTCGTGGCCGATATCTCGATCGACCTGGCCCGCGGCACGGCCGACATCACCGACCGGCAGAACCTCCAGCTGCACTGGGTCCGGATCGAGGACGTCCCGGAGATCTGGCGACGGCTTGAGGCCGTCGGGCTGCAGACCACCGAGGCCTGCGGTGACGTCCCGCGGGTGATCCTCGGGTCTCCCGTCGCCGGGGTCGCCAAGGACGAGATCCTCGACCCCACACCGGTGATCGCCCAGATCACCGAGCGCTTCATCGGGCGTCCCGACCTCGCGAACCTGCCGCGCAAGTTCAAGTCGGCCATCACCGGCCACCCGAGCCTGGACGTCGTGCACGAGATCAACGACATCTCGCTCGTCGGCGTCGTCCACCCCGAGCTCGGTGCGGGGTACGACCTCTGGGTCGGCGGCGGGCTCTCGACCAATCCGCGGCTGGCCGAGCGGCTCGGCGCCTTCGTGCGGCCCGAGGAGGCCGCCGACGTCTGGCACGCCGTGGTGCAGGTGTTCCGCGACTACGGCTACCGGCGGCTGCGCAACAAGGCGCGGCTGAAGTTCCTGATGGCCGACTGGGGCCCGGAGAAGTTCCGCCAGGTGCTGCAGGACGAGTACCTCGGGCACGCGCTGGCCGACGGTCCTGCGCCGCCGCCCCCCACCGGCCCCGGCGACCACGTGGGCGTGCACGAGCAGAAGGACGGCCGCCTGTACGTCGGCGCCGCCCCTGCCGTCGGGCGGGTCAGCGGCGAGGTGCTCGCCACCCTGGCCGACCTCGCCGAGGCCGCCGGGTCCGGACGGATCGCCCTCACCCCGCACCAGAAGCTCGTCGTCCTGGACGTCGACCCCGACCGTCTCGACGCGCTCGTCGCCGGCTTGGAGGAGATCGGGCTCACCACCCGTCCCAGCCCGTTCCGGCGGGCGACGATGGCCTGCACCGGCATCGAGTACTGCAAGCTGGCGATCGTCGAGACCAAGGCGACCGCGACGGCCACGATCGGCGAGCTCGAACGGCGCCTGTCCGACGTACCGATCCCCACGCCGATCACGCTGAACGTCAACGGTTGTCCCAACTCCTGCGCCCGCATCCAGACCGCCGACATCGGACTGAAGGGCCAGCTCGTGGCCGGTCCGGCGGGCGAGCAGGTGCCGGGCTTCCAGGTGCACCTCGGTGGGGGCCTGGCGACGGTGGAGGACGGCGAGGCGGGGCTCGGACGCACCGTGCGCGGCCTCAAGGTCACCGCGGACGAGCTCCCCGACTACGTGGAGAGGGTGGTGCGCCGCTGGAGTGCCGACCGTGAGCCGGACGAGACGTTCGGCCGGTGGGCGCACCGGGCCGAGGAGGAGGCGCTGACATGACCGCCACCGCCGACGACACCCGCCTGCGCCCCGTCGCGGAGCTGCGTGCCCTCGCGCAGGAGGGTGCTCGGGCGCTGGAGGGAGCCACCGCCGAGGCCGTCGTGGAGTGGGCCGTCGAGCAGTTCGGCCCCCGCCTCGCCGTCGCCTGCAGCATGGCCGAAGCCGTTCTGCCGCACATGGTCTCGAGGGTCATGCCCGGTGTCGACGTCGTCTTCCTCCAGACCGGATACCACTTCGACGAGACCCTGCGGACCCGGGACGAGGTGCGCCGCCGGTTGCCGGTCACGGTGGTCGACGTCACCGCCCGCCGCACCGTGACCGAGCAGGACGAGGAGTTCGGCTCGCGGATGCACAGCTGGGACCCGGTGCAGTGCTGCGAGATGCGCAAGGTGGCGCCACTGCGTCAGACGCTCACGCAGTACGAGGGCTGGGCCACCGGCGTGCGCCGCGAGGACTCCGAGCGGCGCAAGGACACCCCGGTGATCGGCTGGGACACCAAGAACGCCGTGGTCAAGCTCGCCCCGCTGGCCGCGTGGACCCAGGCCGACCTCGAGCGCTACGTCCTCGAGAACGACGTCCCTGTGAACCCCCTGCTGTCGCAGGGCTACCCGTCGATCGGCTGCGCTCCCTGCACCCGCCGCACCAGCGTCGACGAGGACTCCCGCGCCGGTCGCTGGGAGGGGTTCGACAAGACCGAGTGCGGGATCCACATCTGATGGGCGGCTACCCGCTGCTGCTCGACCTCGCAGGTCGGCAGGTCGTCGTCGTGGGCGGTGGTCCCGTCGCGGCCCGTCGGGCCTTCGGCCTGCTCGACGCGGGAGCCGTGGTGACGGTCGTCGCGCCCTGGGTTTGCGAGGCTCTCACCGAGCTCGCGGCGGCGGACCGGGTGGCCTGGGTGGCGCGCGACTACGCCGGCCCGGCCGACCTCGACGGCGCCTGGCTCGTGCAGACCGCCACCGGCGACGCGGCCACCGACGACGCCGTCCGGGCCGACGCCGAGGTGCGGCGCGTGCTCTGCGTCGACGCCGGTGCCGGACACAGGGGTAGCGCCCAGGTGCCCGCGGTCGCCCGGGTCGAGACCCCGGACGGACCGGTCACGGTCGCCGTCAACGGCCACCGCGACCCGCGTCGGGCCCGAGCGGTCCGCGACGCCGTGGCGACCGGCCTCACCGACGGCACCCTCCCGCTGCGCTCGCGCCGGGCACGCACGGGCACCGGCTGGGTCGCCCTGGTCGGTGGTGGTCCTGGGCCGACCGAGCTGCTGACCACGCGCGGACGCACGTTGCTGGCGTCCGCCGACGTCGTCGTGGTCGACCGGCTCGGCGCCCGCGGCGTGCTCGACGACCTCGAGCCCGGCGTCGTGGTCGTCGACGTCGGCAAGACCCCCGGCCACCACCCGTGGCCGCAGCAGGAGATCGAGGCCGAGCTCGTACGGCACGCCCTCGCGGGCCGAGGTGTGGTGCGGCTCAAGGGCGGTGACCCCTACGTGCTCGGACGCGGCGGCGAGGAGGTGCTGGCCTGCGAGGCAGCGGGGGTCCCGGTGGAGGTGGTGCCCGGGGTCACCAGCGCGGTCTCGGTGCCTGCGGCCGCGGGCATCCCCGTCACCCACCGCGGACTGGCGCGCGGGTTCTCGGTGGTCACCGGCCACGACGACCTCGGCGAGCTGCCCACCGCGCGCGACCACACCCTCGTCCTGCTGATGGCGGTGACCAACCTGCCCGCCATCGCCGGACGACTGGTCGAGGCCGGCCGCGACCCCGCCACCCCGGCCGCCGTGGTCGAGGACGGCTACGGCGCCTGCCAGCGGGTCACGGTCGCCCGGCTGGACCAGGTGGCCGCCCGCGCCGCGCAGGTCGGCGTCCAGGCACCCGCCGTCGTCGTGGTCGGTGACGTCGTCACGCTGTCGCCGCACTGGCCTCCCGCCGGAACGTCCGCCTGACCCCCGCCTGAAACTCCACGCCGCCCGGCTCGTCCACCACGTTCACGTGGCGATCACCACGTTCACGTGGCGCACGCGACACGTGAAGCAGGCGTCGGCCTCGCCAGGTGCCGTCGCGCATCGAAGGCACTGGCACGATGTCGACGTGGAGCCGGACCTCGGACGCTGGGACCCCCTGAGCCAGGTGGACGTGGTCGACGTGCTGCGCGGGCTGGACCGTCCCTGGTGGGTCGCCGGGGGCTGGGCGATCGACCTGCACCTCGGTCGGCAGACCCGCGAGCACGCCGATCTCGACGTCCTGGTGCTGCGCGAGGACCTCCGCGCCGTGCAGCGCCACCTGGCCGGCTGGGACGTCCACGCCGCGGACCCGCCCGGTTCGCTGCGGCCGTGGGCACACGGCGAGGTGCTTCCCGCGCGGGTGCACGACCTGTGGTGCCGGCGGACGCCATCCTCGCCGTGGAGCCCGCAGCTCATGGTCGACGACGCGCCGCACGGCACCTGGACCTACCGGCGCGACGGTCGGGCCACCCGCCCGGTCGACGAACTGGCCATGCCGTCCTCGGACGCCGAACGCGCGGTGCTGGCGCCGGAGGTGCAGCTGCTGCAGAAGTGCAGCCGGCCTCGCGCGAAGGACGAGGCGGACCTCGTGGCCGCCCTGCCGCACCTGGACGACGCCCGGCGCCTGGCTCGCGAGCTCTCTCACGACGGTCACCCCCGGCCACCCGTGGCTCGCTCTGCTGCAGCGGGGGCAGGACGGTTCGTGACCTGGGAGCTGGCCGCAGGCCCACCGGTGTCCGACCGTCCGCGGCCCAGGCTCGTCGTGTCCCTCTGCGGGGTCGCGGGCTCCGGAAAGGCGACCTACGCGCAAGCGCTGGAGGAGAAAGGGTTCCACCGCCTCTCCGTCGACGAGGAGATCGGGACGACGCACGGCCGGTACGGCCTCGACTACGCCCCCGAGGACTACCCCCGGCTCCAGCGCGTGGCCGAGGAGGCCGTCCGGAACCGGTTGGTGGACCTCGTCCTCGACCGGGTGCCGACGGTCGTCGACCTCAGCATGTGGCGGCCTGCGGACCGTCAGAGCTACCGGGCGCTGGTCGAGACGCACGGCGGGCACTGGGAGCTGGTGCACCTCGTCGTCCCCGCGAGGACGCTTCGCGCCAGGCTGCGGAACCGGGCGCAACGCTTCGACGCCAACGCCGCGTTCCCGGTCGACGACACCGTGCTCGAGGGGTTTCTGCAGGGGTTCGAGCTGCCGGACGGCGAGGGGAGTCCCGGCTCCGGTGGGTCGGGCCCGCCCCCGTCTAGGGAGGCAGCAGCTCGTCCAGGTAGGCCCGGGTCCGGCGCCAGACCTCGCTGCCCGGGTCGAGGTGCTCGAAGTGCCCCTCGCCCGGGACGACCTCCAGCCGGACGTCGTCACCGGCGGCTGTCGCCGCGGCCGCGTACTCCTCGCTCAGCCGCGCCGGGACGTTGCCGTCGGAGTCGCCGGTGACCATCAGCGTGGGCACCCCCAGCGGCAGCATGGCGGCGGGCGACGTCCGGTCGAGCAGGTCCTGCGGCAGCGGCCGGTCGGCGGGCTCGCCGAGGAACGCGGCGGCGGCGTCCCCACCGAGGTGCAGCTCCTGCGAGAGCGCGAGGTCGGCGACCCCGGCCTGGCTCACGACGACGGCCGGCACCAGCCGCGGTCCGGCGCCCGGTGCGTCGTCCGGGAGCCGGGACCTGCCCGCGGCCCACAGCGCGAGGTGACCACCGGCGGAGTGGCCGACCAGCGCGACCCGCTCGAGGTCCAGCCCGGTGCCGGCCGCGGCGTCGACGAGAGCGTCGACGCCGGCAGCGACGTCCTCGAACGTGGTGGGGAACCCGCCACCGTTGCCGATCGAGCGGTAGTCCAGGTTCCAGACCGCGTACCCGGCGGCCACGAGGTCGGCGGCGACGTCGACCTCGAGTGAGCGGTCGTAGTCGGAGTACCAGAAGCCGCCGTGCACCAGGACGACGACGGGCGCCCCCTGCGGCGCGGCCGGCAGGTGCAGGTCGGCCACCTGGATCGGGTCCTCGCCGTACGGGAAGGGCTGCGGCACGGAGGCCTCCGGGGCATCGGGGTCGGGACGGGCGGACCCGCCGCACCCGGCGACGGCGAGCGCCGAGGCGGCAGCCAGGAGCAGCTGGCGACGGGAGGCCATGCCGGTGGTTCGGAGCCGGCCACCGCGCCGACGGGTGCGGCTACCGGTAGTTGACGAACTGCAGTGCGACCTCGAGGTCGGAGCCCTTGAGCAGCGCGATGACTTCCTGCAGGTCGTCGCGGCTCTTGGCGCTGACCCGCAGCTCGTCGCCCTGGATCTGGGCCTTGACGCCCTTGGGTGCCTCGTCCCGGATGATCTTGGAGATCTTCTTGGCGTTGTCCTGGTCCAGCCCCTCCTTGAGGGCGCTGACCTGGCGGTACTCCTTGCCGGACTGCTGGGTGTCGCCGGTGTCGAGCACCTTCAGCGAGACCCCGCGCTTGACCAGCTTGGTCTGCAGGACGTCCAGGACGGCCGCTACCCGCTCCTCGGAGTTGGCGGCGATGACGATGGTCTCGCCGCTCCAGGCCACCGAGGCGCCGGTGTTCTTGAAGTCGTAGCGCTGCGCGACCTCCTTGGCCGCCTGGTTCAGGGCGTTGTCGACCTCCTGGCGGTCGATCTTGCTGACGACGTCGAACGAGGAGTCGTTGGCCACGGTCGGGATCCCTTCGGGTCGGTGCGTCGCAGGGCTGGTCGCGGGCGGCTCCGGGGGGAGCCCCGAAGGCGTGCGCAGGCACCCTGCCGTCCTTGCTATCCTTCCATCCGCCCGCCTCACGGCGTGCACGGCAGCTTGCCCGAGCGGCCAATGGGAGCGGACTGTAAATCCGTCGGCGTAGCCTTCGTTGGTTCGAATCCAACAGCTGCCACAGCACGAGGGGCGCACCGCGGGATCGCGGTGCGCCCCTCGTCTGCGTCAGGGGTGTCGGGGCCCTGCCCTCACTCCTCGAACATCGTGATGGCGGTGGCCTCGAAGGTCGCGCCCTGCAGCTGCTCGGCGTCCAGCACGAAGTTGAACGAGTCCACGGTCACGGACTCGCCGGGCGCGATCGGGTCGGTGACGACGAAGTCGGTGTCGACCTCGGTGCCGCCGGCGACCGCGGACAGGTCGATCGAGAAGGTGGCTGCCGTGTCGCCCTTGTTGGTCAGGGTGACGGGCAGGTTGGTGTCGGGGAAGGCGGGGTCGCCGGTGGCCTCGAAGGTGCCGAACCGGACGTCGAGGTTCTCGGCCAGGATCGCCTCGGTGTCGTCGGAGAAGCCGAAGCCGCCGTCCTCGGTGATACTGGCGTTGATGGACTCCAGCTGCTCGCTGAAGCCGCTCGATGTGTCGCGGAAGATGGCGACGGTGAGGACGACCGACACGATCGAGACCACGATCGAGACCACCCCGAGCACGGCACCGGTGATGGCCATCCCCTTGCCGCCCGCACGGCCCTTGCCGGCCTGGACGACGCCGATGATGCCGAGCACGATCGCGACCAGGCCGAGGAACGCGAAGAAGAACCCGACGAACGGGATCCACGAACCGAGCAGCGCGATGATGCCGACGACGAGCGCACCGACCGCGAGGCCCTTCCCCGGCCCACCGGCGCCGGCGCCCTGGGTGGCGTAGTTGCCGTACCCGGCCTGCGGGTAGCCCGCCTGCTGCGTCTGCTGCGCGCCGTAGCCGGCCGCGCCGTAGGCCTGGGTCTGCTCGCCCGGCTGGCCGTAGCCCGCGGACTGGTCGTACTGCTGCTGGTCGTACTGCTGCTGGCCGTAGCCGCCCTGCTGGTCGTACCCGGCCTGCTGCTCGGTGCTCTTGGTGAACGGGTCTGCGGGCGGCGCCTGGCTGCCGGCGTCCTGGTCGTAGCTGGGCGCGTCCTGGCTGTAGCTGGGCGCGTCCTGGCCGTAGCTCGGGGCGCTGGACGCAGGCTGCTCGCCGCCGGCCGGCTGCGCCGGGTCGTACGGGTTCTGCGGCGTGTTCGGGTCGGTCATGGTCAAGATCCCCTTCGAGGTGCACTGTGTCGTCTCGGCCGGCCCCCCGGGGAGCCGTCGGCCGAGACGGTGCTGCTCCCCCTGGTGCGGACGTCGACCGTCCGTCGGGGACAAGAGTAGAGCCAGGAGCACGCGGATACGGTGCGTCTCCACCGGGTGCCCGTGGACGACGACGCCGCAGGACGGGCTCCGGATCGATGTCGTGGGGTCTCTTGGGGGCATGTACCCTTGTCGTCGCACCGCCCCTTTAGCTCAGTCGGCAGAGCGTCTCCATGGTAAGGAGAAGGTCTACGGTTCGATTCCGTAAAGGGGCTCTCGGACGTCGGCGCCGCCCACCAGGGCGGTGGCCGCGGCCGCGGCGGGGTAGCTCAGTTGGCAGAGCAAGCGGCTCATAATCGCTGTGTCGCGGGTTCAAGTCCCGCTCCCGCTACCGCCTCCGGGGCAGCACGGATTTCGCGTCCGTGCAGCACCGGCCGTACCCTGGTCTGCCGGTGCGTCCTGCGCGCCCCACGACCTGTTCGAAGCACGTACACCCCGACAGAGAAGGCTTGTCCCGTGGCCAGCAAGAGCGCCGACGTCCGTCCCAAGATCACGCTGGCCTGCGTGGACTGCAAGGAACGGAACTACATCACCAAGAAGAACCGGCGGAACAACCCCGACCGGCTCGAGATGAAGAAGTTCTGCCCCCGCGACGGCAAGCACACCGTCCACCGCGAGACCCGCTGAGCGCAGTCGTCCGACCTCGCGGTCGGTCCGCGAGAGCCGTCCCCTTCCGGGGGGCGGTTCTTCGTCGTCCCGCCCGGATACGGTGGGGACCATGACGGTGAACGAGAGCTTCGTCGGTCGGGTCTACCCGCCCGAGGGCGTGTACGAGGTGGGCCGCGAGAAGATCCGCGAGTTCGCCGAGGCGGTGGCCGGCAGCGGCCCGGTGCACCCGGCGCACGTCGATCCCGAGGCCGCCCGCGCCCTGGGCCACCCCGACGTGATCGCACCGCCCACGTTCGCGGTGATCGTGGCCCAGCGCAGCGACGCCCGGCTGATCACCGACCCCGAGGCCGGCATCGACTTCACCCGCGTGGTGCACGGCGAGCAGCGGTTCGCCCACCACCGTCCGGTCGTCGCCGGAGACCGCCTGGTGGCGACCCTGCACGTCGACTCGGTGCGCGGCGCCGGCGGCCACTCGATGGTCACCACCCGCAGCGAGATCGGCACCGAGGGGGGCGAGCCGGTCTGCACGGCCACGTCCACGATCGTGATCCGGGGGGCGGACGGGTGAGCGAGCCGATCATGAGCCCGCGACTCACCGACCTGGCCGTCGGCGACGAGGTGCTGCGCTGCGCCGCCACGTTCGAGCGCTCCGACCTCGTCCGGTACGCCGGCGCGAGCGGTGACTTCAACGTCATCCACTGGAACGGACGGGTGGCTCAGGAGGTCGGCCTGCCGGACGTCATCGCGCACGGGATGCTGACGATGGCTCGGGCCGTGGAGCCGGTCGTCGCCTGGTGCGGCGACCCCGGCGCGGTGCTCGACTACGGCGTGCGCTTCACCAGGCCCGTCGCGGTGCCCGACCCCGGCCAGGCGGTCGTCGAGCTGGTCGGCACCGTCGCCGTGCTCGACCCGGAGGCCGGCACGGCCCGGATCGACCTGGTCGCCACCTGCGACGGCGCCACCGTGCTCGGCAAGGCCCGCGCGGTCGTCCGCCTCCCTGCCTGAGCGCGCCCCGCTCTCCTTCCCGGGGCCGCGCCACCCTCGGGACGGCCTTGTCAGCCTCGGGTTGCCGGGCCGGTGGTGGCGCCGAGGCGCAGCGTCGCCGGCATCGCGACGTCGTCGACCTGCTCGCCCTCCAGCAGCCGGTTGATCATCTCACCGGCCACCCGGCCCTTCTCCGCGCCGGGCTGCACGACGGTCGTGAGCTCGGGCGCCCAGGGGATGGTGACGCCGTCGAAGCCGGTGACGCTGAGGTCGCCGGGGACGTCGAGGCCGAGCGAGGCCGCTGCGGCGAGCACGCCGGCGGCGAGCACGTCGCTCTCGGCGACCAGGGCGGTGGGGCGCCGCGCGGGGTCGACGTCGAGCAGCCGCCGGGCGGCCTGCTCCCCGGCCGTCTGCGAGTTGGCCACCACCTCGACCACCGGCACCGGCCCCAGGACGTCGAACACCCCCAGCGCGCGTTCGCGGGCCTCGGTCACCCGCGCGCCGTGCAGGCGCTCGGCCGACACCAGTCCCTGCGCTCCGTCCAGCTGCAGCGGGAAGGCGATCACGGCCACCCGCTCGTGGCCGAGGTCGCGCAGGTGCCGCGCCAGGCCTGCCGTGGCGGCGCGGTCGTCGACCAGCACCCGGGGGAGGCGCTCGTCCGGGGCCCCACCCAGACCCACCATGGGGACGCCACGGGCGTGCAGGTGCGTGACGACCGGGTCGTCGGCCAGGCCGCACCCGGCGATCACCACGCCGTCCAGGGCGGCCCCGGACATCCGCGCGACCGTGGTCTGGTCGTGCTCGAGGCCCAGCAGGGACGCGGGCGGCCGCGGCAGCAGCAGCATCGAGGAGGCGGAGGCGTCCAGGGCATCGGCCAGGCCGTCCAGCACGGCGGCCGAGTACGGGTCGCGGAAGGAGTAGAGCAGCCGCTCGGACAGCACCACGCCGACGACGCCGGAGCGGCCGCGGCGCAGCGACGAGGCGAGCGGGTTGGGGCCGGACCAGCCGAGCTCGGTGGCGGCCGCGAGCACCCTGTCGCGGGTGCTCTCGGTGACCGGGCGCGCCCCGCTGAAGACGACCGACGCGGTGGACAGCGAGACCCCGGCCAGGTCGGCGACCTGCTTGAGCGTGGCTTGACCGGCTGGGCGCATGCGAGCAGACTAGCGAATCGATTCGAACGAAACGATTCGACGACGAGGAGCGACCCGCGTGGCCGGACGAGACGGGGCGGGTGCCGGCGTGCAGCCGACCGCGACCGATCCCCGCGTGCGCGCGGCGCACCTCGCCGTGATGGCGGCGTTCGTCATGGCCGGCGTCGCCTTCGCCAGCTGGGCCTCGCGCATCCCCGACGTCCGGGAGATCCTCGACCTCACACCGTCGCGGCTCGGGCTGGTCCTGATCGCGATGAGCGCGGGTGCCGTGCTGGCGCTGCCGTCGGCGGGCTGGATCATCGGGCGTGCCGGCGTCCCGCGGACCGTGCTGGGTGGTGCCTCCCTGGTCGCCACCGGGTTCACCGTCGCAGGTCTCGGCACCTCGCTGGAGCTCGTCCCCGTCGTCGCGGCGGGGCTCTTCCTCGCCGGCCTCGGCACCGGTACCTGGGACGTCGCCATGAACGTCGAGGGCGCCGAGGTCGAGCGTTACCTGGGCCGCACCGTGATGCCGCACTATCACGCCGGTTTCAGCGTCGGTACGGTCGCCGCGGCAGGCGTCGGGGCGCTCGCGGACTTCACCGGCGTGCCTGTCCTGGTGCACCTGGCGATCGCCGGCGTGCTCGCGCTCGCCGTCGTCGCGTGGGCCGTCCGCCGGTTCCTGCCGCCGCATACCGTGCACGAGGACGACGGCAGTCTCGAGGGCACGCGGCGCCACCCGCTCTCGTACTACAAGGAGCCGCGCACCCTGCTGGTCGGCGTCGTCGTCCTGGCGGCGGCTTTCACCGAGGGCGCGGCCAACGACTGGCTGTCGGTGGCCATCACCGACGGCTACGACACCGAGTCCTGGGTCGGCGTCCTCGGGTTCGCCGCGTTCGTGTCGGCGATGACGCTCGGACGCGTGCTCGGTACCCGTTGGCTGGACACCTACGGCCGGGTCAGGGTGCTGTGGGGCGCGTTCGCCCTCGCCGGCGTCGGCGCCCTGCTGGTCATCCTCGGGCCCGTGATCGGCTTGGTGGCCGCGTTCGTCGGCAGCCTGCTGTGGGGTGTCGGTGCCTCGCTCGGCTTCCCGGTGGGCATGAGTGCCGCAGCCGACGACCCCCGGCACGCAGCCGCCCGGGTCAGCGTCGTCGCCTCGATCGGCTACTGCGCCTTCCTGGCCGGCCCGCCGCTGCTCGGCTTCCTCGGTGACCACTACGGCGTGCTGAACTCGCTGCTCGTCGTGGTGGCCCTGACCATCCCGGCCCTGATCGTGGTGCCGGCGACCAAGCCGGAGGTCGACAGCACGGGCAGCACGGGCAGCGAGCGCAAGGGCGTCGACTCGTCCTGGCTAGCCTGACCCGGTGCCCGACACCGCTCCCGACACCGCTCCCGACACCGCTCCCGACTCAGTTCCCGACGCAGTTACCGGGGGAGCCCTCGACGCCCCTGGCGTGACCCGGCTCGCCGAGCTCACCACGCTGCGCGTCGGTGGTCCCGCGACCCACGTGGTCGAGGCGCGCGACACCGAGGAGCTGATCGAGGCCGTCGTCGCGGCCGACGCGGCGGGCGAGCCGCTCCTGGTCCTCGCGGGCGGCTCCAACCTGCTGGTCGCCGACGAGGGCTTCGAGGGCACCGTCGTGCGCGTGCTGACCCGTGGCGTCGGGGTGCTCTCGGACGACGCCCGCTCCGGCGCCACGCTCACCGTCGCGGCGGGCGAGCCGTGGGACGCGCTGGTGGAGCGCGCGGTCCAGGAGGGCTGGTCCGGGGTCGAGGCGCTCTCCGGCATCCCGGGATCCACGGGTGCCACGCCGATCCAGAACGTCGGGGCGTACGGCCAGGAGGTCGCCCAGACCGTGGCCCGGGTGCGCACCTGGGACCGCGTGCTGAACGGCGTTCGCACCTTCGCCGCGACCGACTGCCGGTTCGGCTACCGCACGTCGAGGTTCAAGGCGGACCCGTCGCGGTTCGTCGTCCTCGACGTCACCTTCCAGCTCGCGCACTCCGACCTCGGCTCCCCGGTGGGCTACGCCGAGCTCGCCCGCGCGCTGGGGGTGCAGGTGGGCGAGCGGGCGCCCGCGGCCGCTGTGCGCGAGACGGTGCTCGGGCTGCGTCGTGGCAAGGGCATGGTGCTGGACGCCGAGGACCGCGACACCTGGAGCGCCGGCTCGTTCTTCACCAACCCCATTCTCCCGCGGTCGTTCTCGCTGCCCGAGGGTGCGCCGACCTTCCCCGCGGCGGATGGCGCGATGAAGACCAGCGCTGCGTGGCTGATCGAGCAGGCCGGGTTCACCAGGGGCTTCGGTCTGCCGGGGCCGGCGGCGCTGTCGACCAAGCACACGCTGGCACTCACCAACCGTGGCGAGGCCACCGCCGCCGACCTGGTCGCGCTGGCCCGCACGGTGCGTGACGGCGTGCGCGACAGGTTCGGGATCGAGCTGGTCAACGAGCCGGTCCTGGTGGGCCTCGAGCTCTGAGCGTGGGGCCGGGCTCAGGCCCTGGCGGACCGCAGCAGCCCGGAGACGAGGTCGAGCACGACCGCCTCGCTCAGGCCCTCGTCCTGCGCGTGCCGGACCAGCGTCTCGGCCGCGCGGGTCACGCCCGAGCCGACCTGCGCCGCAGGACCGGTGACGACGGTGCCGAGCCGGCGACGCCCGACGACCACGCCCTCGGCCTCCAGCGTGCGGTAGGCCCGCGCCACGGTGCCGGGGGCGATGCCGAGGTCGGCCGCCAGGGCCCGGACGGTGGGCAGCCTGTCGCCGGCCCGCAGGGCGCCGGCCGCCACGTGGCCCGCCACCTGCGCCCGGATCTGCTCGTAGGGCGGGACGGCCGAGGACAGGTCGACCTCGAGCTGGGGCGGGGTGCCGCTCACGCGGGCACGCCCCCCGGTACCGGGTGGACGACGGCCACGGGCGGGGCCGGGACGCGTGGCGCCGGCAGGAGCAGCAGCACGAGGCCGACCAGGCAGGCCACGACCGCGAGGACGGCGAGCAGGATCGCGAGCGCCTCCAGCCTCTGCGCCTCGGCGGCGATGCCCCTCACCGCCGAGCTCGCGAACAGCAGGACCGGGCCGAGGGTCAGGGCCGTGCTGGCGGCGGCACCTCGCAGCACCCGGTGGGCGCTGGCCGTCCGGAGCGCCGTGTCGGCGTCCGGGTGTGCGCCGGTGACGGCCGGACGGGAGACCACCAGGTGCAGGGAGAGCCAGACCAGCCCCACCAGCAGCGCCAGGCAGGCCAGGAGCGGCACCGCGTAGAAGGAGCCGGGGAAGGGGCCGGACGAGGTGGCCGTCACCGCGAAGGGGGCCGCGGTCGTCCGGGTGAGGCTGCGGCCGTCGTCGCCGGCGACGAGGGAGCCGACGAGCAGCACCAGTACGAGCGCGCCGGCCGTCGCGGCGGCCGCCCGCAGGAGTCCCCGCGGGAGCACGTCGGCCACCCGGCGCCGGACCAGCACCCCGCTCCGGTGGGTGCCGGTCGGGCGCGGCCAGGTGAGCTCGGTGAGCGCGAGCACCAGGGTGTGCGCGATGCCGGCGACCAGGACCGCGACCGCCAGCAGCCGGCCGCTGGTCAGGCCGCCGACCGACGACGCGAGCGCCGCGACGGCGGCGGCCGCTCCCACGCCGGCGACCACGGCCAGCACGCCTCCTGCGACGGCGTGGCGGCGAGCAGCCGCGGTCGCGGGCCCGATGTCGCCGTCGGGACGCGCGGTGAGCACGAGGACGAGCAGCACGACGAGCGCGGCGGGCAGCAGCAGGGCCAGGGGGACCAGGACGAAGAGACCGGCGAACATCGCAGCTCCAATGAGTCAATGAATTGATTCATTGACTCAGTGATCCCGCACCCGTGTCAAGCCCGTCCCGGAACCTCTCGACCGCGACCTCGACCAGCCGGTCGTCGACGACCGGGCCGCCCGGACCCACCGGGACCAGCGGTGCAGTGACGAGGTCGGCCCCCGCCGCGCCGAGCCGGTCGTGGAAGAAGCCCGGGGCGAGCAGGTAGCCCGCCACCACCACCCGGCGACCGGCCTGCACCGCGCGTGCCGCCGAGACCGCTTCCGGTACAGAGGGTCTGGCCATCGAACCGAAGCCGACGTCGACCCGTCCGCCCCACGTGTCTCGGAGCCGGTCCGCGACCGCGTGCACGTCGGCGACGGCCCGGTCGTCGCTCGAACCGGCGGCCGCGAGCACCACGACGTCGTCCGGTGTGGCGCCGACGTCGAGCAGCCGGTCGAGCAGCAGGTCGGCGAGCCGCGGGTCGGGACCCAGGGCGGTGGTGGCGCGGGTGCGCGGGTGCCGGGCGGCCCGGGCGACGTCGACGTGCACGTGGAACCCGCCGGAGAGCAGCAGCGGCACGACGACGACCGGGTCGTGCCCGTCGGCCAGTGCCGCCGCGACGACCTCGTCGACCTGCGGGTGCTGGACGTCGACGAAGGTCTCCCGGACGTCGGTGCCGTCGAGTCGATCGCGGACGGCCTCGACGAGCGCCCGCACCGCCCGCTGCCCGTCGGGGTCGGCCGTGCCGTGCGAGCACAGGACCAGCGCGGGTCCCGTCGCGTGGGCGGTCACCGTGCCAACCACCCCTCGACGCCCGCGAGCAGCTCGGCCCGGGTGGCCTCCGGGGCGACGCTGGCTCGGATCGACGAGGCGGCGAGGTGTGAAAGCGCGACGTCGTCCATACCGTGATCGATTCTGGCAGAGGCGTACTGGGCGATCAGGCGGGATCCGAACAGCAACGGGTCGTCGGCCCCGAGCGCCACCGTCGCGCCGGCCCGGACCAGGGCGGGGAGCGGGACGTCGGCCAGCGTGGGGAACACCCCGAGCGAGACGTTGCTCGCGGGGCAGACCTCGAGCGCGACGCCTGCGTCGACCACGCGCCGCAGCAGGTCCGGGTCCTCGCCGGACCGCACGCCGTGCCCGATCCTGGTGGGGGACAGGTGGTCCAGCGTCACCCCGACGTGGTCCGGACCGAGCAGCTCACCGCTGTGCGGCACGCACGCCAGTCCGGCCCGTCGGGCCAGGTCGAAGGCTGGCGCGAACTCGGAGGTCCAGCCGCGCCGCTCGTCGTTGGACAGGCCGAAGCCGACGACGCTGCCGGCGCCGTCGCCCTGGTACCGGACAGCCAGCCGCGCGAGGGTGCGGGCGTCGAGCGGGTGCCGGATCCGGCTCGCCGCCACGATCACCGCGACCTGGGTCCCGGTCGCCTCGGACGAGGCGCGGGCCTCGTCCAGGACGATCTCGAGCGCCGGCGTGATGCCGCCGACGAACGGCGCGTAGGACGTCGGGTCGACCTGGATCTCCAGCCACCGCGAGCCCTCGGCGGCGTCGTCCTCGGCGGCCTCGCGCACGATCCGCCGCATCGCCGCCTCGTCGCGCACGACGGCACGGGCGGCGTCGTAGAGGCGCTGGAACCGGAACCAGCCGCGGGCGTCGGACGTGAGGTGGACGGCCTGCTGGTCGCGCAGCGCGCCGGGCAGCCGGATGCCGCGGGCGTCGGCCATCTCGACCAGCGTGGAGGGTCGCATCGACCCGGTGAAGTGCAGGTGCAGGTGCGCCTTGGGGAGGGTCGCGAGGTCGCGTCCCTCCTCGGCGCCCGGCATCGTCCGAGTCTGCCAGCAGGGTCCCCGGTGGGGGGTCGCCGGCCCGTTCGTGCCGCACCCGCACGAGTCGACCGATCACGTCAGCGGTTCGCGTCGGACGCCTCCGTCTGCGCGACACGGACCGTCCCCTCGGGCCTCCGGCACTGCAGAGTGGGACCCGAACGGCCTAACGTATGTACCCCGGACGGGCTCCCGCCTGTTGCGGGTCGGCTTGAAGACTGAGCCGATCGGTGGCTGACTGACCCCCGCCGCGGTAGCCCGCGGTCTCGTTCGCGGACCCGCCGAGTCCT
>JBBQSN010000051.1:0-20776 GCA_038213835.1 Actinomycetales bacterium
ACCCCCGGCCGCGGGGGGCGTTGGGTTTGCCCCGGGCGCCCCCCCGGGGCCCTGCTATCGGGGGCGGCGTCTGGCCCGCCCCCGTGGCCGGGGGGGGGCGGCGGCGGCACGCCAGCTCTCCGGGTCCGTCCTCGCCGATCGGCGCGTCGCCGCACACGCCCTCCAGGACTTCGCGCTGCCCGGTCTCGTCCGGGGTGAGCGCGACCTCCACGGTGAGGGTGAGCGACCCGGAGGGCTCGTCGTCGGTGCTATTGGCCCAGGTGCAGGTCGCCGCCGCGTAGCTCTCGCCGGAGGTGCCGCCCGGCTCGCTCTCCGCGGCGGGCAGCAGTCTCTGCACGGCCGCGTCGTCCGCAGTCCCGCACACGTCGGTCAGCGCGACGTCGCCGTCGGCGCGGGGGGTGGCGCTCGCGGTCGAGGTCGACGGTCCGGCGACGGGGTCGTCGGACGGCGAAGTGCACCCGGCGAGCACGACGACCAGCATCATCGTGGCCACTGCCCTTCCGAACCCGTTGCTGCGCATGCAATCTCCCCGCGTGCTCGGCCTCAGACCGGTGGCACCCCGTGCCGGCGGTCGCTGAACCGTCGGTCCTTGCGGGCAGCGTAACGGAGCCGCGCGGCGACCTCCTGGCGCAGATCGGCCGGCTGCACGATGCCGTCCAGGACGAGCTCGCTGGCCAGCCGCTCGAGGTCGATGTCGGCCTCGTACTCCTCGCGGCGCGCCGCGACGAAGGCCTCGCGCTCGTCGGCGTCCTCGATCGCGTTGATCTTGTTGGCGTAGACCGCGTTCACCGCCGCCTCGGGTCCCATCACGGCGATGCGTGCGGTGGGCAGCGCGAGGGTGGCGTCAGGACCGAAGCCGGGGCCGGCCATCGCGTACAGGCCCGCCCCGTAGGACTTGCGCAGGATCACGCACACCTGCGGGACGGTGGCCTCGGAGACCGCGGTGATCATCTTGGCACCGTGCCGGATGATCCCGGCGCGCTCGACCTCGGACCCGATCATGAAGCCGGGGACGTCGGACAGGTACACGAGCGGCACGTTGAACGCGTCGCACCACCAGATGAAGCGCGCTGCCTTGTCGGCCGAGTCGCCGAACAGCACACCGCCCTTGACGGCGGAGTTGTTGGCCACGACCCCCACCGTCGCGCCGTCCATCCGGCCGAACCCGACCACGAGCTCGGGGGCGAACAAGGGCTTGATCTCGAAGAACGAGTCGTCGTCGACCAGGCCCTCGATCACCTGGTGCACGTCGAACGGCTGGCTCTCGACCTCAGGTACGGAGTCGTCGTCCAGCAGCACCGAGGGCGGTTCGGGCGCGTAGGTCGGCGGGTCCGAACGCCAGCTCGCGGGCAGGTACGAGAACAGCAGCCGGGCCTGCTCGATGGCGTCGGCGTCGTCGTGGGCCAGCAGGTCGCCGCACCCGGAGACGGTGCAGTGCATCCGCGCGCCGCCCATCTCCTCCAGCGAGACGCGTTCTCCCACCACCATCTCGGCCATCCGCGGGCTGCCGAGGTACATGGAGGCGTTCCCCTCGACCATGATCACGCAGTCGGTGAAGGCCGGGATGTACGCCCCGCCGGCCGCCGACGGCCCGAACAGGCAGCAGATCTGCGGCACCTTGCCCGACAGCATCACCTGGTTGTGGAAGATCCGCCCCGCACCGCGCCGCCCCGGGAACAGGTCGACCTGGTCGGTGATGCGGGCCCCGGCGGAGTCGATCAGCCAGAAGACCGGCAGCTCCTCGCGCAGCGCGGTCTCCGTGGCGCGGATGATCTTCTCGACCGTGCGCGCGCCCCACGAGCCGGCCTTGACCGTCGGGTCGTTGGCGACCACGACCACGGTCCGTCCGTCGACGGTGCCGCGGCCGGTGACGACGCCGTCGGCGGGGAGGCCCGCCGCCACGGCGTTGGCGTACCGGCCGTCCTCGACGAACGAGCCGTCGTCCAGGAGCAGGGCGATGCGGTCGCGCACGTAGAGCTTGTTCTGCCCGGCCAGCTTGGCCGCGGCGGGCTCGGTGGGCGAGGCGGACGCTCGGTGCGCGGCGACGAGCCGCTCGCGCAGCTCCTGCACCTTGGGGTCGGTGGGGTGGTGGGTGCTCACGGTGACCAGCCTGCCAGCCTGTGCCTCATCAGATCAGTCGACGGGGAGGCCGAGGCCGCGGGCGATGACGAGGCGCTGCACCTCGGAGGTGCCCTCGCCGATCTCCAGGATCTTCGCGTCGCGGTAGAACCGGGCCACGGGGTACTCCTCCATGAAGCCGTTGCCGCCGAAGACCTGGGTGGCGACCCGGGTGGCGGTGACGGCTGCCTCGGTCGAGTACAGCTTGGCGATCGCGGCGGCCTGCTTCACCTCGGCGAGGGACCGGCGGCCGGCGTTCAGCTCGTCCTTGAGCCAGGCGGCCTTGTAGGTGAGCGCGCGCGCGGCCTCGACCGCGACGGCGAGATCGGCCACGGCGAACGAGACGCCCTGGTTGGCGCCGATGGCACGTCCGAAGGCGACCCGGGTCCTCGCGTACTCGGTGGAGAGCTCGAGACAGGCCTGGGCCAGGCCGACCGCCAGCGCCGAGATGGCGATCCGGCCGTCGTCGAGGATCGCGAGGAACTGGCCGAGGCCCTTGCCCCGCCGGCCGAGGAGGTCCTCCTCCGGGACGCGGCACCCCTCGAACGTGAGGCCGTGCGTGTCGGAGGCGTGCCAGCCGAGCTTGCGGTAGGGCGGCTCGACGGTGAAACCGGCTGTGCCGGCTGGGATCATGATCGAGCTGATCTCGGGACGCCCGTCCTCGCGCTGCCCGGTGCGGGCCGTGACGGTGACGACCGAGGTGATGTCGGTGCCGGAGTTGGTGATGAACGCCTTCGCGCCGTCGACCACCCACTCGCCGCTGGCGTCGTCCAGCCGGGCCCGGGTCCGGGTGGCGCCGGCGTCGGAGCCGGCCTCGGGCTCGGTCAGGCCGAACCCGGCGAGCGCGCGCCCTGCGACGAGGTCGGGGAGCCAGCGCTCCTTCTGCTCCTGGGTGCCGAAGCTGAGCACCGGGTTGATGCCGAGGCCCACGCCGGCGCTGAGGGTGATGCCGACGCTCTGGTCGACCCGGCCGAGCTCCTCGATCGCCACGCAGAGGCTGGTGAAGGCGTCCTCGTCGAGACCGGCGCCGCCGAACTCCTCGGGGGCGACCAGGCCGAACAGCCCGAGCTCGCCCATCTTCGGCACGAGGTGCACCGGGAAGTGGCTCTCGCGGTCCCACTGCTCGATGTGCGGGCCGACCTCGGCCTCGGCGAAGTCGCGGACCGAGGCTCGGAAGTCCTCGAGCTCCTTGGACAGCTCGAACATGGTGGGTCCTCTCGCTGGCGGTCGCCGCCCGGGGATCGCCCGGCGGTGGACCTCCTGATCATGCTTGACGTTGACGTCAACGTCAAGCAGGATGACGGGATGGGCAGTCAGACGGGCACGTGGACCATCGCGGAGGTGGCCGAGGAGTTCGGCATCACCCACCGCACCGTCCGCTACTACGAGCAGCAGGGCCTGATCTCCCCCGAGCGCCGGGGCACCGTCCGGGTCTTCCACCCACGCGACCGGGTTCGGCTCGCGCTCGTGCTGCGCGGCAAGCGGATCGGGTTCGACCTGGAGAAGATCCGCACCGTCGTCGACATGTACGACGACGTCCCGGGCGAGGCCGGCCAGCTCGACTACCTGCTCGAGCAGGTCGAAGGGCGCAGGACCGAGCTCGAGGCCCGGCGGACCGACATCGACGCGGTCCTGGGCGAGCTCGACGAGCTCGAGCGGCGCTGCCGCGAGGACCTCGCCAGGCTTCGTACGGCGGTGCCATGACGTGCGCCACACCCGTCCCCGCGGTGGGCCAGGATGGGAGGGCTCGCCGTGGCCGAGGATAGGCTCCCGAGCGGCCGACGACGCAGCGACCAGTCAAGCGACCCCGACGAGTGAGGCAGACGTGAGCCAGAGCACCACCCCCACCCGGACCATCACCAAGGTGCTCATCGCCAACCGCGGCGAGATCGCGGTGCGGATCGCGCGGGCGTGTACGGACTCCGACCTGGGGTCGGTGGCGGTCTACGCCGAACCGGACGCCGACGCACTTCACGTGATGGTCGCCGACGAGGCGTACGCCCTCGGTGGCTCCACCCCCGGCGACTCCTACCTGGTCGTCGAGAAGCTGCTCGACGTCGCGGCCCGCTCGGGCGCCGACGCCGTCCACCCCGGGTACGGGTTCCTCGCCGAGAACGCCGCCTTCGCCCAGGCGGTGATCGACGCCGGGCTGGTCTGGATCGGCCCCTCCCCCGCGGCGATCGACTCCCTGGGCGACAAGGTCAAGGCGCGCCACATCGCCGAGCGCGCCGGCGCTCCGCTGGTGCCCGGCACCAAGGAGCCGGTCGCCGGCGCCGAGGAGGTGCTCGCGTTCGCCTACTAGCACGGCCTGCCTATCGCGATCAAGGCAGCGTAGGGCGGCGGCGGCCGCGGACTCAAGGTCGCCCGCGAGCGCGACGAGATCGCCGAGCTGTTCGACTCCGCTGTGCGAGAGGCCGTCTCAGCGTTCGGTCGGGGCGAGTGCTTCGTGGAGAAGTACCTCGACCAGCCGCGCCACGTCGAGACCCAGTGCCTGGCCGACGAGCACGGAAACGTCGTCGTGGTCTCCACCCGCGACTGCTCGCTGCAGCGCCGGCACCAGAAGCTGGTCGAGGAGGCGCCCGCGCCGTTCCTCACCGACGACCAGGTCGCCGAGCTGTACCGCTCGTCCAAGGCGATCCTGCGCGAGGCCGGGTACTCCGGGGCCGGCACCTGCGAGTTCCTCGTCGGCCAGGACGGCTCCATCTCCTTCCTCGAGGTGAACACCCGGCTGCAGGTCGAGCACCCGGTCAGCGAGGAGGTCACCGGCATCGACCTCGTCCGCGAGCAGTTCCGGATCGCCACGGGCGAGGCGATCGGCTACGAAGACCCCGAGGTCCGCGGCCACTCGTTCGAGTTCCGGATCAACGGCGAGGACGCCGGCCGGGGCTTCCTCCCCGCCCCCGGCGCCGTGTCGTCCTTCCTGCCCCCGTCCGGACCCGGCGTGCGGCTCGACTCCGGCGTCGTCACCGGCGACGTCGTGGCCGGCGCGTTCGACTCGATGCTGGCCAAGCTCGTCGTCACCGGGGCCACCCGGCAGCAGGCGCTCGAGCGCTCGCGCCGCGCCCTGGACGAGATGGTCGTCGAGGGCATGCCCACCGTGCTGCCGTTCCACCGCGTGGTCGTGCGCGACCCCGCCTTCGCGCCCGCCGGCGACGAGCCGTTCTCGGTGCACACCCGCTGGATCGAGACCGAGTTCGACAACACCATCGAGCCCTGGGACGGCGAGGCCGCCGAGGCCCCCGAGGCCGAGGAGAAGCAGCACATCGTCGTGGAGGTCGGCGGCAAGCGGCTCGAGGTCGTCCTCCCCGGCGGCCTCGCCCTCGGCGGTGGCGGCGGGGCGAAGCCCAAGGCCCCCAAGCGTTCTGCCGGTCAGCGCTCCGGCGCCGCGGTCTCCGGCGACGCCCTCACGTCCCCCATGCAGGGCACCATCGTCAAGGTCGCCGTCGCCGAGGGCGACACCGTGGCCGCGGGAGACCTGGTCGTCGTGCTGGAGGCGATGAAGATGGAGCAGCCGCTGCTGGCCCACAAGGCCGGCACGGTCACCGGCCTCACCGCAGCGGTCGGCGCCACCGTCACCTCCGGCGCCGTCGTCTGCACCCTCGCCGACTGACGTCCGCGCATCTCGGCATGGCGATCAGTCGCAGTCGGTCGCCTCAGGACCCGCGGCCGGATGTCCTCATGGGTGCATGGGTCTGCGCTGGGCGAGGTGGCGGGTGGCGACCTCGAGCCAGCCCGACGAGGGCCGTGTCGTTGCGCAGCGCCCGCGCCTCGACTCGGATCCATCCTTCTCCCATCGAGCGACCTGTTCCCATCTCCGCACGGGATGCCTCAGGATCACGAAGCAGCTCGCTCGACGGCGGACGTCGGTGTCATGCCGGTTGCTGTGCCGGTGGCATGTAGCCGAGGCGGTCGAAGGCGAGGCGAATCTCGACGATCTGCCCGTCCAGCACTGTGAACAGCTCGCTCGCCAGCGTCGTCGTCGTCGCCTCGGTCTGCGGGAAGTACCACAGCGCCACCCGATTCCCATCCGTCATCCGGGTGTGCTCGGGTGCGCCTGTCAGCATCGGCACGAAGCTGGCGAGATACTCGCGCCAGTCGCCCTTCGTGGTGACGTTCTCGTCGGGGGCGAAACAGCGGACGTCGTCGGAGACACGGGTCAGGGCTCGATCGACGTCGCCGCTGGTCCAGGCCCGGTGATAGGCCTCGACGGTCGACAGTGCGTCGTCGTCAGAGTTGGACATGGCGACTCCTTCGGGTGGTAGGGGGCTCATGGTGCGGGTTTCCAGGAATCTGGCGGGAGTTGCTCGCCTCCGACGGCTCGTACGAGGCGAGGCAGGAAGTGGCTCCACCCGTCGACGTGACCCGGAACGTCGCCCTCGGGCAGGTCTGTGTGAACGACCTCGACCCGCGTCCCGGCGCAGATGGGCGTCAGCTCGAAGGACACCGTCGACGAGCCGGCAGGCAAGGTCTCATGCCCAGCGAACCCCCATGAGACCGTCACCCGTCGAGGCGGATCCACGTCGAGGAACATGCCCCGCACGGGATACCCGGCGATGTCCACCGCGAACTCCCCGCCGGGCACTGGGTCGAGCGATGCCCACTGCCCCATCCACGAGGTCATTCCCCTGTCCGTCACCAGGAACTCGAAGACGACCTCCGGTGCCGCCTCGATGTCGATCGACGTCCGGTGCTCAGTCATCACCGCTCCGCGCGGCCGACTCCACCGCACGCTTCAACGCACTCAGTCGTTCGGGCCAGAAGTCGTCGAAGAACCCCTTGCCGACGGAGAGTCCTTCCACGCGAACCGCGAACAGGTGACGAGTGCCCGATCGCGCACCTGTCACGAGGCCGGCTGCACGAAGCACCTTCAGATGGTGAGACACGATCTGCTGCGACAGCCCCAACACGCCCGCGATCTCGCCGACCGCGCAGCGCTTGTTGCGGACGACCGACAGGATGGCGCGGCGACTCGGGTCGGCCAGAGCGTGGAACGTTCGATCCAGCTCACCTGCAGGGTCGGTCATCGGCCACCTCCGCCTCCACAGTACCACCAACGAGTCTTTGTACAAATCAGGTCGGTACTCTCGTGGGGTGGCCGCTGGCCGGGCACCGTGGGCGCAGAGGCCGTCAGAGTCCGTGCAGCCGCCGGGCGGCCTCGGCGATCGAGCCGGACAGCGACGGGTAGACCGTGAAGGCGTGGGCGACGTCGTCGACGGTGAGGCGGTGCTCGACGGCCAGCGCGACGGGGAAGATCAGCTCGGACGCCCTCGGTGCCACGACGACGCCGCCGATCACGGTGCCGGAACCGGTGCGGGAGAACAGCTTGACGAAGCCGTCGTGGATGCCCTGCATCTTGGCGCGGGGGTTGCCGGCGAGCGGGAGCTTGACCACCTGGCCCTGGGCCTCGCCTGCCTCGATCTGGGCCTGGGTCCAGCCGACGGTGGCGATCTCGGGTGCGGTGAAGATGTTCGCCGAGACGGTGCGCAGGTCGAGCGGTGTGACGGCGTCGCCGAGCGCGTGCCACATCGCGATCCGGCCCTGCATGGCGGCCACCGAGGCCAGCGGCAGCACGCCGGTGCAGTCGCCGGCGGCGTAGACGCCCCGGGCCGAGGTGCGCGAGACCCGGTCGACCTCGACGTGACCGGACGACGTGAGCCGCACGCCGGCGTCCTCCAGGCCGATGCCGGCGGTGTTGGGGATCGAGCCGACCGCCATCAGGCAGTGCGAGCCCTCGACCGTGCGGCCGTCGGCGAGGGTCACGACGACGCCGTCGCCGCAGCGATCGACCGAGGCGGCCCTCGACCGCGAGAGCACCGTCATGCCGCGGCGACGGAACACCTCCTCGATCACCTCGGCGGCGTCGGCGTCCTCGCCGGGCAGCACCCGGTCGCGCGAGGAGACCAGCACGACGTCGACGCCGAGGGCGTCGTAGGCGGACGCGAACTCGGCGCCGGTGACGCCGGAGCCGACGACCACCAGCCGCACGGGAAGCTCGGCGAGGTCGTACAGCTGGGTCCAGGTGAGGATCCGCTCGCCGTCCGGCACGGCGTCGGGCAGCGTCCGCGGGTGCGCGCCGGTGGCGAGCAGCACGACGTCGGCGTCCAACGAGGTGTCCCCGCCGTCCGCGAGCTCGACGGACACCTCCTGCGGCGAGACCAGCCGCCCGGAGCCCGCCACCAGCCGCACGCCCTCCTTCTCCAGCCGGCGGTGCACGTCGTCGGACTGCGCCCGGGCCAGTGCCCGCACCCGCTCGTTCACGCGACCGAGGTCGACGCCGAGGCCGGCCGCCGGGTCGGGGTCGCCCCCGCCTGGGAACCGGACACCGAGCTCGTGCGCGCCGTCGACCAGCGTCATCACCTCGGCGGTGGCGATCAGGGTCTTGGACGGGACGACGTCGGTGAGCACGGCCGAGCCGCCCAGCCCGGCCTTCTCCACGACGGTGACCGTGGCCCCCAGCTGGGCGGCGACCAGCGCCGCCTCGTAGCCGCCGGGGCCGCCCCCGACGACGACGACGCGGGTGCCGGGACGCACCTCGCCCGCCTCGTCCGGGGTGGGGGCGTCGGTGGGGGTCTGCGGCGTGGCCGTCGTCTGCTCGCTCATCGCGGCCCATTGTGTCGTGTCCCCGACACCGACCGCACGGCGCTGGTTACGCTCGACCACCGTGGCTCTCTACGCGGCGTACGGCTCCAACCTGCACCCCGAGCAGATGGTGCGGCGCGCGCCGCACTCCCCGCTGCGCGGCACCGGCTGGCTGCGCGGCTGGAGGCTGACCTTCGGTGGCGAGGAGCGCGGCTGGGACGGCGCCCTCGCCACCGTGGTCCAGGACCCCGCCGACGCCGTCTACGTGGCCGTCTACGACCTCACGACGGCCGACGAGAGGGACCTGGACGAGTGGGAGGGCGAGGGCCTCGAGCTGTACCGCAAGGTGCGGGTCCGGATCGACCTGCTGGGCGGCGAGGTGCTCGCCTGGGTCTACGTCCTGGACGCCTACGAGGGCGGCGTGCCGAGCGCCCACTACCTCGGCGTGCTGGCCGAGGCGGCGCAGGCCGCCGGGGCCCCGGACGACTACACCGCCCGGGTGCGGGCGATGCCCTGCCGCTCGATGGGCGAGCGACCCGACGCCTGACCGGACGTCCGCCGCGCCGCCCGACGCTGAGTACGCTGCGCCGGTGAGCAGCGACAGCACCCCCGCCGACGACCCCTTCGACGCCGCCCGCTCGGCTGCCGCCGTGCTGGCCGAGCGCACCGGGGCCCCCCGGCACGACGTCGCCCTCGTGCTCGGCTCCGGATGGGCGCCGGCGGCCGACCTGCTGGGCGAGACGCTCGCCGACGTCCCGGCCGACCAGGTGCCCGGTTTCCACAAGCCGGCCGTCACCGGCCACGTCGGCAGCCTGCGCTCGGTGCGGATCGGCGAGACCGACGCCCGGGCGCTGGTGCTCGGAGCCCGCACGCACCTGTACGAGGGCCGCGGGGTGCGCCAGGTCGTCCACGGCATCCGGACGGCGGCGGCCGCGGGCTGCCGGACCGTCGTCATCACCAACGGCTGCGGCGGGCTGCGGCAGGAGTGGGGTCCCGGCACCCCGGTGCTGATCAGCGACCACCTGAACCTCACGGCCACCTCGCCGCTGGAGGGCGCGACCTTCGTCGACCTCACCGACCTCTACTCGTCGAGGCTGCGGGCGGTCGCGCGCGAGGTCGACGCGTCCCTCGACGAGGGCGTCTACGCGCAGTTCCCCGGCCCGCACTACGAGACGCCGGCCGAGGTGCGGATGGCGAGGACCATCGGCGCCGACCTGGTCGGGATGTCCACGGCGCTCGAGGCGATCGCCGCACGGCACGCGGGCATGGAGGTGCTCGGCATCTCGCTGGTGACGAACCTGGCGGCCGGCATCAGCCCCGTGCCGCTCGACCACTGCGAGGTGCTGGAGGCCGGGCAGGCGGCCGGCCCGCGGATCGGCGCCCTGCTGGCCGAGGTCACCCGCCGGATCGCCGCCCTTGCGCCCGTCCCGGCGTCCTGATGCTCACGCCCGACCTCGTGGCGGAGGCCCGCACCTGGGCCGCGGCGGACCCGGACGAGCAGACCGCCGCCGAGCTGCTCGCGGTGGTCGAGGCCGCCCAGGCGGGCGGCGAGGCCGCGGCGGCCGACCTGGCCGACCGGTTCGACGGCACGCTGCAGTTCGGCACAGCCGGGCTGCGCGGCGCCCTGGGGGCAGGGCCGAACCGGATGAACCGGGTCGTGGTGGTCCGCGCTGCGGCCGGGCTGGCCTCGTACCTGCTGCACCGGGGGCCGAGCACGGGCCTGCCCCGTCCCCGTGTCGTCATCGGCTACGACGCGCGCACGAACTCCGACGTGTTCGCCCGCGACACCGCGGCGGTGATGACCGGGGCCGGCATCGAGGCGCTGCTGCTGCCGGCGGCGCTGCCCACCCCCGTGCTCGCCTTCGCGGTACGCCGCCTCGATGCCGACGCGGGCGTGATGGTGACCGCGAGCCACAACCCGCCGCAGGACAACGGCTACAAGGTCTACCTCGGCGGTCCGGGCGAGGACGGCGCGCAGATCGTCCCGCCCGCCGATGCCGCCATCGCGAGCCGGATCGCGGCGGTCGGCGACCTCGCCGACGTGCCGATGCCCGAGGACGGCTGGACCGTGCTGGGCGAGGACCTGCACGACTCCTACCTGGACGCCGCCGCCGCCGTGGCGACGCCCGGTACCTCGCGCGCGTTGTCCGTGGTCCTGACGCCGCTGCACGGGGTGGGCGGCGAGACGACTCGAGAAGCGTTGCGGCGCGCGGGTTTCGACGACGTCTACCTCGTGCCGGAGCAGGCAGCGCCGGACCCCGCCTTCCCGACCGTGGCGTTCCCGAACCCGGAGGAGCCGGGGGCGATCGACCTGGCCCTGGCCGCCGCCCGCGAGCGCGGTGCCGACCTCGTGATCGCGAACGACCCCGACGCCGACCGGTGTGCGGTGGCCGTCCTCGACCCTGCCGGCCCCGCGGAGACCGGCGGCTGGCGGATGCTGAGGGGCGACGAGGTCGGGTCGCTTCTCGGCGAGTACCTCGCCACCCGTCCCGGCGCGCCCACCAGCGGCACCCTCGCCTGCTCGATCGTGTCGTCCCAGCTGCTCGGGCGGATCGCGGCCGCGCACGGGTTCGACCACGCGCAGACGCTCACCGGCTTCAAGTGGATCTCGCGGGCGCCGCACCTGGTGTTCGGCTACGAGGAGGCGCTCGGCTACTGCGTGGCCCCCGAGAGCGTGCTCGACAAGGACGGTGTGAGCGCCGCCGTCGTGGTCGCCTCCCTCGCCGCCTGGCTCAAGGCGGACGGACGGAGCCTGCTCGACGTCCTGGACGACCTCGCGCTCGAGCACGGCCTGCACGCGACCGACCAGCTGTCGGTGCGGGTCGAGGACCTCTCGCTCATCACCCGGGCGATGCTCACCCTGCGCCGGCGCCCTCCGAGCGAGCTCGCCGGATCACCGGTCATCGAGGCCGACGACCTCGCCCACGGCAGCGCCGACCTGCCGCCCACCGACGGCCTGCGCTACCGCACCAGCGGCGGCGACCGGGTGGTCGTGCGACCGTCCGGCACCGAGCCGAAGCTCAAGGCGTACCTGGAGTCGGTGGTGCCGGTGGGTGCCGACGGCGACGTCGCCGCCGCCCGCGAGATCGCGGCCGACCGGTTGGCCCGGGTCCGCGCGGACCTGTCGGCCGCGATGGGGCTCCAGCCCTAGTACCGCGAGGGGACGGCTCAGAGCACCGCGGCGAGCGCGCTGAGGGCGACGAGCACAGCGAACCCGCAGATCAGCGGGACGTCCCAGGTGCGGGTGATCCGGTCGGCGTCGACCGGCTCGGGCGAGCCGCCGTGCTCGCGCCAGACGTCCCAGCGGTGCCGCACGAGCAGCGCCGCGGCCCCGGAGTCGGTGTTCGGTGCCGAGCTGGCGCTCACGCCCTGGTCGGAGGGCTGGCCCATCGCCGTGAAGCCCTCGGTGTCGCGGCGTGACAGCGACATCGAGCTGGTGCGGCCCGGGGCCGGAGAGGACCAGCTGGTGAAGGTGCCCTCGACCGTCTCGAGGGTGAGGGCGAACCGGGTCCGGACGTCCTCCAGGCGCGCGAACGGCACCCGGGTGTCGCGCACGACGTTCGCCAGGGTCACGCCGTCGGCGTCGACGTCGATCCGGGGCCGCCAGAACAGCGCGTAGACGACCAGGGCCAGCAGGCCCGCGAACGGCGCGAACCGCAGCGCCGAGGCGGGGTCGTCCAGGGTCGTCAGGACGAGGAACACGACGAGCAGGACCCAGGTGGTCGCGGCCAGCACCCGCACGCCGTTCGGGCGCAGGACGACCGGCTCGGGGACGAGTCCGGCGGGCTTGGTGCTCACGTCGGCCATGGTGCCACGAGCCGCCGGTGCTTCGGCCGAGAAGCACCCCGGCGACGAGTGAGGCGACGCCGACGACGGTGAGGGCCGCCTCGCCCCGGGACCAGCGCTCACGCCCCTGCAGGACCGCGAGCAGGGCGGGAGCCATCGGGGCCCCCACCTGCTCTGCGTCGCGGTGCAGCACCCCGGACCCGGTCGCCGCGCGCTGGTAGAGGTTCTGCATCCGCGACGGACCCGGCGCCGCCAGGGCCCGGACCACAGCGACCAGCCGAAGCCGGCGTCGCCGAGCGCCACGAGCACATCATGCTGGTTGAACATGTTCAAGTCTGGCGCTACGATGTTCTTGAACACGTTCAAGAGCCCGCGCTCGCGGGCCGGGCAGAAGGAGAAGCGCCATGGATCCCGTCGTCGTCACCTACCTCGTCTACGTCCCGCTCAGCGTGGGCCTCACGTTCTGGGTGGCCCGCACCCTGCGCCGCAACGGGGCGCTCTTCCTGCGCGACGTCTTCAGCGGCGACGAGCGGATGGCCGGTGCCGTCAACCACCTGCTCGTGGTCGGCTTCTGGCTGATCAACCTCGGCTACGTCGCCCTGGCGCTGCGCACCGGCGCCGACGTGCCCGACGCCCGCGCGGGCATCGAGACCCTCTCCACCAAGATCGGCAGCGTCCTGCTCGTGCTCGGCGCGATGCACTTCGCCAACCTGTTCGTGCTCTCCCGGATGCGCCGCCGCTGGAACCGCCAGCACGACCCGGTCCCCCCGGTCGCGCCCCAGGGCCGGCTCCCGTTCGCGCCGCAGCGCCCGATGGGCCCGCCCCAGGGCCCCGGCCCGGTCCCGCAGGGCCGGTGAGCGGGCAGCCGGTGCGGGAGCTGACCGTCCTGTACGACGCCGGGTGCGGTCTGTGCACCTGGGTGCGCGGCTGGCTCGAGGCGACCACGCAGCTGGTACCCCTGACGTGGGTGCCCTGCGGGTCGCCGCAGGCCCGCGCGCTGCTGCCCGGGCTGGACCACGAACGGAGCCGCGAGGAGGTCACCGTGGTCTCGTCCGGCGGGGAGGTCTGGACCGCCGAGGGCGCGTGGATCATGTGCCTGTGGGCCACGGCCGAGCACCGCGACCTCGCGGTGTGGCTGTCAGGAACCGGACGGCGCGGTCTGGCGCGGGCGGCGGCGCTGTCGGTCGCGGCCGTCGTGCAGGGCCGACCGGCCCCGCCCGCATGCGCTCGGCCGCCGGCGATGGCGGGTGGGTAGCGTCACTGCCGTGAGCAGCAAGGACGGCGAGGTCACCTCCAAGGGCGAGCAGACCCGGACCCGCATCGTCGACGCCGCGATGACCCTGCTCGAGGAGCGCGGCTACGACGGCACCACGATGCGGGCGGTGGCCGATGCCGCCGGGGTCAGCCTCGGCAACGCGTACTACTACTTCGCGTCCAAGGAGCACCTGGTGCAGGGCTTCTACGACCGGCTGCAGGAGCTGCACGCCACGGCAGCAGCAGAGCGGCTCCCGGGGGTGGACGGGCTCGGGGCGCGGTTCGCGACCAGCGAGCTGGCGTTCCTCGACGCCGCCGGCCGCTACCACCGGTTCGCCGGGAAGATGTTCGCCGTCGCCGCCGACCCCTCCAGCCCGCTCAACCCGCTCAGCGAGGCCAGCACCCCGGCGCGCGACGCCTCCACGCAGATCATGCGCGAGGTCGTGCGGGGCAGCACGGTGCGGGCCGACGCCCGGGTGCTGGAGGAGCTCCCCGACCTGCTCTGGCTCGCCCACCTCGGGGTGGTGCTGTTCTGGGTCTACGACTCCAGCCCCGACCAGCGCCGCAGCCGGCTGCTCGTGACGAAGGCCTCACCGGTGCTGGAGCGCCTGGTCGGACTGACCCGCTGGCGTGCGCTGCGGCCGACCGTGAACGAGCTGCTCGACCTCGTGGCCGAGCTCGGCGGCAGGTCGGCGGGCCGCTAGCAGCGCCGCAGCGGCGGTAGAGTCCCGCGGTGACGACTTCCACCACCCGGGCCACGGCGGCCGGGCTCTCTTCGGCGTCGGCGGTGATCGGCGGCGAGGTCACCGACTCCTCGCTGCGCCGCTTCCTGCACGGCCTGCCCGGCGTCGACGCCGTGGGGGCCGACCAGCGGGCCGCCGGCCTCGGCACCCGGTCGATCAAGACGACGGCGAAGGCCTGGGCCCTCGACACCGTGATCCAGATGATCGACCTCACCACGCTCGAGGGTGCCGACACCCACGGCAAGGTGCGCACACTGTGCGCCAAGGCCGTTCGCCCCGACCCGTCCTCGCCCGACTGCCCGTCAGTGGCCGCGGTCTGCGTCTACAACGACCTCGTGCCGGTCGCCGTCGAGGCCCTCCGGGGGTCGGGGGTGCACGTCGCGGCCGTCGCGACCGCCTTCCCGTCCGGCCGCGCGGCGATGGACATCAAGCTGGCCGACACCACCGACGCCGTCGAGGCGGGTGCG
Organism: Actinomycetales bacterium; assembly: GCA_038213835.1. Taxonomy (GTDB): domain Bacteria; phylum Actinomycetota; class Actinomycetes; order Actinomycetales; family CAWJMD01; genus JBBQSN01. The sequence continues at coordinate 14,948 of JBBQSN010000051.1, forward strand.
CACGAGATCGACATGGTGATCGACCGCGGCGCCTTCCTGTCCGGCCGGTACCTGCAGGTGTTCGAGGAGATCGTCGCCACCCGCGAGGCGTGCAACGCCGGTGGGCACTCGGCGCACCTCAAGGTGATCCTCGAGACCGGCGAGCTCGTCACGTACGACAACGCCCGGCGTGCGTCCTGGCTCGCGATGCTGGCGGGTGCGGACTTCATCAAGACCAGCACCGGCAAGATCCAGCCCGCCGCCACGATGCCCGTCACCCTGGTGATGCTCGAGGCCGTGCGCGACTGGATGGCGCAGACCGGCCGGCAGGTCGGGGTCAAGCCGGCCGGCGGCATCCGGCACGCCAAGGACGCCATCAAGTACCTCGTGATGGTCAGCGAGGTAGCCGGCGAGGACTGGTTGGACCCCGACTGGTTCCGGTTCGGCGCCTCCACGCTGCTGAACGACGTGCTGCTGCAACGTCAGAAGCTCACGACGGGCGCCTACAGCGGCCCCGACTACGTCACCCTCGACTGAAGGCTGGGCACAGGACCTCATGGCGAAGATGGGCACGTTCGAGTACGCACCGGCGCCGGAGTCGCGCTCAGTCGTCGACCTCCAGCCGTCCTACGGGCTGTTCGTGGACGGCGAGTTCGTCGACGCCGCGGGCACCTCCTTCAAGACCATCAACCCAGCGACCGAGGAGGTGCTCGCCGAGGTCGGCGAGGCCGACGCGGCCGACGTCGAACGAGCGGTCGCCGCGGCCCGGCGGGCGCACACCAGGGTGTGGTCGCGCATGTCCGGCGCCGAGCGGGGCAAGTACCTGTTCCGGATCGCGCGGATCATGCAGGAGCGGGCCCGTGAGCTCGCCGTGCTCGAGACCCTCGACAACGGAAAGCCGATCAAGGAGTCGCGCGACGTCGACGTCCCCACGGCCGCCGCGTTCTTCTTCTACTACGCCGGGTGGGCCGACAAGCTCGATCACGCCGGCTTCGGACCCTCGCCGCGGTCGTTGGGCGTTGCGGCCCAGGTGATCCCGTGGAACTTCCCGCTGCTCATGCTGGCGTGGAAGATCGCCCCCGCGCTCGCGTGCGGCAACACGGTCGTGCTCAAGCCGGCCGAGACCACGCCGCTCACCGCGCTGCTCTTCGCGGAGATCTGCCAGCAGGCCGACCTGCCCCCGGGTGTGGTCAACATCGTCACCGGTGCCGGCCCGACGGGGCGCGCGCTCGTGGAGCACCCCGGCGTCGACAAGATCGCCTTCACCGGCTCCACCGCGGTCGGCCGGGGCATCGCCCAGCAGGTGGCCGGCTCTCGCAAGAAGGTCACCCTGGAGCTCGGCGGCAAGGCCGCCAACATCGTCTTCTCGGACGCCCCGCTCGACCAGGCGGTCGAGGGCATCGTCAACGGGATCTTCTTCAACCAGGGTCAGGTCTGCTGTGCCGGGTCGCGACTGCTGGTGCAGGAGGACGTCGCGACCGAGCTCGTCGAGCGGCTGGAGCGCCGGTTGATGACGCTACGGCTCGGCGACCCGATGGACAAGAACACCGACGTCGGCGCGATCAACTCGCGCGCGCAGCTGGACCGCATCACCGAGCTGGCTGCTGCCGGAGACGCCGAGGGCGCGGTTCGCTGGTCGGCACCGTGCGAGCTGCCGTCCAAGGGGTTCTGGTTCCCGCCCACCGTGTTCACCGGCGTCTCGAACACGCACCGCATCGCCCGCGAGGAGATCTTCGGCCCGGTGCTGTCGGTGCTCACCTTCCGCACGCCGGACGAGGCGATCGCCAAGGCCAACAACACCCCTTACGGCCTCTCGGCCGGCATCTGGACGGAGAAGGGCTCGCGCATCCTGTGGGCCGCCGACAAGCTGCGAGCCGGCGTGGTGTGGGCCAACACCTTCAACCGCTTCGACCCCACCAGCCCGTTCGGCGGGTACAAGGAGTCGGGCTACGGGCGTGAGGGCGGGCGCCACGGCCTCGCCTCGTACCTGCACTCCGAGGGAGACGACCTGTGACGCCGCCTGCTACGCGAGCTCCGGCACGCGCCGAGGTCCGCAAGACGTACAAGCTCTACATCGGCGGGAAGTTCCCCCGCACCGAGTCGGGCCGCAGCTACGAGGTCACCGATTCACGAGGTCGGTTCTGGGCCAACGCTTCCCAGGGTTCGCGCAAGGACGCCCGCGACGCCGTCGTCGCCGCCCGCGGCGCGTTCTCCGGCTGGGCAGGCGCCACCGCGTACAACCGCGGCCAGGTGCTGTACCGGGTGGCCGAGCTGATGGAGGGTCGTCGCGCCCAGTTCGTCGACGAGGTCTCACGGGGTGAGGGCATCACCCGGCCGCAGGCCGAGCGGGTCGTGTCCACGGCGATCGACCGGTGGGTCTGGTACGCCGGGTGGACCGACAAGGTCGCCCAGGTGGCGGGCAACGCGAACCCAGTGGCGGGGCCGTACTTCAACCTGTCGGCACCCGAGCCCACCGGTGTCGTCGCCGTCCTCGCGCCGCAGGACTCCTCGCTCCTGGGCCTGGTGAGCGTGCTCGCCGCGCCGCTCGTCATGGGCAACGCCGTCGTGCTCGTGTCGAGCAGGGACCGCCCGCTCCCCGCCGTCACGCTCTCTGAGGTGCTCGCGACCTCTGACGTGCCGGGCGGCGTGGTCAACGTCATCACCGGTGACGCCGCCGAGGTCGCGCCGTGGCTGGCCTCGCACTCCGACGTCAACGCGATCGACCTCGCCGGTGCGGCCGACCTCGACTGGGCTGCTCTGGAAGCCAGGTCGGCCGGCACGCTGAAGCGGGTGCTGCGTCCGCGCGACGGCGAGGTCGACTGGGCCGCCACGCCATCCGGACCGGCTCGGATCCTGTTCTTCACCGAGACCAAGACCGTCTGGCACCCCAAGGGCCGGTGAGCGCCCGGGTCGTCCTCCTCTGCGGACCGTCGGGGGCGGGCAAGACGTCGTTGGTCCGCCGGTTGGGCGTGCCCGTGCTGCAGCTCGACGACTTCTACCGCGACGGCGACGACGTCCGCGACGACCCGCCCATGCCGCACCGGTTCGGCATCGTCGACTGGGACGACCCGCGCTCGTGGGACGCGCGCGCCGCGATGGACGTCCTGGCGCAGCTCTGCACCGACGGGGCGGCCGACGTGCCCGTCTACGACATCCCGTCGTCACGCCGGACGGGGACGTCGCGGCTCGACCTCGGGGAGAGCGCGGTCTTCGTCGCCGAGGGCATCTTCGCCGCCCAGCTCGCCACCCGCTGTCGCGAGGCCGGGGTGCTGGCCGACGCGCTGTGCCTGCGTCTGCGCCCGCCCGTGACGTTCTGGAGGCGGCTGGCGCGCGACCTGTCGGAGTCGCGCAAGCCGCCGCTCACGCTCGTGCGGCGCGGGCTCGGACTCATGCGCGACGAGCCGCGCCTGGTGCAGCAGTGGGTCGAGCTCGGCTGCCGTCCGGTCTCGCCGTCGGAGGCCGAGTCGTCGGTGCGCGCTCTGCTTGACTGACGGACACCACGACGACGGGGGACGACGATGACCGACGACCGGTACGGCTGGACGGCCTACGCGCCGTCGACCGGGGTCACTCGCGGTGGGCCCGAGCCCGCGGGCAGCGACCACCGCGACGCCCGGCCCGAGCTCGCCGACGTGGGGCGCCTCCTTCGTCGCGGCGTGTCCGGGCTCGTCGGCGCCGCACGGGCGGGTCGACGCGCGACGCTGGGCGACCTCCTGCACCGCCACCTGGGCGTGGACCTGGACGCTCTCGACGTCGTCGAGGAGTCGTGGGCCGGTTACGAGCACGTGAACGTCCAGGCCGGCCTCGACGTCTGGACGTCGGACACCTCGCGGGACTGCGAGGTCGTCGGTGTGATCGGATCCCAGCACAGGCAGTTCGGGCTGGCTGACGCCCTGGAGGACGTCGACGCACCGCCCGACCCCTTCGGGCCGCGGCCGGGGAACGTCGCCCGGGTGAACCTGGCAGCCGGTCCCGACGGCGAGGTGCTGCCGTGCGTGCGCTGCGCCCTGTTCCTGGTGCACGAGGGCGACCGTCGGACCGCGATGCTGGTGCGCGGCGCCGAGCCCGAGTCGGGGGCGCCCAGGGTGGTCCTGCAGGTCGTCAGCACCGAGCCCGGAGCGGCCGCAACCGCAGCGCAGCAGGTGCGTGAGCTGGCCTCGCGGCACAACGTGTTCCGCAACCAGGTGCTGTCGTTCGGTGGCGAGGTCTTCGGGCACGGCGAGACGCTCATGCAGTTCCACGCCCGCCCCACCGTGACGTCGGACCAGGTCGTCCTGGACCCGGACGTCTCGGCCGCCGTCCACCGTCAGGTGATCGAGCTCGGCCGGCACAAGGAGCGGCTGCTCGGCGCGGGTCAGCACCTCAAGCGCGGACTGCTGCTGTACGGGCCCCCCGGGGTCGGCAAGACGCACCTCGTCCGGCACCTCACCAGCAGCCTGACCGGCACGACGGTCGTCCAGCTCACCGGCAACGCCCTGCACCTCATCGCGGAGGCGTGCTCGGTCGCCCGGTCCCTGCAGCCGGCGATGCTGGTGGTCGAGGACGTCGACCTCATCGCGGAGGACCGCGGCATGCACCCGGGACAGCACCCGTTGCTGTTCCAGCTGCTCAACGAGATGGACGGCCTCGCTGAGGACGCGGACGTCGTTTTCGTCCTCACGACCAACCGCGCGGACCTCCTGGAGCCGGCCCTGGCCGCGCGCCCCGGGCGCATCGACCAGGCGGTCGAGCTCTCGCTGCCCGACGCCGGTGCGCGGCGGGCGCTCGTCGAGCTGTACCGCGGGCCGATGCAGGTCGACACCTCACGGTTCGACGAGCTGATCGAGCGCACCGAGGGTGTCACCGCGTCGTTCCTCAAGGAGCTGCTGCGGCGCAGCGCCCTGTTCGCCGCCGAGCGCGATGCCGAGGGGGACGCCCTGTCCGTGACCGCCGACGACATCGACGCAGCCCTCGACGAGCTGCTCGACACCCGGAACGCGATGACCCGGGCACTGCTCGGTGGTGCCCGCACGACGTCGACGGACGATGAGCCCTGGCCCGACTGAGACCTGGTCAGGAGGTCGGGCCGACCAACCGGAGCACCGCGCTGGCCGCCTGCCGAGCTGGCAGGTCCGAGACGTCGATCACGTGGTCGTCCAGGGCTGCGGCGTCGAGGACGCGGGCCAGCTCGACGGCGCGCGCCTGGTGCCACAGACGGTGACGCTCGCGCGCAGGTTCCGGGTATCGGCCGTCGAGGCGGGCGCGCACCACCTCGCCGCGGGCGACGAGCCGGACCACGACCATGCCCGTACCCAGCACCCGCTCGTACCGCGGACGGGCTGCCCGGTCCTCGATCACTCCTGCCAGCAGCACCAGGCGCTCCTCGGGCTCGAGGTCGTTGCGGCGCAGCGAACCGAGGTTCGCCAGCTCGAGCTGATGGTTGAACGGGTCCTCCCGGGGCGGCGGCCACGACCGGCGCAACGCGTCGAGATCGACCAGGGTGAACGGCTGGCCCGCCTCCTCGCACAGGTCCCCGAGGTGGTCAAGCACCGTGGACTTGCCGACACCGACGGTGCCGTTGACGAAGATCGCCGGATGCGGAGCCATCGACCTACGGTATCCGCGGCTGTCAGGCACGGAACGTGCCCACAGGCTGGTTCCGTCGGTGTGGGCCTGTGGACGACCCACGACGCGAGAGCCGTTGTCGTACAGGTGTTCTAGTGTGGGGGTATGAGCTCGGACGATGCCGGTCGGACCCTGGTGGCGGGGTTGCGGGCGCACGTGCGGGTCGACTGCGCGCGGGCGGCGGGGCGGTACCGGCGGGTGTGGGCGATCACCACCGAGGTGCACGCCAGGGCCGCAGGCTGGGTG
>JBBQSN010000052.1:0-20472 GCA_038213835.1 Actinomycetales bacterium
GGGGTCGACCGGGTCGACGGGGGCGGCACGGCGCAGCCTCGCCCGTCGCCTCAGCTCCGCCTTCGCCGCCGTCACCCCGGGCGGCACCGCCCTCCCCGCGTCCCGCCCGTCCATCGCGCCAGTGTGGCCCATGCGGCACCCGGATAGCCTGCGGCCATGACTGAGCGAAGCGAGCGAGCCGTGCGCAAGGCCGTGATCCCCGTGGCCGGGCTCGGCACCCGGTTCCTGCCGGCGACCAAGTCGACGCCCAAGGAGATGCTGCCGGTCGTCGACAAGCCGGCGATCCAGTACGTGGTCGAAGAGGCCGTCAGCGCGGGCCTCGACGACGTCCTGATGATCACCGGCCGCAGCAAGCGGTCGCTCGAGGACCACTTCGACCACGCCCCCGAGCTGGAGCAGGCGCTGGAGGCCAAGGGCGACGTCGAGCGGCTGGCCCGGGTGCGGGAGTCCTCGGAGCTCGGCGACATCCACTTCGTGCGGCAGGGCAACCCCCGCGGTCTCGGGCACGCGGTGCTGTGCGCCAAGCGGCACGTGGGGGACGAGCCGTTCGCCGTGCTGCTCGGCGACGACCTCATCGACCCGCGGGACCCGTTGCTGCAGACCATGCTCGAGGTGCAGGCCGAGCACGGAGGCTCGGTGGTGGCGCTGATGGAGGTGCCGCACGAGCAGGTGAGCATGTACGGCTGCGCCGCGGTGGACCCCGGCGAGTCCGGCGCCGACGTCGTGAACGTCACCGGCCTGGTCGAGAAGCCCGACCCCGCCGACGCGCCGTCCGACCTCGCGATCATCGGCCGCTACGTGCTGCACCCCGCCGTCTTCGAGGTGCTGGAGCGCACCGAGCCCGGCCGCGGGGGCGAGATCCAGCTCACCGACGCCCTCCAGGCGCTGGCCGGCACCGACCCGGCGCAGGGGGGCGGCGTGCGCGGTGTCGTGTTCCGCGGTCGTCGCTACGACACCGGCGACCGGCTCGACTACCTCAAGGCGGTGATCCGGATCGCCGGTGACCGCGAGGACCTCGGCCCGGACCTCAGGGCCTGGCTGAAGGATTACGTCGCAGGCGGTTTCACCGGATGAGGTCGGTCGACGACCATCTCGCCGCGGCGCTGGGCACCGTTCGGGTGCTCCCCGCGATCGATCTCGCGCTGCCCGACGCGCTCGACTGCGTGCTGGCCGCCGACGTCGCGTCGCCCGTCTCGCTGCCCGGCTTCGACAACTCCTCCATGGACGGCTACGCCGTGGTCGCCGCCGACGTCGCCGGGACGACCGGCGCATCCCCGGTGGTGCTCCCCGTCGTGGGCGACCTCCCTGCCGGCGTGCGCGACGTGCCCGCCCTCTCGCAGGGCTCGGTCGTGCGGATCATGACGGGCGCCCCCGTGCCGCGAGGCGCCGACTCCGTGGTGCCGGTCGAGTGGACCGACGCCGGAACGGTGCGGGTCAGCATCCACCGGCCCTCGCAGCCGGGGCAGAACATCCGGCGGATCGGGGAGGACGTCGTCGCGGGCCAGCAGCTGGTCGCCGCCGGCACCCGGCTCACCGCGCGCCACCTCGGTCTGCTGGCCGCCACCGGCCACGACCGGGCCCGCGTGCACCCGCGGCCCCGCGTGGTGGTGATGTCGACAGGGTCCGAGCTGGTCGCCCCCGGAGGTCGGCTGAACCACGGCCAGATCTTCGAGTCGAACTCGTACGCCATCGCCGCCGCGGTCAGCGACACCGGCGCGATCGCCTACCGCGCACCGCTGGTCACCGACGACGCCCGCACCTTCGTCGACGCGCTGGAGGGCCAGATCATGCGCGCCGACGCCATCATCACGACGGGCGGGGTCAGCGCCGGCGCGTACGACACCGTCAAGGAGGTGCTGTCGCGGCTCGGCACCGTCGCCTTCGAGAAGGTGGCGATGCAGCCGGGCATGCCGCAGGGTCTGGGCCGCGTCGGCGACCGCCCGCACGAGGGGGGCGAGGTCGGCATCCCGATCTTCACCCTGCCCGGCAACCCGGTGAGCGCCTACGTCTCGTTCGAGGTGTTCGTGCGACCGGCGCTGCGCAAGATGATGGGCGAGAGCTCGCTGCACCGGCCCACGGTCCGCGCCGTGGCCACGCAGGGGTGGGGCTCGCCGAGCGGCAAGCGGCAGTTCTCCCGGGTGGTCGTCTCCGGTTCGGTCGGAGGCTTCACGGTGGCCCCGGTGGGTGGCAACGGCTCGCACCTGGTCAACGACCTGTCGGTGGCGAACGCGCTGGCCGTCGTGCCGGAGGACGTCAGCCGGGTCGAGGAGGGCGACACCGTCCGCTGCATGCTGCTGGAGCGGGGCCGACGGTGAGCACCGAGGCCGATCAGGTTCCGGCAGAAGGCGTCCCGGCGGGTCTGACGCACGTCGACGCCGCCGGGCACGCCCGGATGGTCGACGTCAGCGCCAAGCCGGTGACGGCGCGGGAGGCGACGGCCCGCGGGCGCGTGCTCTGCAGCGCGGCGGTCGTCGAGGCGCTGCGCTCGGACTCGGTGCCCAAGGGCGACGTGCTCGCGGTGGCCCGGCTGGCAGGCATCCAGGCGGCCAAGCGGACGCCGGAGCTGGTGCCGCTGGCGCACCCGGTCGCGATCCACGCGGTCGTCGTGGACGTCGTGGTCGTCGACGACGGCGTCGAGATCGAGGCCACCGTGCGCACCGCGGACCGCACCGGGATCGAGATGGAGGCCCTCACCGCGGTCGCGGTCGCGGGTCTCGCCGTGGTCGACATGGTGAAGGCGATCGACAGGCAGACGCGGATCACCGACGTCCGGGTCGTGGCCAAGAGCGGAGGGCGGTCCGGTGACTGGCGAGCCGACTGAGACCGGCGGCGGCGACGGGTCGGCGGGGCGGGCGCTGGTCGTCGTCGCCTCGACCCGGGCCGCGGCCGGCACCTACGAGGACCGATCCGGCCCGGTGCTGGTCGAGGGACTGGCCCGCCTGGGCTTCGCGGTCGACGGCCCCGTCGTGGTGGCCGACGGCGACCCGGTCGGTGACGCGCTGCACCTGGCGGTCGCCGAGGGCTACGACGTCGTGCTCACCACCGGCGGCACGGGCCTGTCCCCGACCGACCGCACGCCCGAGGTGACCCGGCCGGTGCTGGACCGCGAGGTGCCCGGGCTGGCCGAGGCGATCCGGGCGCAGGGCACGGCCAAGGGTGTCGCGACCGCCGCGCTGTCGCGGGGACTGGCCGGCCTCGCCGCCGGGACGCTGGTGGTGAACCTGCCCGGCTCGTCCGGCGGGTGCCGCGACGCGCTCGAGGTGCTGGGGCCGGTGCTGGCGCACGCCGTGAGCCAGGTGCGTGGGGGCGACCACCCGAGGCCGGCCTGACGTGGCCGGCCGGCACACCTGGCCGCTGCGGCTCGAGGAGGACGAGGTCGTGCTGCGGCCGCTGCGTGCGCGCGACGCCCGGGCCTGGCGGCGGCTGCGCTCGGACAACGCCGCCTGGCTCGCCCCGTGGGAGGCGACCAGTCCGGACCCGGACACCCCCCTGCGGGGCTTCACCTCGATGGTGCGCCAGGGCCACCGCTGCGCCCGTGAGGGGACGGCGGTCCCGCTGGCGATCGAGGTCGACGGCCGCCTGGCGGGGGTGGTCAGCCTCTCCGGCGTCGTGTGGGGGTCGATGCGCGGCGGCTCGATCGGCTACTGGGTGGACCGCGCGGTCGCGGGCCGCGGGATCGTCCCGACCGCGGTGGCGATGCTGACCGACCACGCCTTCTTCTCGATGGGGCTGCACCGGGTGGAGATCAACATCCGGCCCGAGAACACCGCGAGCCTGCGGGTGGTCGCCAAGCTCGGCTACCGCGACGAGGGGCTGCGGCGCTCGTTCCTGCACATCGACGGCTCCTGGCGCGACCACCGCACCTTCGCGCTCACCGTCGACGAGGTCCCGGAAGGGCTGCTGCCGCGCTGGCGGGGTCCGAGGGGCGACTGAGCCGCTCCGCAGACCGACGTCACCCCTGCCACTCACGACACACCGACCACGCTCCCGGACGGGGGTGGCGTGTCGTCCTAGCGTTGGGGGTGTGGACAGCAGCGTCATCTTCCTGGTCGTCATCGGGTTGTGGGCTGCCTACCTGGTGCCGCACTGGCTGCGCCGGCGCGAGGACCTCTCGGCGTCGCGGTCCGTGGACCGGTTCTCCGCCGCGATGCGGGTGCTGACCCGGCGTCCGCCCCCCGAGGAGCGACCTGACCACGAGCGCACCAGTGCCTACGTGCTGACCCCGGCCGAGGACCAGGTCGCGCTCGACGCAGCCCCCGCGGACGTCCCCGCCCCGCCGCGGCACGCCGCGGCACCCCACCGCCCCCGCCGACCGGTCGCGCGCACGCTCGCCGTGCTGCTCGGCCTCGCTCTGCTCGGCGTCCCGGTCCTCGCGGGACTCGGCGTGGCCGGGGTCGCGCCCGTGTGGGCCGCGGCCCCGGCCGCCGGCCTGGCCGTGGTCCTGCTCGTCGGGCTGCGGGTCTCGGCCCGCCGCCGTCGCTCGGTCGGCACCCGGCACGTGGTGCCGGCCGAGGCGCTCGCCGTCGTTGTGCACGCCGCCCCCGACGACGTCGAGGACGAGCCGCTCGCGGCGCCTGCGGACCAGCTGTTCGACGAGGCGGAGCACACCGCGCGCGAGGAGGATCTGCGGATCCGGCGGCTGGCCGAGGAGGCCCTGCGTGCGGCCGACGTGCCGTACCGCGAGCCCGAGCCGGGGGAGTGGACGCCGGTCGCCGTCCCCCTGCCCGCGTACCTGCTCAAGCCGCACGCCCGACCGGCCTGGCAGCCGTTGGCGACGTCGGAGCAGGGTGCTCGAGCGCACCGCCCGGACGTCGACGAGGACGACATCCCCACCTACGCGCCGGCGTCCCGTCGGGCGTCAGGGGCCTGACGGTTCCGGTGTCGGGCCCCCACCGGCCCGGTGCTAGCCTTGACCGTCCGCGCAGCGGCGGGCATGGGGCTGTGGCGCAGCTGGTAGCGCACCTCGTTCGCATCGCGGGGGTCAGGGGTTCGAGTCCCCTCAGCTCCACCCAGGATCACAGGCCGGGCACCCGTGGGTGCCCGGCCTCCGTCGTCACTGCCTCCGACCGGCATCGGCATCCGGGCCGATATCACCAGGGGTGATAGCGGGAAGCCGGTCGGGGGACGGGTATCTGCCTGGGTGATGATGCCTGGAGAGCACACCCGGCCGGTCGTGCTGTCGGCATCGCTCGGCGGCGCTCAGCTCAGGAGCAGCGACAGCCCGGCGGCGACGGCGAACCCCACCACGGTCGCGAGGCCGGCGACGTCCTTCGCCTTCGCCGTCGCCTCCGGGACCATCGAGTCGACGAGCATCACCAGCAGCGCACCCGCCGCGAAGCCGTCGATACCGGCCCGGACGTCACCCGAGGGCGACGTCGGCCAGCAGGTACCCGACGACCGTGGCGGCGACGCAGACCAGGGCGACCACCGTCCACAGCCCCAGCACGAACCGCCGACTGCGTCCGGCCGCAGGCATGTCGGCCGACGAGCCGATCGCCTCGGGCAGGTTGGAGACGAAGATCGCGACCAGCAGGGCCATTCTGACCCCGGACCCCTGTGCCAGACCGATGCCCAGCACCGCCTGCTCGGGGGCCCACGCGCAGGCCCTCCTCAGCCAGCTCGAACGCGACGCTGCTGATCAGGGCCCCGGCCCCGAACGCCAGCACCACCCCGACCACGCCGTCGCGCCAGGTGCGGACCAGGGCGAGCGCGGCACCGAGCACCAGGGACGACGCGGCCAACCCGCCCCAGGCCAGGGCGCCGTTCACCCGGGCACCCCCGGGTGAGGACGGTGCCCGTCAGCCGTCGCGTCCGACGGACGCGGATCCGGTCGCGACGACCACCACGCCCACCAGACGAGCGGCACCTGCAGGGGCAGGCGCACCAGCGGGAGGAGCGCGTCCCCGCCGCCCTGCAGCGCGTCGACGGCCATCTGCACGTTGGCCGGGAACACGGCCACGAAGAGCGCCACCGTGGCCCACCCGGCCCACCGCCGGGTCCGGCGCAGGAGCAGGCCGACGGCGCACGCGAGCTCGGCCACCCCGCTCGCGTAGACCCAGGACGTCGGGGACCCCAGGAAGTGCGGCACGATCGACTCGTACGGCTCGGGAGCCACGAGGTGCAGCGTCCCGGTCACCAGCAGCACGAGCCCGAGCAGCTTCGCCGCGCGGGCGGGGGCGAAGACCCGACGCCACCGCGTCGCCACCGTCAGACCCAGCTCGGCAGCCACATGCGCAGCTGCCACTGCTGGTACGGGATCGTCTCGCCGGTCCACACCGGCCAGAAGAACGCCGACACCAGCACCACGAGCACCACGAACCCGCCCGCGGCCAGCGCGCCCGTCACCCGCCGCGAGGGCGACGCGTCCCGTCGGCCGAGGACGAGCCCCAGGACGAACGTGAGCCCGAGGACCAGGAACGGCTCGAAGGCGACGGCGTAGAACGCGTAGATGGTGCGCTCGGGATAGAGGAACCACGGCAGCCAGCCCGCGGCGAACGCCCCGAGGATCGCCCCGGCCCGCCAGTCGCGGCGCAGCAGCCAGCAGACCACCAGCACCGCGAGCGACGCCGCCCCCGCCCACCAGATCAGCGGGTTCCCGAGCGAGGTGATCGCCTCGGAGCAGGACTCCACCCGACAGCCGTGCGTGCCGAGGTCCGGGCTCTCGTAGAAGAACGAGGTGGGACGGGTCTGGAACAACCACGCCCACGGCTTGGACTCGTACGGGTGGTCCGAGGCCAGCCCGGTGTGGAACTCGAGCATGTCGGCGTGGTAGTGCCACAACGACCTCAGGACTCCGGGAACCGGTGCGTCCGAGGGGTTCTCGGTGGCCCAGTTGCGGTAGTAGCCGCGGTCGGAGGTGATCCACCCGGTCCAGGAGGCCACGTACGTCAGCGCCATCAGCGGCAGCATCATCAGGGCCGCGGGTACGCCGTCGCGCACCACCATGGCCACCCACGGCGAACGCACCCCGGCCGAACGCCGGGCGCCGAGGTCCCACAGCACGCTCATCACGCAGAAGGCGGCCGCGAAGTACAGGCCCGACCACTTCACCCCGACCGCCAGCCCGAGGCAGACGGCGGCGGCGAGGCGCAGCGGCCGCACGCCCAGCCACGGACCGAGCGCTGCCACCTCGCCCTTCGCGCGGGTCTGGCTCACCAGCCGCGCCAGCCGGGCGCGGGACCGTTCCCGGTCCAGGACGAGCAGCGAGAAGGCGCACAGGACCCAGAACGACAGGAAGATGTCGAGCAGGCTGGTGCGGCTGTGCACCAGGTGGTGGCCGTCGACGGCGAGCAGCAGGCCCGCCGTGCAGCCCAGCAGCGTCGAGCCGAACAGCCGTCGCCCCGTCCTGGCCAGGATCAGCACCATCAGGGTGCCGACCACCGCGGCGCCAAACCGCCAGCCGAACGAGGAGTCGATCCCGAACAGCCACTCCCCGGAGGCGATCATCCACTTGCCGACCGGCGGGTGCACGGCCCGATCGCCGGACGGCAGGTAGATCTCGGTGTTGCCGATCGTGAACTGCGCGTCCGACTCCTTCGGCCACTGGTTCTCGAAGCCGTTCTGCCACAGCGTGTACGCCTGCTTGACGTAGTAGGTCTCGTCGAAGACCAGCTGGTGCGGGTGCTGCAGGTGCCAGAACCGCATCACGCCCGCAAGCAGCGTCACGAGCAGCGGGCCGACCCAGCCCCAGAGCCGGTCGGAGGGACCGAACCCCAGCAGGTGGCGTCGCAGCCGACCCTCGCCGGTGCCGAGCCGCGAGGGCCCCTCGGCGGACTCCGGTGCCGGCTCGCGGTCCTCCCAGGGACCGTCGCGGCGCACGCCGACCACCGCCCCGTGTGCACTCACCTGGGCATCGTAGGTGCAGCCGGCGACCTGCGAGGATCGGCGGGTGACGTCCCCCGACCCCTCCGCCGGACGGCTCGTCCTGGCCGCCACCCCGATCGGCGACCCGCTCGACGCCCCGGCCCGGCTGGCCCGGTTGCTGGCCGACGCCGACGTCGTGGCCGCGGAGGACACCCGGCGCCTGCGGCGGCTCACGTCCGCCCTCGGGGTGACCCCGACCGGCCGGGTGCTCAGCCACCACGAGCACAACGAGACCGCGTCCACCCCCGAGCTGGTCGCGTTGGCCCTGGCCGGCGCCACGGTGGTCCTCGTCACCGACGCCGGCATGCCGTCGGTCAGCGACCCGGGCTACCGGCTCACCCGCGCGATGGTCGACGCGGGCGTGCTCGTCACGACGGTCCCCGGCCCGTCGGCCGTCCTGGCCGCCCTCGCGGTCAGCGGCCTGCCCACGGACCGGTTCTGCTTCGAGGGCTTCCTGCCCCGCAAGGGCGGGCCCCGGGCCCGCGCCCTGGCCGACCTGGCCTGCGAGCGCCGCACGATGGTGTTCTTCGAGGCGCCGCACCGGTGCGCCCGGACGCTGGCCGCGATGGCCGAGGGGCTCGGCGCGGACCGTCCGGCCGCGCTGTGCCGCGAGCTCACCAAGACCTACGAGGAGGTCGTCCGGGGGACCCTCGCCGGGCTCGCCGCATGGGCGCAGGAGCGCGAGGTGCGCGGCGAGGTCAGCCTGGTGGTGGCCGGGGCACCCGAGGTCGAGGCGGACCCGGCCGAGCTGGTGGCGCAGGTGGTGCGCCGCAGCGCCGACGGCGAGCGGCTCAAGGACGCCGCCAAGGCCGTGGCCGCCGCCAACGGGGTCCCGGCCCGTGAGCTGTACGACGCCGCGCTGCGGGCGCGCCAGTAGCCTGACGGCATGGAGTTCCGCCGGATCCAGGGCCTGCCGCCATACGTCTTCACGATCATCGACGGCCTGAAGGTCGAGGCCCGGCGGGCAGGGCGCGACGTGGTCGACCTCGGGTTCGGCAACCCCGACATCGCGTCCCCGGCCCTGGCGGTGGAGAAGCTGTCCGAGGCGGCGCGCAACACCCGCAACCACCGGTACTCGTCCTCCCGCGGCATCCCCAAGCTGCGCCAGGCCGTGGCCGGGCTGTACCTGCGGCGGTTCGGCGTCGAGCTCGACCCCGACACCGAGGTGATCTCGACGATCGGCGCCAAGGAGGGCTTCAGCCACCTGATGTGGGTGCTGCTGCAGGCCGGTGACGCCGCTCTCGTCCCGTCCCCGTCCTACCCGATCCACATCTGGGGTCCCTACTTCGCCGGCGCCGACGTCCGGCAGGTGGCGATCGGCCCGAAGGCCGACGGCAGCGGCCACGAGGACTACGTCACCAACGTGATGGAGGCGTGGGAGTACGGCTGGCCCAAGCCCCGGGTCGTGGTCCTGTCCTTCCCGCACAACCCGACCACCACCACGGTCGAGCTGGCCGACCTGCAGCGACTGGTCGACTGGGCGCGCGAGCGCGACGTCGTCCTCGTGCACGACTTCGCCTACGCCGAGACCGCCTTCGACGGGTGGCTGCCGCCATCGATCCTGCAGTGCGAGGGCGCCAAGGACGTCGCGGTCGAGCTCTACTCGATGACTAAGTCGTTCTCGATGGCCGGCTGGCGGGTCGCGTTCATGGTGGGGAACCGCGAGGTCGTGCAGGCCTTGGCGAAGCTGAAGAGCTACCTCGACTACGGCACCTTCCAGCCGATCCAGATCGCCGCGACCGTGACCCTGGACGAGGCGGTCGACTACCCGAGCGAGGTCAACGCGATCTACCAGCGCCGCCGCGACGCCCTCTGGGACGGGCTGCAACGGATCGGATGGGACATCCCGAGACCGCGCGGGACGATGTTCGCCTGGGCCCCGATCCCCGAGCCGTACCGGCACCTCGGCTCGATCGGGTTCGCGACCACGATCGTCCGGGAGTGCGACGTCGCGGTGTCGCCGGGCGTGGGTTTCGGCCCGCAGGGCGACGGCTTCGTCCGGTTCGCCCTGATCGAGAACGAGCACCGGATCGCCCAGGCGACCCGCTCGCTGCGCCGCGGCCTGCCCGGGCTCGGCTGAGGCGTCCACGACCCAGAGCCCGCCGATCGGGCGGAACCCTGCCGTTCTCAGGACGCGGGTCCGGCCGGCGGGTTACCGTCCCGGCAGTGAGCGCCCGGGAGGTCCGGGCGCCCTGCTGGGAGCTCTGCTGGGAGCTCTGCTGGGAGCACAGATGACCGGGACGCCGTGGGACCTCCTCGGCCGGGTAGCGCCCCCCGACGACCTCGCCGACGGCCCGCCGCTGCAGGGGCTGGGCCGGGCCACCCAGCTGGTCGGCTCCTTCTCGCTGCTCGGCGGTCTCATCGGCACCATCAACCTCGGGGTCCCCGGGGTGCTGCGCCCCGGCGGCTGGACCGTGCTCTACACGCTGGTGATGGCGACCTTGGTCCTGATCGGCGTGCTGATGCTGCTCGGGCGCCGGATGGCCGGCGCGCTGCTGCCGGTGCTCGTGGTCAGCGGCCAGCTGGTCTACGTCGTGGTCGCCTTCTGCGTCGTCGACGCCGCCCGGTACGCCACGCCGCTGATGCTGCTGTTCAGCGTGGTCGCCGGCGCGGTCGTGCTCGGACCGCGCGGCGTCACCGTCAGCTGTCTCCTGCTCGTCCCGGTCCTGGCCGTCACGATGCGACCCGTCTACCTCGACGATCCGCTCGGGCTGGCGGTCCAGGTGGCCGTGCACGCAGCCGTGCTCGTCATCACCGCGCTCGCGGTCTTCCTGCTGCGGCGACGCGCCGAGGACCTCCTTGCGCGCACCTGGGAGCTCTCGCGCACCGACGACCTCACCCGGCTGCCGAACCGTCGCCAGCTCACCGAGCGCGCCCCTGCGCTGGTGGGCCGCGCCGCCAGGGGCCACGAGATGCTGGCCGTCCTGGTCCTGGACGTGGACCGGTTCAAGCAGGTCAACGACGAGCACGGCCACGCCGTCGGCGACGACGTCCTGCGGGCCGTGGGCGCGGCGCTGCTGGCGGAGGTGCGCGTCGACGAGATCGCCGCCCGCACCGGCGGCGAGGAGGTGGTGGTCGTGGCCTGCGTCCCCGACGTCGCCGAGGCCACCCTGCTCGCCCAGCGGCTGCAGTCGGCCGTTCGCGGCTGCGCCAGCCCCGTCGCGGTGACCTGCTCGCTCGGGCTGGCCGTCGCGCGTCCGCCGGCGGGGGTCGACCCCACGGCCTGGCTGTGGCACCGGGTCGGCGTGGCCGACGGTGCCATGTACCGGGCCAAGCGCGGGGGGCGCGACCGGTTGGTCGTCGACGAGCCCACGGTCGAGGTCCACGTCCCCAGCGACTCCGTCCTGGACGGGCGGGCCTGACCACCCTTGACCGCCGCCCTGCTGCTGCTGCTCCCCGTGCTCGGCTCGATCAGCGCCGGGGAGCCGTCCGACCTGGGAGCGCGCGCCGGTTCGCCGGGCTCGCGGCCGTGGTGGCGGTCTACGGGGTCTCGGCCCCGCTGCTGCCGGCGGCCGCGACGGCGATGGTGCTGGCGCGCACCGGCCTGGGGGAGCAGGAGGTGTTCGAGCCGGTCGGCGTGACCTTCGGTCTGCTGCCCGCCGTGGTCGTGGTCGGGCTGCTCGTCCTGGCCGAGGCGTTCCGCCGTGGGGAGCAGCTCGCCGAGGACGTCGAGGGGCTGGTGTGAGTCCTGCCGGCAGCTCCGAGGAGCCGCACCGGGTGCTCTGCCACCTCGACGCCCTGCTGACGGACCGGGGCATGACGCTCACCGAGCTGGCCGAGCGCGTCGGCGTCACGGTGGTGAACCTGTCGGTGCTGAAGAACGACCGGGCCAAGGCGGTGCGCTACTCGACCCTCACGGCGGTCTGCGACGTCCTCGGGTGCCAGCCCGGCGACGTGCTGTCGGTGGCGCCGCGGCGCCGGGCCTGACCTGGGACCGAGCACCGGTGTCCGGCAACGCGCTGGACGCCCCTCACTAGGCTGGTGGGCATGAGCCACGTCCTGTCCGCCGTCGCCTGGCCGTACGCCAACGGTCCGCGCCACATCGGCCACGTCGCGGGTTTCGGCGTGCCCTCCGACGTCTTCAGCCGGTACATGCGGATGGCGGGCCACGAGGTGCTGATGGTCTCGGGGACCGACGAGCACGGCACCCCGATCCTGGTCGAGGCCGACAAGCAGGGCGTCACCGCACGCGAGCTGGCGGACAGGAACAACGCGGTGATCATCACCGACCTGGTCGACCTCGGGCTGTCCTACGACCTGTTCACCCGCACCACCACGGGCAACCACTACCGGGTGGTGCAGGAGATGTTCCGCACCGTGCAGCGCAACGGGTACATGGTCGAGCAGACGGCCCAGGGCGCCATCTCGCCGTCGACCGGGCGCACCCTGCCCGACCGATACATCGAGGGAACCTGCCCGATCTGCGGCTTCGCCGACGCGCGCGGCGACCAGTGCGACAACTGCGGCAACCAGCTCGACCCCACCGACCTGATCGCCCCCCGCTCGAAGATCAACGGCGAGACGCCGGAGTTCGTGGAGACCCAGCACTTCTTCCTCGACCTGCCGGCGCTGGCCGAGGCGCTCGCGCAGTGGCTCGACGGCCGCGACGCCGCAGGCACCTGGCGCCCCAACGTGATCAAGTTCAGCAAGAACATCCTCGCCGACATCCGGCCACGTGCGATGACCCGCGACATCGACTGGGGCATCCCGGTCCCCGGGTGGGAGGGCCAGCCGACCAAGCGGCTCTACGTCTGGTTCGACGCCGTCATCGGCTACCTGTCGGCCTCGATCGAGTGGGCCCGCCGGCAGGGGGCGCCCGAGCGGTGGCGCGAGTGGTGGAACGAGCCGGAGGCGCTCTCGTACTACTTCATGGGCAAGGACAACATCGTCTTCCACTCCCAGATCTGGCCGGCCGAGCTGCTCGCCTACGACGGCCGCGGCGAGCGCGGCGGCGAGCCGGGCGAGTTCGGCGTGCTGAACCTGCCCACCGAGGTCGTCTCCTCCGAGTTCCTCACCATGGGCGACCAGCAGTTCTCCTCCAGCCGCGGGCACGTGCTCTACGTCGGCGACTTCCTGGCGCGGTACGGGCCGGACCCGCTGCGCTACTTCATCTGCGCGGCCGGCCCGGAGACCTCTGACGCCGCCTTCACCTGGGCCGAGTTCGTCACCCGCAACAACTCCGAGCTGGTCGCGGGCTGGGGCAACCTGGTGAACCGCACGGCCACGATGGTCTCCAAGCAGTTCGGCGAGATCCCCGCGGCCGGACCGCTGGAGCAGGTCGACCAGGACGTCCTGGCCGCAGTGCGGGCCGGGTTCGGCTCGGTGGGCGGCCTGATCGGCCGGCACCGGCTGCGGGCCGCTACGGCGGAGGCGATGCGCGTCGTCGGAGAGGTGAACAAGTACCTCACCGCCACCGAGCCGTACAAGATGAAGGACGAGGCCCAGCGCGAGCGGCGCGGCACCGTGCTGCACGTCGCGGTGCAGTGCGTCACCGACTGCAACACGCTGCTCGCTCCGTTCCTGCCGCACGCGGCGAACACCGTCCACCGGGTGCTCGGCGGCACCGGCGAGTGGATGCCGATGCCGCGGGTGGAGCAGGTGCAGGAGCTGGATCCCGGTTCGGGCGCGGGTCTGGAGACCTACCCCGTCATCACCGGCGACTACTCGGCCACCCCGCGGTGGGAGTCCCGCCCGGTGGCGGTCGGCACCCCGATCGGCGCGCCGGCGCCGGTCTTCCGCAAGCTCGACCCCTCGGTCGTCGACGAGGAGCTCGGTCGGCTCGAGCAGCCGGAGGACACCGACCGGGACGCCGACCCCGAGACCCACGGCTGAGCGGTGGCCGAGCGCCAGCGCAGGGCGGACTCCCGGGTCCGCCCGCCGCTGCCCGAGCCGCTGCCGCGTCCGCAGGGTGGGTCAGTCAGCCGGCCGGCCGGCGGCGTGGTCGACGACCACACCCACCTCGACCACGAGGCCGACGACGCCACCGTGCGCTCGCTGCTGCTGGCTGCCGAGCGGGTCGGCGTGCCGCGGTCGGTCCAGATCGGCTGCGACCTGCCGTCCGCCCGGTGGACCGTCGGTGCCGTCGAGAGGTTCCCGCAGCTGCTCGGCGGGGTGGCGATCCACCCGAACGAGGCGCCGCGGTTGGCCGCCGAAGGCACGCTGCACGACGCCCTCGCCGAGATCGAGTCGCTCGCGGCGCACCCGCGGGTGCGCGTGGTCGGCGAGACCGGCATGGACCGGTTCCGTACCGACCATGACGACGTCAACGCCGCTGCGGCCCAGGAGGAGTCGTTCCGGGCCCACGTGGAGATGGCCAAGCGGCTCGGGCTCGTGCTGCAGATCCACGACCGCGACAGCCACGACGACGTCCTGCGGGTGCTGCGCGAGGAGGGGGCACCGGAGCG
This sequence comes from Actinomycetales bacterium, assembly GCA_038213835.1. Lineage (GTDB taxonomy): Bacteria > Actinomycetota > Actinomycetes > Actinomycetales > CAWJMD01 > JBBQSN01. The sequence goes on from JBBQSN010000052.1 coordinate 14,268, forward strand.
CACCGTCCTCCACTGCTTCTCCGGCGACCCTGAGATGGCTCGGTTCTGCGCCGCGCAGGGCTGGTACCTGTCCTTCGCCGGGGTGCTGACGTTCCGCAACGCCGGCGAGCTGCGGGAGGCGCTGCGCGCGGTGCCGCTGGAGCAGGTGCAGGTGGAGACCGACGCCCCGTACCTGACCCCCGCGCCGTACCGCGGGCGTCCCAACGCCGGGTACCTCGTCCCGCACACCGTCCGGGCGATGGCCACGGTGCTGGAGCGCCCGGTCGAGGAGGTCTGCGTCACGCTGGCGAGCACGGCGGAGTCGCTCTACGGCCCGTGGTGACCGCCCTGCTGGAACCGCTCGGTTTCGTCCCTGATCTCGTTTCGGTTACGGTGGCGCGGTTGGCCGGGGTCGGGGAAGCCTCGGGCATCGGCAGTCCGACGTGGCGTCGGGTCCTTGCGCGCAGCACGCGCGCAGGGTCCGCACGGCGCCGTGTCCCGTCGCACGTGAGCTGGTCGGGGACGCTCAGGTGGGTCGTCCTGCCGTGCCCGTCGCACCGATGCCCGGAGAGCTCTACGTCAGGAATCCTGTGTTCTCTCTCCCCTCCGGACGCGCCGCCCGCCTCGCGGGCCAGGCCGCCGCCCTGTCCGTCCTCGTGGGCGGCACCGCCGCGTACGTGGCGAACGACACCACGGTGCAGCTCACCGTCGACGGGAAGACCACCGAGGTCAAGGCCTTCGGTTCGCCCTCCGTCGAGGACGTCCTGGCCGAGGCCGACGTCTCCGTGGGCGACCGCGACCTGGTGGCTCCCTCCCTCGACACCGAGGTCGATGACGGTGGCGAGGTCATCGTCCAGTACGCCCGTCAGCTCGTCGTCACCGTCGACGGGCAGGAGAAGACCTACTGGACCACAGCCCTCACCGTCGACGACGCGCTCGAGGACCTCGACATCCGCGCCGACGGCGCCTGGATGTCGTCCTCGCGCTCGCAGCGGCTGGGGCGTTCAGGCCTGGCGCTGGAGCTGTTCACCCCGAAGGACGTCACCGTCGCCGTCGACGGGACGCGCGACGTGGTGACCTCCACCTCGCGGGACGTCGCCGCCCTGCTCACCGAGCTCGGCATCGTCCTGGACGCCGACGACACCATCAAGGTGCCGAGCTCGACCCCGCTCGAGGACGGCCTCGTGGTCGACGTCGACCGCGTCTCGGTCGACACCGAGGAGCGCGAGGTCACCGTCGCCGCCCCTGTGGAGAAGCGGGAGTCCGACGACGTCTACAAGGGCCAGACCACGGTGCTCGAGGCGGGTTCCGCCGGCACCGTCGTCGAGGTGTGGGAGCTGACCACCATCGACGGGAAGGTCCGCACCGAGCGCAAGCTCTCGAGCAAGCAGACCGTCGACCCGCAGGCCAAGGTCGTCGCCGTCGGCACCAAGGAGCGCCCCAAGGCCCCGGCCCGGCCCTCCTCGCCCGGCCCCGTCTCCTCACCCGGCCCCGGCTCCTCACCCAGCCCCGGCTCCTCACCCGCCGTCCCGACCGGCAGCGTCTGGGACCGGCTGGCCCAGTGCGAGTCCGGCGGCAACTGGGCGATCAACACCGGCAACGGCTACTACGGCGGCCTGCAGTTCAACCTCGGCACCTGGCAGGCCAACGGCGGCTCGGGCTACCCGCACGAGAACTCGCGCGAGACCCAGATCGCCGTGGCCGAGCGGCTGCACGCCTCCCGGGGCTTCAACCCCTGGCCGGCCTGCGCCGACAAGCTCGGGCTCCGCTGAGCGAGGACACCACCACTGACGGCCTGCTGGGGCCCGCCGACGTGCGGGCCCTGGCAGGCCGTCTCGGTGTGCGCCCCACCAAGACGCTGGGGCAGAACTTCGTCGTCGACGCCAACACCGTCCGCTCGATCGTGCGCCGGTCCGGGGTCGGGGCCGACGACGTGGTGGTCGAGGTCGGCCCCGGCCTGGGCTCGCTGACCCTCGGGCTGCTCGACGTCTGCGCCTCGGTCGTGGCGGTCGAGATCGACCGGGCCCTGGCGGCCGAGCTGCCCGCCACCGTCGCCGCCCGGCGACCCGATCGCGCCGCCGCCCTCACGGTCGTGCAGGCCGACGCCCTGACCGTGACCTCCCTGCCGGGCCGGGCTCCCACGGCGCTGGTGGCCAACCTGCCCTACAACGTGGCCGTGCCCGTGCTGCTGTCCTTCCTCGAGCGGTTCCCCTCGCTGCGCACCGCGCTGGTGATGGTGCAGTCCGAGGTGGCCGACCGGCTCGCCGCCGGCCCGGGGAGCCGCACCTACGGCGTCCCGTCGGTGAAGGCGGCCTGGTGGGCCGAGGTGACGCGGGCCGGCTCGGTCGGGCGTTCGGTGTTCTGGCCTGTGCCGAACGTCGAGTCGGCGCTGGTGCGGCTCGAGCGCCGCCCCGCGCCGGCCTCGGACGTCCCCCGCGAGGTGGTGTTCGCGGTCGTCGACGCCGCGTTCGCCCAGCGGCGCAAGACCCTGCGGGCCGCCCTGGCGCGGTGGGCGGGAAGCCCCGCGGAGGCCGAGACCGCCCTGCGCGCAGCGGGTGTGGACCCCCAGGCGCGCGGCGAGACCCTCACCGTGGAGCAGTTCGCCGCGATCGCGGGTGCGCGCACCCACCCCTGACCCCCTAGGTTTGGGGTCGTGGAGCTCGCACCGTGACCACCGTGGCCGACGTGCACGTCCGGGTGCCGGCCAAGGTCAACCTCGCGCTGTCCGTGGGCCCTCCAGGTGCCGACGGCTTCCACGAGCTCGCCACCGTGTTCCAGGCCGTCTCCCTCTACGACGACCTCGTCGCCTCCCCGGCGGCCGACGTCACGATCGAGGTGACCGGCACCGACGCCGACCTGGTGCCTCAGGACGACACCAACCTCGCGATGCGCGCCGCCCGGCTGCTCGCCGCGCGGGCCGGGGTGTCCGAGGGCGTCGCGCTACGGGTCACCAAGCGGATCCCCGTGGCCGGCGGCATGGCCGGGGGCTCGGCCGACGGCGCGGCGGCCCTGCTGGCCTGCGACGCGCTGTGGCGCACGGGCCTGGCCCGCGACGAGCTGCGTGAGCTGTGCGGCGAGCTCGGCTCCGACGTCCCGTTCGCGCTGGTGGGCGGCACCGCGGTGGGGACCGGTCGTGGCGACCGCGTCACGCCGGCCCTGGCGCGCGGCGAGTACCACTGGGTGCTCGCGCTCGCCGACGAGGGCCTCTCCACGCCCTCGGTCTTCGCGGAGTGCGACCGGCTGCGCGAGGGACGCGACGTGCCCGCCCCGCAGGTGCGGCCCGCGCTCATGCAGGCGCTGCGCACCGGCGACGCCGAGGCGCTCGGCCCCGCCCTGCACAACGACCTCCAGCCGGCGGCGCTGAGCCTGGCGCCGCACCTGGAACGCACCCTCGAGATCGGTCGCGGCGAGCGGGCACTGGGGGCTGTCGTCTCCGGGTCCGGCCCCACCGTCGCGTTCCTCGTGCCCGACGCCGAGGCGGGCCTGGACCTGTCGGTGGTGCTCGCGGCCTCCGGCACCTGCCGCTCGGTGCTGCGCGCCACCGGCCCGGTGAGCGGTGCGCGCCTGGTCGAGCCGGTCGTGCACCGCTGACCCGGTGCGCCGGGGGTGCCCCGTCACCGGGTCGCCACCCTGCGAGGATGGAGGGGTCATGGCCCACCTGCTGAACGCCGAGAACGCGACCGTCGTGCTCGCCGCCCGCACCGTCCTGGACGGCGTGAGCCTCGGGCTCGACGACGGCGACCGGGTCGGTGTCGTCGGTCGCAACGGCGACGGCAAGACCACCCTGCTGCGGGCGCTGATGCGGCGCCAGGAGCTCGACGCCGGCCGGGTGACCCACACCCGCGGCCTGCGGGTCGGCTACCTCGACCAGGCCGACCTGCAGCCGGACGGCTCCGTGCTCGAGAACGTGCTCGGCCCGCAGCGGCTGGAGTCCGGCACCCACACCTGGGCCGGCGACCCCGCCGTGCGGGCGGTGCTGTCCGGACTGCTGTCCGACATCGAGGCTGCCGTCCCCGCCGGCTACGACGCGCTGGTGTCGCAGCTGTCGGGCGGGCAGCGGCGCCGGGTCGCGCTGGCGGCGGTGCTGCTCGGTGAGCACGACCTGCTGGTGCTGGACGAGCCCACCAACCACCTGGACGTCGAGGGCGTCTCCTGGCTGGCCGAGCACCTCGGCACGCGTTGGCCCGCCGGGCGCGGTGCGCTGCTGGTGGTCACCCACGACCGCTGGTTCCTTGACGCGGTCTGCACCGCCACCTGGGAGGTCCACGACGGCGTCGTCGACGCCTACGAGGGCGGCTACGCGGCGTACGTGCTGGCCCGGGCCGAGCGGCAGCGGGTGGCGACCGTCACCAACGAGCGGCGCGAGAACCTGCTGCGCAAGGAGCTGGCCTGGCTGCGGCGCGGCCCGCCGGCGCGCACGTCCAAGCCCAAGTTCCGGATGGACGCCGCGGCCGCCCTCGTGGCCGACGAGCCCCCGCCTCGCGACTCGGTCGAGCTGCTGGCGACCGCTTCGGCCCGCCTCGGCAAGGACGTCATCGACCTCGAGGGTGTCGACTACGCGGTGAGCTCGGACGGCGTGCGGCGTGCCCTGCTCGAGGACGTCACCTGGCGGCTGGCGCCCGGTGACCGCGTGGGCGTGGTCGGGGTCAACGGCTCCGGCAAGACCACCGTGCTGCGGCTGCTAGCCGGCCAGGTCGTCCCGGACGCGGGGCGTGTACGGCGCGGATCGACCGTCCGGCTGGGTGTCCTGACACAGCACCTCAGCGAGCTCGACGAGATCGGCCACCAGCGAGTGGTCGAGGCCGTGCAGCGCGACCAGGGTTCGGTGCAGATCGGTGGCAAGGAGGTCAGCGCCACCCAGCTCGTGGAGCGTCTGGGCTTCACGGGCGAGCGCGCCTGGACCCCCGTCGCCGACCTCTCGGGCGGTGAGCGGCGACGGCTCGCCCTGGTGAGGCTCCTTGTGCACGAACCGAACGTACTGCTGCTCGACGAGCCCACCAACGACCTCGACACCGACACGCTGACTGCGCTCGAGGACGTCCTGGACGGCTACGCCGGCACCCTCGTGGTGGTCTCGCACGACCGGTACCTGCTGGAGCGGGTCTGCGACCGGCAGGTGGCGATGCTCGGCGACGGCCGGATCCGCGACCTCCCGGGCGGTGTCGAGGAGTACCTCGCGCTGCGGGCCACGGCCGAGCGCACCGTCGGTGGTGCGGCGGCGCCGTCGGCGCAGCGTGCCGCCGCCCCGGCCACCTCGTCGGCGCAGACCCGCGCGGCCCGCAAGGAGCTGGTGCGGCTGGAGCGGGCGATCGAACGGCTCAGCACGCGCGAGAGGCGACTGCACGACGACATGGCCGCTGCGGCCACCGACCACGAGAGGGTGATGACGTTGGACACCGAGCTGAGGGGACTGGTGGCCGAGAAGGACCAGCTCGAGGAGGCCTGGCTCGAGGCCGCTGAGGGGGCGGGCCCGTGATCCCCGCCGCGGCGGCGGTGCGCCCCGGCCTGGTGGCCCTGGTGACCGCGACCGTGGTGAACATCGTCATCACCCTGATCGGTCGTGGCACCGGTGCCGACCTCGAGGTCACCCAGGCGGGCGCCACCCAGGAGATCGGCATCCCGATCGTGATGGCGATGACCGTCGGGCCGCTCGTGGTCGCCACCGCGGGGCTGGCGCTCGCCGGCCGGTGGGGCCCCCGGGGCTGGAACGCCCTGGCGTGGGCCGGGCTGGCGATCGGGGTGGTCAGCACGGTGCTGCCGCTGACGGCGCAGGCCTCGACCACGACCCGGCTCACCCTGGCGGTCATGCACGTGGCCGTCGGCCTGGCCTGGTTCCTCGCCGTGCGGCGGGCGCTGCCGACGGTCGCGCAGGACCGTCCGGCCTGAGTCGTCGGCCGTCCTCGGCGGCCTCAGGGCCCCTCAGCGGTCGAACGGGGCCACGAGGCGGCGCAGCGTGCCCACCAGGGCGTCACGCTCGGTGTCGCCGAGGCGGCCGAGCAGCTGGTGCTCGCGGCGCACGAGGTCGGCCACGGCGGAGTCGACCCGTTCTCGCCCGGCGTCGGTGAGGCGCACGATCACCCCGCGCCGGTCCCCCGGGTCCGGGAACCGTTGCACCAGGCCGCTCGCGGCGAGCCGGTCGACCCGGTTCGTCATCGTCCCGCTGGTGACCAGCGTCTGGGTGACCAGCTGGCCGGGGGAGAGCTGGTACGGCGGCCCGGCCCGGCGC
>JBBQSN010000053.1:0-19926 GCA_038213835.1 Actinomycetales bacterium
GGCTATCCGGGTGCCGCATGGGCCACACTGGCGCGATGGACGGGCGGCACGCGGAGCGGGCGGTGCCGTCCGCGGTCGCGGCGGCCAAGGCGGAGCTGAGGCGACGGGTGAGGCGGGCCCGCGCCGTCGCCGTCGACCCCGGACGCGCCGAGGCGCTCGCCCGGACGGCGACGGCGGCGGAGCCGCTGCGACGGCTGCTCCGGGAGGGCTCGGGCACCGTCCTGGCCTACGCGGCCACCCCCGGCGAGCCGGACCTGGCAGCGCTGCGGGAGTCGTTGCGGGCAGGCGGGATCCGCGTGCTGCTCCCCGTGGTCGCCGGTCCCGGCCTGCTGCGGTGGGGCGTCGACACCGGGACGCTGCGGCCCGGACGCGCGCTCCCCAGCGGGTTGCGGGTCGACGAGCCCGCGGGCGCCCTGCTGCCCGCTTCGGCGGCCGCCGACCTCGGAGCGGACGGCGTCGTGCTCGTCCCGGCGCTGGCCGTCTCGCGCGACGGCACCCGGCTCGGCCAGGGTGGCGGCTTCTACGACCGGGCGCTGGCCGCCCTGCCGCGGTGGCCGACCGGGCCACTGGTCGTGGGGGTCGTCCACGACGACGAGCTGCTGCGCCCGGGAGGGGTGCCGGCCGAGGCGCACGACCAGCGCGTCGACGCCGCGCTCACGCCGTCCGATTGGGTCGCCCTCGGGGGGAGCTAACCCTGCGGGACCGGCCGCAGCACGAGGGTGTCCTCGGCTGCGGACTCGACCTGGTCGCGGCTGAACGGCCACGGGAACGTCTCGCCGTCGGCCCAGGCGTCGGTCTGGTCGCCGTAGTGCCCGCTCCACGGGTGGCCGGAGACGCCCGTGAGGTCGACCCAGGTGGAGCGGTCGAGGTCGTCGAGGTCGACCACCATCCGCATCGACGGCACCCAGTCGACGGTGTACGAGCCCTGCTCGGTGGCGTCCCAGCCGGTGGCCAGCACGATCGAGGAACCGCCGCCCATCCGGTACCCGTCGGAGTTGAACAGCGTGCGCACCGGGCCGGGCACGGTCTCGCCGCCGAGGGGCTGGTGGGCCAGCTGCAGCGTGTGCAGCTTGCCCCACTCCCACTTGGCGGGGTCCTTGCCGAGGCTCGCGGTGAGCTCGAGCCGCGCGTCCTTCAGCGCCTGGCCGATGACCTGATCACGTGACTCGACGATGGTCGGGGTGGCGAAGTCGTCCCACCACGGGCTGTCCTTCTCGCCGAGCAGGTTCGTCACCACCTGGAACCAGCGGCCGCCGCCGTCGGGGTGGATCGAGGGCGGCAGCTGGTCCTGGAACGTCAGCCGCAGCAGGTTGCTCCAGACCGCGTTGAAGTAGGCGGCCGCGGCGGAGTCCGCCGGCTGGTCGTAGTCCCAGCACGGCTCGCTGTTGTCGCACGGCCGCAACAGCTCGACGGCCTCCGCGGTGAACTGTCGATCGGCCGGCGTGTCGCCGTCGACGGGGGGCGCCGCGAGCAGGCTCGGCACCAGCACCTCGGCCAGGCCGTTGGTGGTGTCGGTCTGCAGCTCGCTCATGTCGTTCGCATCGAGCTTCTCGCCGGCCGCGATCTTCTCGGTCAGGACGTCGCGGATGCGCTGCGAGCGGTACCCGTAGTCCCAGTCGGAGGTGATCCGGTTCGGGTACTGCGGCCCGATCACCTGCTGGTTGGCCGCCACGACGAACCCCTCCGCCGGGTCGCGCACCGACGGGAGGTCCTGGAACGGGATGTAGCCCTGCCAGTCCCAGTCCGAGCTCCACCCGGGACGTGGCCAGGTGCCGTCGGCCTGGCCGAGCCCGCTGCCGGGACGGCGGACCGGGATCCTGCCCGGGGCCTGGTACCCGATGTGCCCGTCGGTGTCGGCGTACACGAGGTTCTGCGACGGCACCTCGAACAGCTCTGCGGCGGAGCGGAACTCGTCCCAGTTCCTGGCCTCGTTCAAGGCGAAGATCGAGTCGGCCGTACGGCCGGGCGTCAGCGCTGTCCACGACAGGGACACCGCGTAGCCGCCGGCGCTGAAGGGCGCGGGTTCGGGCACCGGGGCGTCGCCGCCCACCGTGTCGAGGGTCTCGACGACGTCGCTGACGATCGGCCCGTGCACGGTGGAGCGCACCGTCAGTGGCACGTCGGCGCTGCCCGCGACCCGGATCGTCTCCTCGCGCACCTCGATCGGCTCCTGCCGGCCGTCGCGCAGGTAGGTGCCCTCGGAGACGTCCTCGAGGAAGAAGTCGCTGACGTCCGGGCCCAGGTTGGTCATCCCCCAGGCGATGTCGGCGTTGTGGCCGATGACGACGCCAGGCAGCCCCGAGAACGAGAAGCCGGAGACCTCGAACGGGCAGGCGTCGTCGACCTGGGTGCAGTGCAGGCCGACCTGGTACCAGATGCCCGGCATCCCCGGCGCGAGGTGCGGGTCGTTGGCCAGCAGCGGCCGCCCGGACTCTGTGTGCTCGCCGGAGACGACCCACGAGTTCGAGCCGATGCCGTCACCTCGGCCCATCAGCTCCGGCACCGAGTCCAGCGCCGTCTGCGCCTGTTCCAGCGCGCCGCGGCCAGCCCGCATCGCGCGCAGGGTGCTGTCGTCGGGGACCGCTGTGGTCGCTGTCACCCCGGCGGCGGCGTCGGCCGTGAGCGCGCCCTCGATCGAGGCGCCGGCCGTGGCGTCGCCGGGCAGGATCGGCAGGTGCGTCTCGGTCGGGTACGCCGGGTAGAGCGAGCCGACCATGTCGATGTCGCCGACGCGTCCGTAGGCGATCGCACGCCCGAGCTCGTCGTCGTAGTTGCTGCGCAGGTCCCAGGCCATCGCCTTGAGCCACGCCAGCGAGTCGACCGGGGTCCAGGGCTCGATCTCGGGCAGGTCGCCGGAGAGGTCGAGCACCGAGTACGCCGCCGAGAGCTCCGCCGGGGAGCGGCCGTCGACGTAGGCGTTCACGCCGTCGGCGTAGGCCTCCAGGTGGTCGCGGGTGCCCTGGGACAGCAGCGGCAGCTCCTGCTCGGCGACCCGCCGCCACCCGAGCGTGCGCACCACGCGGTCGGCGTCCAGGGCGTCCTGGTTCTCCCCGACAAGCTCGGAGAGCCGACCCGCCGTGACGTGGCGACGCAGGTCCATCTCGAAGAACCGGTCCTGGGCGTGCACGAAGCCCTGCGCGTAGAACAGGTCGGCGGCGGTGTCCGCGTAGATCTGCGGGACGCCGCGCGCGTCGCGCAGCACCTCGACGTCGGAGGACAGACCCGGCACCTCGACGGCTCCGGACCAGTCCGGCAGCGGACGCCTGATCGTCACCACCACGGTCACGAGCAGGACGAGAACCACCGCGACGAGCAGCGCCACGGTGGCGAAGGCGATGCGTCGGAGCCCAGGCACCCGCCGAGCGTAACGACCTAGACTGGGTCTGACAGCCAGCCCCACGAGCGCCGCGAGTCGCGGACTCTCCTGGCGCGTCCGTTCACCTGAGCCAGCTGCCCCCCACCCGTCCGGAGGCCACCCCGTGAACGTCGACGACCTGGGCGTCGTCGTCCTCGGCGGCTCTCTCGTCCTCCTGCTGGCCGTCGGCGCGGTGCGGCTCTCCACCCGCACGGGGACGCCCTCGCTGCTGCTCTACCTCGGCCTCGGGATCCTGCTCGGGGAGAGCAGCCTCGGCATCGTGTTCGAGGACTTCGAGCTCACCACGGTGCTGGGCTACGCCGCCCTGGCCGTGATCCTGGCCGAGGGTGGTCTGACCACCCGCTGGTCCACGATCCGTGCGTCTGTGCTCCCCGCCAGCGTCCTCGCCACGCTCGGCACGACCGTCTCGGTCGTGGTCGTCGCGGTCGGGGCGCACACGCTGCTCGGGGTGGAGTGGCTGCAGGCCTTCCTGCTCGGCGCGGTGCTGTCCTCCACCGATGCCGCGGCGGTGTTCTCGGTGCTGCGGGTGGTGCCGCTGCCGCGTCGGCTGGCGGGGATGCTGGAGGCCGAGTCCGGCTTCAACGACGCACCCGTCGTCATCCTGGTGGTGGCTCTCAGCGCTGCAGCCGACGGCGACGAGCTGCACCACCCGGCCCTGGTGGTGCTCGAGGCCGGCGCCGAGCTGGCCGCCGGCTCGCTCATCGGGTTGGGGCTCGGCTGGGTCGGGGCGCGACTCCTGCGCAGCGTCGCGCTGCCGTCGTCCGGCCTCTACCCGATCGCCGTGATGGCGCTGTGCGCGCTGGCCTACGGGTCGGCCTCGGTGCTGCACGCGAGCGGCTTCATCGCCGTGTACCTCGCGGCGCTGGTGCTCGGCAACGCGGACCTGCCGCACCGCCCCACCGTTCGCGGCTTCGCCGAGGGCCTGGGCTGGATCGCCCAGATCGGCCTGTTCGTCCTGCTCGGCCTGCTCGTCTCGCCGTCGAGCCTCCTGGAGCAGGTGGTGCCCGCCCTGGTCATCGGCACCGTGCTGCTGCTCGTGGCCCGGCCGCTCTCGGTGGTGGCGTCGGTCAGCTGGCTGGGCCACGGCTGGCGGGACCAGGCGTTCCTGTCCTGGGCGGGCCTGCGCGGGGCGGTGCCGATCGTCCTGGCGACCATCCCGGTGCAGCTGCAGGCCCCGGGGACCGAGGGCCTGTTCGAGCTCGTCTTCGTCCTCGTGGTGGTGTTCACGCTCGTGCAGGCACCCACGCTGCCGCGGGTGGCCGGGTGGCTGCGCCTGGCCGCCGACACCCCCCAGGACCTCGAGGTGGAGAGCTCCCCGCTGGGTGCCATCGACGCGCACGTGCTCACGGTCGCGGTCGGACCCGGGTCGCGGCTGCACGGCATGGAGCTGTTCGAGCTGCGGCTGCCCACGGGCGTCGGCGTCAGCCTGGTCGTGCGCGACGAGACCTCCTTCGTCCCCCAGCCCGGCACCCGGCTGCGGCGTGGCGACCAGCTGATGGTGATCTGCCCGGGACCCGTGCGGCTGCTCACCGAGCGGCGGCTGCACGTGCTCAGCGAGGAGGGCCGCCTGGCGCACTGGAAGCGAGCCGGCGAGCAGACCGTGGTGCGCAGGCGCCGCCCCCTGCTGCCGTGGACCCGCACCCCCGGGCAGCCGGGTCGGCGACGGGGACGACCCCCGCCCGGCACGCGTTAGCATTGGCACTCGTACCGGCTGAGTGCCAGTCCCCTGGCCAGCAGGCGCGAGCCCGATCCCGTTCGACCGCTGCGAAGGAGCCCACCCGTGCCGACGTACGCCTACGCCTGCACCGCCTGCGACAACCGGTTCGAGGTGCACCAGGCGTTCACCGACGACGCCGTCACCGAGTGCCCGGAGTGCGCGGGGCGCGTCCGCAAGGTCTTCAGCTCGGTGGGCATCGTGTTCAAGGGCTCCGGGTTCTACCGCACCGACTCGCGCTCCACGTCGACCGCGAGCACCCCGTCCGGGTCCGACTCCGGCTCGTCCGAGTCGTCCTCCCCGTCCTCCGGTGACTCCTCCACGTCCTCGGGCGACTCCTCGAAGGCCGCCGCCTCGGGCGACTCCTCGAAGAAGAGCTCCTCCAACGGCTCATCCTCGAGCGGGTCGTCGAGCGGGTCGTCGAGCGGGTCGTCCAAGACCGGCTCGTCCTCCGGCAAGGCGGCGTCGGGCAGCTCCTCGAGCTGACCGCCCCGCCGTCCACAGGCCGCGGCGGTCGTGGTCGTCCACAGCCTCCGCTCGACCTCGACCCCGGGTGGCCGCGGACGGCTAGCGTCGCGTCCGTGAACGACTCACGCGCGGACATCGGGGTCATCGGCGGTTCCGGGTTCTACTCCTTCCTCGACGACGCCCGCGAGGTCGAGGTCCGGACCCCGTTCGGCCCGCCCAGCGAGCAGCCGGTGGTCGGCACGGTGGGTGGCCGCCGCGTGGCGTTCGTCCCGCGCCACGGCCGCGACCACCGCTTCGCGCCGCACCAGGTGGGCTACCGCGCGAACCTCTGGGCGCTGCGGGCGGTCGGGGTGCGCCAGGTGCTCGCGCCGTGCGCGGTCGGGTCGCTGCGTCCCGAGCTCGGCCCCGGCACCGTCGTGGTCCCGGACCAGGTAGTCGACCGCACCTGGGGCCGGGCGCACACCGTCTACGACGGCCTCGACGACCGGGCCGACCACGTCGTGCACGTCGGCTTCGCCGACCCGTTCTGCCCGGTGGGGCGGCGGGCCGTGCTCGAGGTCGCGGCCGGTCGCAAGGGCGCGGCGCACGACGGCGGCACCCTCGTCGTCGTCAACGGCCCGCGGTTCTCCAGCCGGGCCGAGTCGCAGTGGCACGCGGCCGCCGGGTGGTCGGTGGTCGGCATGACCGCGATGCCGGAGGCCGCGATCGCCCGCGAGCTGGCGATGTGCTTCACCACGATCGCGCTGGTCACCGACCACGACGCCGGCGTCGAGGGTGGCGAGGCCGTCACCCACGCCGAGGTGCTCGAGGTGTTCGGCCGCAACGTCGAGCGGCTCAAGGGCCTGGTCGGCGCCGCCGTGGCCGCGCTCCCCGGCCCCGACTCCCCTGAGGCCACCGGGTGCGCGTGCCGACACGCCCTCCAGGGGCTGCGACTGCCGTTCGTGCTGCCCTGACGTGGGTGCCACCGCGCAGGCGCCGACCCGGTCCGCCGTGGCCCGGCGGCTGCGACGACACCGGCGACCGCTCTCGGCCGTCCTGCTCGCCACCGCCGCGGGCACGGTCGTGCACGCCGCCCTGCCCCAGCCCGCCGGCACCTCGCTGGTGACCGTCGCCCACGACCTCCCCGCCGGCCACGTGCTCTCGGGCGCCGACCTCACGACCACCGCCGTGCCCGCGGGCGCGGTCCCCGACGGTGCGCTCGGGGCCGAGGGGCTCGAGGGCGCCCGGCTCGCCTCGGCCGTGCGGGCGGGCGAGCCCGTCACCGACGCGCGGGTCTCAGGCGCCGGTCTCGTCGTGGCCCTGCCGACCGGTCAGGTCGCGGTGCCGGTGCTGCTGGCTCCCCAGGTCCGCCCGTGGCTCACGGTGGGCCAGCGGGTGCGGCTGCACCCGGTGCCGGCCGGCACGGGCTGGGCGCAGGGCGCCGCCGGGACCGCTGAGGTCGGGACCGCTGAGGTCGGGACCGCCGAGGTCGTGGTCGAGGACGCCGTCGTGCTCGACATCGCCGCCGCCCCGTCCGACGGCCTCCTGGCCGGGGGGGCCACGACCGGCCTCGAGGGGGTCACGGTGCTCGTCCAGGTACCTGACCACGACGCCGCGCGCCTGGCCGCCGCCTCCGGGCCCGTCCCCGCGGTGCTGCTCGGCTCGTCGTGACCCGTCGCCGACCCCTCGGGGGGTGGTGCCCGCGAGCGCTAGCGTGTGCCTCGTTTCGCCCCCTCGCGCACCAGAAGGGAAGACCCATGAAGGGCTTCAAGGACTTCGTCATGAGGGGCAACCTCATCGAGCTCGCGGTCGCGTTCATCATCGGCGCCGCGTTCGCGACCCTCGTCACCGCGTTCACCGCCGTCATCCTCGAGCTGCTGACCAAGGCCGGCGGAGCACCGAGATTCGACGACTGGGCTCCCTTCGAGATGAGCAGCATCGGCCCCTTCCTCACCGCCCTGGTGGCCTTCCTGCTGCTCGCCTTCGTCGTCTACTTCCTGGTCGTGAAGCCGTACGAGGCCGCCAAGCGCCGCTTCACCACGAAGGAGGAGGACGCCGCGCCGAACGAGGACGTCCAGCTGCTCAAGGAGATCCGCGACCTGCTGGCCGGCGGCGCCGCCGCGCCGACGAACACCTCGCGCGGCTGACCCGCACGACCTGCGGCTCGCGCACAGGCTGTCGGGTCCGCACCCACCCAGAGCCTGTGTGCGGGCAGCGCGACCTGTGCGCGAGCGACCGGAGGCAGACCCCGGCACGGCGTCACCAGTGCGGCGGGCGCTCCCGCTCGTACCAGTCGTCGTCGCGGTCCTCGCCGGTCCGGCGCTCGCCCCAGCCCTCGTCGGTCTCGTCCGGCGACCGGTCCGGCAGCACCGCGGGCTCCTCGCCACCGGCGGGTGCGGGCGCCGACTGCTCGGCCGGGGCGTCGTCCTGCTCAGTCATGGGCGGTCCTCGCTGCCGGGGATCCTGCGGCGGCCTCGGCCAGCCGGTTGCACGCATGAACAGCAGCCACCCGCATCACGACAGGCGTCCGAACCAGACCAGGGATCCGGCGACGGTGAGCAGCAGGAACCCGAGGGCGAGCCCCACCCAGCGGTCGGTGATCTCCGAGGGCACCAGCTCGTAGCCGATCGAGGACCCGATGTCGGCGTAGACGCCCTCCAGCTCGGTGAGCGTCTCGGCCTCGTAGAAGGCGCCGCCCGTGGTGTCGGCGATCTGCCGCAACTCGTCCTCGTTGACCGGGACGGGCTCCTCCCGTCCCTCGATCACGACCGTGCCGCCGGGCGTGCCGAAGGCGATCGTGGACACCGGGACCCCTCGCTCCGCAGCCGCTTCCGCGGCCTCGCCGTTGGGACGGCCCACGGTCGTCTCGCCATCGCTCAGCACCACGACGTGAGCCGGGACGGGGGCGCCGTCCGGATCGGGCGGCACCTGCTCGAGACTCGCGAGCGAGGTCAGCAGGCCCTCGCCGATCGCGGTGTACGGACCGAGCTCGATCGAGTCGACCGCCTGCGTGACCCGGGCCCGGTCGGTGGTCGGCGGCACCAGCACGGTCGCCGACCCGGCGAACGTCACCAGCCCCAGGTTGATGCTCGGCGGCAGGTCGTCGGCGAACTGTCGCGCGGCCTGCTGGGCGGCCTGCAGCCGGTTCGGGGCGACGTCCTCGGAGTTCATCGACAGCGAGACGTCGATGGCGAGCACCACGGTCGCCCGCTCCTTGGGCACCCGCACCTCCGCGGCCGGACGCGCGAACGCCGTGACCAGGACCGCGAGCGTGAGCAGCGAGCCGGCGGCCACCACGTGCCGGCGCCAGCCGGGGCGGCGCGGTGCCACCTGACCGAGCATCGGCAGGGCGCTGAACCGCAGGGCGTAGGCGTGCCGACGCCGTCCGCGCCAGGCGTACAGCACGATCAGCACGGGCAAGGCGAGCAGGAACCACAGCCGCCAGCCGTCCAGGAAGGAGTCGGGGACCATCACGCCCCCCTGCGGACGGCGTGCAGCTGGTGGGCGTGCACCCGGTGGGTCAGCACGAAGCGCGCGGTGTCGGCCACCCAGTCGCTGTCGGTGCGCAGCACCAGGTGGCCGACACCGGCCCGCCGCAGGGTGGTGCGCACGCGCTCGCGGTGGGCCGCGGCTGCCGCGGCGAACGCCTCACGGGTGGCGGCGCGGCTGGTGTCGACCTCGAGGGTCTGACCGGTCTCGGGGTCGATCAGGTCGACCACGCCGATGTCGGGCAGCTGCCCCTCCCGCGGGTCGACGACCTCGACGGCCAGGACCTGGTGCCGGACCGACAGCCGGCGGATCGGCCGCTCCCACCCGAGCGGGCTGTCGGCCGGCGCCTTCCAGGCCGGGGTGCCGGGGTCGAGGAAGTCCGAGACCACGACGCGCAGACCGCGCCGGGGGTGGCTGGAGGCCAGCGCGGACAGGGCCGGACCGAGCTGCACCCCCGGCGTCGGACGCCCCGGGTCGACCTCGTGGCGCGGGTGCTCGAGCAGCGAGCGCAGCAACGCCGCGAGCGCCAGCCGTCCCGAGCGCGCCGGGTGCCGCACGGTGCCGGCGTCGGACAGGACGTAGCCGCCGAACCGGTCGCCCACGCGCCCGGTGAGGACCCCGACCGTTGCGACGGCCGCGACGGCCAGGCCGCGCTTGTCCATCGGCAGCCCGTCGACCCCCACCCGCTCGCCGACGTCGCTGGTGCCGAACTGCATCGAGCCGGAGAGGTCGACCAGCGCCCAGGTCTCGAGCTCGCGGTCGGCCACGACGTCGCGCACGTGCGGCGTGGTGGTGCGGGCGGTGACGGCCCAGTCCATGTGCCGGACGTCGTCCCCCGGCTGGTACTCGCGCGCCTCGGCCAGCTCGGAGCCCGGCCCGGGCAGCAGCCCGAGGTGCTCGCCGCGCAGGTACCCCTCGAGCCGCCGGACGATGGTGAGCTCGAGCGCCCGCAGCG
The DNA here is from genome assembly GCA_038213835.1 of Actinomycetales bacterium. Classification (GTDB taxonomy): domain Bacteria; phylum Actinomycetota; class Actinomycetes; order Actinomycetales; family CAWJMD01; genus JBBQSN01. Next base: position 9,982 of record JBBQSN010000053.1, read on the forward strand.
CGTCCGGGGGCGCGAGGTCGGCCATCAGCCGGCTCATCGGGGCCCGGCCGGGCGCGCTCGGGACGGGCGTCACCGCAGCAGCGTCGGGACGGGCGGCGGCACGACCTGCAGCACCTGCTCCACCACCGCACGGGTGGAGACGCCGTCCGCGACGGCGTCGAAACCCAGGACCAGCCGGTGCGCCATGACGTCGACCGCGAGCGCCTGGACGTCGGTGGGCAGCACGTGGTCGCGCCCGTGCAGCAGTGCCATCGAGCGGGCGGCGGCCACCAGGCCGAGGGTGGCCCGAGGCGAGGCGCCGACCTCGAGCACGTGGCGCAGGTCCGCCAGGCCGTACTCGACCGGCGCCCGCGTGGACATCACGAGCCGCACGACGTAGTCGCTGACCAGCGGGTGCACGTAGACGTGGTCCGCGGCGTGCTGCAGCCGCAGCACCTGCTCCACGCCGAGGACCTGGTAGGCCACGGGCGGGTCGACGCTCATCCGCCGCAGGATCTCGGCCTCCTCGTGCGCCCGGGGCAGGGGGACGTCGACCTTGAGCAGGAACCTGTCGCGCTGCGCCTCGGGAAGCGGGTAGACGCCCTCGGACTCCAGCGGGTTCTGGGTGGCGATCACCGTGAACGGCTCCGGCAGCGGGTAGGAGCGGCCGCCGAGCGAGACCTGGTGCTCGGCCATCAGCTCGAGCATCGCCGCCTGCACCTTGGCCGGTGCCCGGTTGATCTCGTCCGCCAGCACGAAGTTGACGAACACCGGCCCGAGCTCGGTGTCGAAGGCCTCGGTGCTCGGCTTGTAGATCCGGGTCCCGACGATGTCGGACGGGACGAGGTCGGGCGTGAACTGCAGCCGGGCGAACGACCCGCCGACGACGGTGGCGAACGTGCGCACCGCCAGCGTCTTGGCCACCCCCGGGACGCCCTCGAGCAGGCAGTGACCGCGGGCCAGGAGGGCGACCATCAGCCGCTCGACCATCTGGTGCTGGCCCACGACGACGTGCGAGACGCCGCGCACCGCCTGCTGCAGGGCGGCGACGTCGTCGCGCTCGGCTCGCGGCGGCTCGGAGCCCTTGCGCAGCGCGTCGGGCAGCCGCGACCGGTCGGAGGATTCGTCCGTGCTGTCCGGGATCACCCCGCCATTCCACCACCTCGCGCAGGGAGGCGGTGGGGAGTCCCCCTCGGTGCCCGCTGTGGTCTGATGGAGCGTGGACGAGAAGGGGGCGGCGACCGCGTCCGGGGTGCCGACCGGGGTGCGGGCACAGACCGCGACCCCGCACGTGCTCGGGCCGTACGCGGTCACGGGCCGCTGGCACCACGACACCACCGGGCAGGTCCTGAGCGGACGTGACCCCTCCGGCCGCGAGGTCGAGCTGGTGCTGCTTGCCCCCGGGCCGGCGTCCGACCCCGCCGCCCGCGACCGGTTCGCCGCCGCCGCCGAGACCCTCGGTCGCGAGCAGCCCGGCCGTGTGGTGGAGGCGAGCGGGTCCGGCCCGCTGGCGTGGGTCGCGCTCGCGTCCGGCTCCGGCCCCGCGCTGGCCCGGCCGCTGCTCGAGTCGGCCACGCCGCCCGGCGCTGACGGCACGTCCGTCGCCGGCCCGGACTTCTCCCCCCACTGGTCCGGCGCGGGGTCCGCGTACCCGGTGCTGCCGCCGCCGTCGGTCATCACCGTCCCCACGCCCGAGCGGCAGCCGTCGTGGCGTCGCTGGTGGTGGATCGCGCTGGTCGTGGCGCTGGTGCTGGTCCTGCTCCTGCTCCTGTCGGCCTGCTGGCCGCGCGGCGGAGGGGGACCGGAGCCCGGCCAGTCCGGCACGCAGTCGCCGGCACCGTCCGGGACGCAGTCCCCGACGCCGTCGCCCTCCGGCAGCCCGACGACCTCGCCGTCCGGCACGGGCCCCAGCGGCAGCGGTTCGCCCGGCCCGAGCAACAGCGCCGGTGGCGAGCCAGGCTCCCAGGTGCCCGAGCAGCCCCTGGCCCAGGGCCCCGGGCTCGGCGGCGAGCAGTTCGGCGAGGACGACGTCACCGTCGAGCAGCGGCTCGCCGGCCTGCCCTTCCCGTTCCGGGTGCCGGACGGCTGGCAGTGCGTGCGCTCGGTCGAGGAGCGGGACAGCGTCCTGTACCTCTGCATGGACTTCCAGGCCGTCGCCGCGGACCCCACCCGGACCGCGGCCAGCGGGCTGATCGAGGTGATGTCCTGCCGCGGACCCTGCGACCAGACCGAGTGGGCCCTGCTGCGGGGTGTGCGCAGCGAGGACGACGGCTACGCGCTCGTCGATCCCGGCACCCTGCTGTCGCAGGACCAGGACCCCTACCGACCTGACTTCCAGCGGGTCCGGATGAGCCGCGTCTACGATCCCGCGGGCGGCGAGGAGCCCCGCGTCCACGTCTACGTCGAGTTCAGCGCGTCCGCCGAGCAGTACCCCGAGGTCCTTCAGGTCGTCGAGGACATCCGGGTGAACACCCCCTGACGTCACGGACGGCCGGAGGTCACCCGGTGTCACGGTCTGGTCCGGTTCGTGGGGGTGCGGTTCGTGCGGTTCGTGGACGGGTCCGCCGCAGGTCTGCGAGGGTGGGCAGGTGCAGGTCACCACCCGACTGCCGCAGGGTGCTGCCCCCGGGGGATCGGCTCCGCTCGACCTCGACCCCGAGACCCCCCGGACCGACCAGCACCTTCATCACCAGAGGACGACATGACCGAGACGCCCCGATTCCGTTCCGTCTTGCGCGGCTACGAGCCCACGCAGGTCGACCAGCGGCTCGCCGAGCTCGGCCACGCGCTGCGATCGGCGCAGGGGGAGCTGCAGCAGCAGCGCGCCGCGGCCGATGACCTGCAGGGCGCGGTGTCGCGGCTGACACATGAGCGCGACGAGGCCCTGGCCGCCACCCGGTCGCGGCCCGCCGAGGCGCAGGCCTCGACGTTCGAGGACCTCGGCGGACGGATCGCGGAGATCCTCGGCCTGGCCCGCGCCGAGGCGGACGACATCCGCCGCTCGGCCACCGAGTCCGTCTCCGGGCTCCGGCTGGACGCCGAGACCCAGGCCGCCGCCCTGCGCGAGGAGGCCGACCGGTACGCCACCGACACCCGCTCGGCCGCCGACGACCAGGCCGCCCGGATGATCGAGAACGCCCAGCACCAGGCCGACGAGCTGCTCGACGGAGCGGCTCGCGCGGCCTCGGCCCGCCGCGAGGAGACCGAGGCGCTCTACGAGCAGCAGCGCGCCGCCGCCGCGGCCGGCGCCGCCGACTTCGAGACCACGCTGGCCGAGCACCGCCAGCGCGCCGAGGTCCACTTCAGCACGCAGTCCGAGGCTGCCGACGCCGCGCTGCGCGACGCCCAGGACCGTACCGAGTCCGCCCGCACCGAGGCGGACCAAGCCGCCGCCGACGCCCAGCGCGACGCCGAGCAGCTGCTCGCCGACGCCCGCCAGCAGGCCGACGGCCTGATCGCCTCCGCCAAGAACCGCGCCGACCGGGTCCGCAAGGAGTCCGAGCGCGAGCTGTCCGCTGCCACCTCCCACCGCGACTCGATCAACGCCCAGCTCACCGACGTCCGGCAGATGCTGCAGACGCTGTCCGGTGCGGCCCCGTCCGCCGCCCTGGCGATCCAGCTGCCGGCCGAGGAGCAGACGGCCACCGACGCCGCGTCCTGCGAGACCGGCGCCGGCGCCGCGACCGAGGAGTCCGCCGACGAGCCCATGGCCCTCGGCGAGCGCGGCTGACCCTTACCGTCCCCTGCTCGTCGGCCACGTCCCACGCGGCGATCGCCGACCTCACGTGGCCTGCGCGTCACGTGAAGTGACGCTTCGTCACGTGACGTGGGCCGCTCAGGCGTCCAGTACGGACCGCAAGGCCCGGGTCAAGCGACCCGGCGCCTGGACCATGGCGGGGCCGTACCAGGTCAGCGACCGGCCGTCGACGAGCGCGGCCGGCGCCGCGAAGGCCTCCGGACCGTCGTCGGCTGTGAACAGGTAGGGCTCGTCGGGCAGCACCACGACGTCGAGCGCCGGCAGCTGATCGGGGTCGAACCGCGGGTAGCGCTCGGGGTCCCAGGCCAGCACGTGGTCGACGCCGAGGCGGGCGAGCACGTCGCCGGCGAAGGTGTCACGGCCGAGCGCCATCCACGGACGCCGCCAGATGGGCACCACAGCAGTCAGTCGGCGGGTCGGATCGACAGGAAGCGCTGCTTCCCAGGCCTTCTCGGCCTCGTCCAGCCAGGCCGGGCGTACCAGCTCGCAGGCGGTGAGCACGCGGTCGAGCTCGGTCAGCGCCTGCGGCACGGTGCGCACGTCGGTCACCAGCACCTCGAGCCCGCCGGCTCGCAGCGCGTCCAGGTCGACCGGACGGTTCTCCTCCTCGTTCGCCAGCACCAGGTCAGGACGCAGGGCCAGGACCGCCTCGACGTCCGGGTTCTTGGTGCCGCGCACCCGCACGACGCCGCGCTCGGCGAGGTCGGCCGGGTGCGTGCACCAGTCGGTGCACCCCACCAGCAGCTCGGGCGAGGTGACGGCCACCGCCTCGGTCAGGGACGGCACCAGGCTCACGACTCTCACCGGGCGATCCTGCCAGCCGGACGGGTCACGAGCGCACGGCGTCCAGTCGGCTCCTGCATCTGCGTGGCATCCTGCCGGTCGAGGGGCACCCGACGACGGCACGCCGTGCACCAGGACCGCTCCTACTGGTCCGGCGGCGTGCTCGGGGCGGTGGTCGGCCTTGTCGGGACGACCGGCTCCTGGCCGTTCAGGGCCGCCAGCTCCTCGGCCACCAGCCGGACCACGAGGTCGTCGAGCGAGAGCTCCTCGTAGTCGGTGGTGGTGATGTCGCTGCCCTCCCCGGTGGCGGCTCCACCGGCCCCGTAGGACAGGAACACGAACCGCGAGCCGGTGCCGGCGGCGACCTGCCGGAAGACGGCCTCGGCCTGGTCGTCGCTCTCCGACGACGCGATCGGGAAGATCTTCGCACCGCGGCCGATGGCGTCGACCACGCTGGCCGGGTACGCCTGCTGCACCTGCCGACCCACCTGCGGCGGGGCGTCGGCGACGAGGAACACCAGCTGGACGGTGTGGGCCGGGTCGCGCCAGCTCGGCTCTGCCAGCGCGTCGGCGAGACCCTCGTCCATCGCCTCCGGGTAGTCACCACCACCGTCGGCGCGGACGGCATCCAGCGCCGAGCGGAACGCCGCGAGGTCGCCCGTGAGGTCGTAGGTCGAGGTGACGAACTCGTCGCCCTCGTCCCTGTACAGGGACATGCCGAACCGGGCGTCGGGGCTCCCCTCCAGCTCCGCCACGCGGCCGGCGACCGAGTCGATGGTCTGCTTCAGCCGGTCGATCTCGTCACCCATCGAGCCGGTCGAGTCCAGCAGGAACATCACGTCGACCGCCATCGGCCCCTGCCTGCCCCCGGACCTGTTCGCGGTCATGGTCACCTCGTCGCCCGCTGCGGCAGAGGCGGTCTCACCGGCGGCGGTGAGCTCGAAGCCGTCGGCGCCGGCCTGGCCGTACAGGCCCGGCCAGAACCGCGCGGTGCCGTCGGCGGTGGTGCGCAGCGAGCCGACCACCTCTCCCCCGGCCCGGACCTCGATCACCTCGCCCGGCAGCGGCAGCCCGTCGCTGCCGACCACCCGCACCAGCACCCGTCCGGCGGCGTCGAAGTCGCGGGTGACGACGCCCGCGCTGCTGATCCGGTCGAGGTACTCCAGGAACCCGGCGTAGTCGGCGTTGTCGTCGACGCTGCCGGCCCGCAGTCCCTCCACGGGCGGGGCGGGGGCGATCTCACCGGATCCGGTTGCCCGGTCGGCTGCGACCCCCGGTGCCGCGACCCCGGACTCGGCCATCTCGTCGCCACCGGCACCGCCGCCCGCCTCCCAGGACGGCTCCCCGCCGATCCAGCCCGCGCTGGCGGGCTCCTCGGTCCCGCCGCACCCGGCGGCGAACAGCGCCACGCCCAACGCCCCCACCCACAGCACCTGCTTGCGCATCCCAGCCCCTGTCCACGGCACCTCGTCATTGCGGGTCGGATGCGCGGGGGACGCGACTGGTTCCCGATCGGCTCGTCACGATCGGGTCGCGGGGCTGATCGGAGGTCAGACCGAGCGCCGGTACTGCCCGCCCACCTCGAAGAACGCCTCCGTGACCTGGCCCAGGGAGCAGACCCGCGCGGCGTCCATGAGCACCCCGAACAGGTTCTCGCCCGTCGTGGCCGCCTCGCGCAGCCGCACCAGGGCCTGCTCGGCCACGTCGTGGTGCCGGGTGGTGAAGCCGGCGAGCCGGTCGAGCTGCGACTGCTTCTCGGCCTCGGTTCCGCGGGCCAGCTCGATCTCGTGCGGCTCCGCGGACGGGTGCGGGTCCAGGAAGGTGTTGACGCCGACCAGCGGCAGGGACCCGTCGTGCTTGCGCTGCTCGTAGAGCATCGACTCGTCCTGGATGCGACCGCGCTGGTAGCCGGTCTCCATCGCACCGAGCACGCCACCGCGCTCGGTGATCCGGTCGAACTCGGCGAGCACGGCCTCCTCGACCAGGTCGGTGAGCTCCTCCACGACGTACGAGCCCTGGAGCGGGTTCTCGTTGAGCGACAGGCCCCACTCGCGGTTGATGATCATCTGGATCGCCAGCGCACGCCGCACCGAGTGGTCGGTGGGGGTGGTGACGGCCTCGTCGTAGGCGTTGGTGTGCAGCGAGTTCGCGTTGTCGTAGATCGCGCAGAGCGCCTGCAGCGTCGTGCGGATGTCGTTGAAGTCCATCTCCTGCGCGTGCAGAGAACGACCCGAGGTCTGCACGTGGTACTTCAGCTTCTGCGACCTGTCGTTGGCGCCGTAGCGGTCCCTCATCGCCACCGCCCAGATCCGGCGGGCCACCCGTCCGATCACGGTGTACTCGGCGTCCATGCCGTTGGAGAAGAAGAACGACAGGTTCGGCGCGAAGTCGTCGATCGCCATCCCGCGCGCCAGGTAGGACTCGACGTAGGTGAACCCGTTGGCCAGCGTGAACGCGAGCTGGCTGATGGGGTTCGCCCCGGCCTCGGCGATGTGGTACCCGCTGATCGAGACCGAGTAGAAGTTGCGCACCTGCTCCTGGATGAACCACTCCTGGATGTCGGCCATCATCCGCAGCGAGAACTCGGTGGAGAAGATGCAGGTGTTCTGGCCCTGGTCCTCCTTGAGGATGTCGGCCTGGACCGTGCCGCGCACCGTGGCGAGGGTGCGCGCCCGCACCACTGCCTTCTCCTCGTCGGTCGGCGCGCGTCCTTCTGCGGCGACGAACTTCGTCAGCTCGGCGTCGATCGCCGCGTTCAGGAAGAAGGCCAGGATGGTCGGCGCCGGGCCGTTGATCGTCATCGAGACCGAGGTGGTCGGCGAGGTGAGGTCGAAGCCGTCGTAGAGCGCCTTCATGTCGTCGAGGGTGGCGATCGAGACGCCGGACGTGCCGACCTTGCCGTAGATGTCGGGACGGGTGCCGGGGTCGAACCCGTACAGCGTCACCGAGTCGAACGCGGTCGAGAGCCGGGTCGCCTCGCTGTCGCCGGACAGGTACTGGAATCGGCGGTTGGTGCGGAACGCGTCGCCCTCGCCGGCGAACATCCGGGCCGGGTCCTCACCCTCCCGCTTGAACGCGAAGACGCCTGCGGTGTAGGGGAAGTGGCCCGCGAGGTTCTCCGAGCGCAGGAAGCGGACGATCTCGCCGTCCTCAGTCGTACGCGGCAGCGCCACGCGCCGCACCGGGTTGCCCGACAGGGTCAGCCGCTGCAGCGTGGTGCGGATCTCGCGCTGGCGCACGGTGACCACGAGCTCCTCGCCCGCGTAGTCGCGCACCGTCTCCGGCCACCCCTGCAGCAGCGCACGGGTCGAGACGTCGACCGCTGCCTCGGCCGCGGCGAGCACGCCGTCGAGCCCGCCGCGATCGGCGCCGGCCTCGTCGAGAGCTGTTCCGGCGGAACGCAGCTGGCAGGCGCGGCGAGCGGCGCGCACTTGCTCGTCGGTCGTGCGGTGGTACCCGCGCACCGCCTCGCTGATGTCAGAGAGGTACCGCACCCGTGCGGGCGGGATGACCGGGTGCGTGCTGGTCGAGACCTTGCCCTCGACCGCCGGCAGCTGCCCGTCGTCGAGCCGCAGGCCGTGGCCGACCAGCTCGTCGCGGACGAAGCGGTACAGGGCCGTGACCCCGTCGTCGTTGAAGGTGGCGGCGGACGTCCCGAACACGGGCATCTCGTCCGGTCCGGAGCCGAAGGCCTCCCGGTTGCGCACCAGCTGCCGGGCGACGTCGCGCCGGGCGTCCTCGGCGCCACGCCGCTCGAACTTGTTGATTGCCACGGCGTCGGCGAAGTCGAGCATGTCGATCTTCTCGAGCTGGGACGAGGCGCCGTACTCCGGCGTCATGACGTAGAGCGCGGTGTCGCAGAACGGCACGATCGCAGCGTCGCCCTGGCCGATGCCGGGGGTCTCGACGACCACGAGGTCGACGCCCGAGGCCCTCAACACGGCCACGACGTCGTCGAGGTGCTCGGGCAGCCCGCCCGTGGCGCCGCGGGTGGCCATCGAGCGGAAGAAGACCGAGGCGGCACCGTCCCCCGTGATCGAGTTCATCCGGATCCGGTCGCCGAGCAGCGCGCCACCACCGCGGCGGCGAGTGGGGTCGACCGCCAGCACGGCGATCCGGACCTTGCCGCCCTGGTCGAGACGGAACCGACGCAGCAGCTCGTCGGTGAGCGAGGACTTGCCCGACCCGCCGGTGCCCGTGATGCCCAGCACAGGCACGTCACGAGCGACCCCGTCCACGAGCGTCCTGGCCTGGTCGGGCAGCGCACCGACCTCGGCCATCGTCAGCGCCCGGGCGAGGGTGAGGCGGTCGCCGGTGAGCAGCCCGTCCCAGGACGCCGGCGGCTGCTCGGCCAGTGCGGTGTCGCAGCCGGCCACCATCGTGTTGACCATCGCGGCGAGCCCGAGCCGCTGGCCGTCCTCGGGCGAGAAGATGCGCACACCGTGCGCGCGCAGCCGGGCGATCTCGGCGGGCACGATCACGCCCCCACCCCCGCCGTACACCTGGACGTGCCCCGCGCCGCGCTCGGACAGCAGGTCGACGAGGTACTCGAAGTACTCCACGTGCCCACCCTGGTACGACGAGATCGCCACGCCCTGCACGTCCTCGCAGATCGCGGCGTCGACCACCTCGTCGACCGAGCGGTTGTGACCGAGGTGCACCACCTCGGCCCCCTGGCTCTGCAGGATCCGCCGCATGATGTTGATCGAGGCGTCGTGGCCGTCGAACAGCGCGGCGGCGGTGAGGAACCGCACCGGGTTCACCGGGACGTGCAGGTCGGGCGTGCTCATGACGGACTCCGCTCAGCAACTACTAGGACGTCCTAGTGAATCACGCCGGCACCGCACCACAAGGGGTCAGCGCTTGCGGGACTCGGCCACCTGGTCGTGGCTGTTCGAGCCGGAGGTCTTCGACTTCTTGTCCGCCCGCTTCTCCTTCAGGGACTTGCCGGACTTCTTCGAGCTGGTGCTGCGCGGGGACTTGTCGGACATCGTGTGCTCCAACGCCTGACGGGGCTCAGAGGCCACCGTGCGACGCCCTGCCCACGGTAGTCCTCACGGCGGCGCCGCGGTCGTCCCCGCGAGCTCGCGCTCGGCCCGGTCGGCCTCCTCCTGCGCCACGCGGGCCGCCTCGGGCGTGACCACGCGCAGCGAGAAGAGCCGGTCGACGACGACGACCGCGACCGCCCCGGTAGAACACCGGCTCCAGCCCGACCGCCGCGCCGACCAGGCCACCGACTACCGCCCCCACGGGGTCGAGCCCGCGACCCACGAACCGTCCCGCCGCCTGCACCCGGCCCATCAGCTGGTCCGGCACCATCGGCTGACCCCTGTCACCGGACACTCACTGGACGCAGAACAGGTTGCCCTCCGGGTCGGCCATCGTGGTGTGGAAGCCGCCCGGCTCGTCGACCCGGTAGCACTCGG
>JBBQSN010000054.1:0-19425 GCA_038213835.1 Actinomycetales bacterium
CCGAGTGCTACCGGGTCGACGAGCCGGGCGGCTTCCACACCACGATGGCCGACCCGGAGGGCAACCTGTTCTGCGTCCAGTGAGTGTCCGGTGACAGGGGTCAGCCGATGGTGCCGGACCAGCTGATGGGCCGGGTGCAGGATGCCGGTCATCGTGCGGAACGCCAGCCGCCCGTCGACCTCGACGACGTCGTGCTCGCGGTCGGCGTAGCCCGCGGCGACCACAGCCTCGACGAGGGCGTGCGGGTCCTCCCTCAGGTAGCCCAGCGCCGCGGCCCAGAAGGCCGCCTGCGCGTGCGGGTCGTCGCAGTCCACGGTGGTCTGGGTGAAGACCGGCTCGGCCGCCCCCCCGTCGGGAGCGGGTCGGTAGGTCGTCTCCGGCCACTGCTGCTCGGTCATGGCTCTCCTCGGGTCTCGGATCGGGCGTCGTCAGGCCCTGTGCGTCACGGCGTAGAGGTCGCGGACGGTGGCGAGGTCGGCGGCGTGGTGCACCAGCTCGCGGGTGTTCCACCAGGCGATGTCGACCAGCGGCAGGTGGGGGTCGAGCCCGTGCGGGAAGGCGCTGCGGCCCACCGTGTCGAGGTCGTCGTCGTCGACCTCATCGAGGGTCTGCCGCCAGGCGTCCAGCCCCCTCCGCAGGAACGCCAGTCCCTCGGCGGCGGTGCCGGGCCAGGGCGAACCGTCGGCCTCGAGGCTGTGCGTCCCGGTCGTCCAGTCGGATCGCAGCAGGCCCATCTCGGCGAGGTGACCGGCGGTCCAGGCCAGGGCCCGGACTCCCGGCGGACCGCCGAACGGGCCCATCGGGTCGTGCTGCCAGGTCTCGTCGACCCGGCGCACGGTCTTCGCACCCGGTCCGGGCTCCCAGGTCCACTCGGTGTCCTCGACGCCCTCGAGCCGGGCGAACAGCTCGTCGACGGAGGTGTCCCACAGCGCCAGCAGGGGACGCAGCCGCTCGGGACGGTGCGCGTAGTGCCGGACGAGGAGCGGCCCGTCCTGCTGCTCGGCGGGTGCGTCGGTGCTCGTCGGCTCGGTCATGTCCGGGACGGTAATGACAGATGCGGACAGTATCGGTCCGCGATCTCGCACGATGTTCGGGAGGATGGGCCCGTGACCACCTCGACCCGCCTGCTCCGGCTGCTGGCGCTGCTGCCCCGGCGTCCGGTCTGGACGGGCGATGAGCTGGCCGACCGGCTCGGCGTCACCACCCGGACCGTGCGCCGCGACGTGGCCCGGCTGCGCGACCTCGGCTACCCGGTGCAGGCCGAGCCCGGCCCGGCAGGCGGCTACCGCTGGCGGCGCGGCGACGCCCTGCCACCCTTGGTGCTGGACGACGACAAGGCGGTCGCGGTGGTGCTGGCGCTGCGGGCGGCGGCGGGCGGGTCGGCGCCGGGGCTCGAGGACGCCCTGGTCACCGCGCTCGCGAAGCTGCAGCAGGTGCTCCCCGCCGCCCTGGCCGCGCGGGTCGGGGCGGTCGACGAGGCCACGGTGCGGCTGCCCGGCCCGGCGCTGGACGCGATCGACACCGACACCCTGCTCGTCCTGGCCCACGCCTGCCGCGGGCACGTCGCCGTCCGGATCGACTACACGACCGCGCACGGCACCCGGATCGAGCGCGAGGTCGAGCCGTTGCGGCTGGTGCACGCCGGAAGACGTTGGTACCTGGTCGGTTTCGACGTCGATCGCGATGCCTGGCGCACCTACCGGCTCGACCGCGTGGTCTCCGCGCACGCAACCGGGCGGCCCTTCCACCACGACGATCCCCCGGACCCGTTGGAGCTGGTCGCCCACGGTTCGTCGATCGGGCCCTACGAGCTGCAGGCCCGGGTGCGGCTGGACTCGCCGCCCGAGCAGGTGCGTGGCTTCGTGCCGCGGACCGTGGGGCGGGTCGTCGACGACCCGGACGACACGGGCTCCTGCCTCGTGGAGCTCGGTGCCGCGACCCCGCGCTGGCTGGTCGGGTACCTCGCCGGGGCGCCGTTCGGGTGGGAGGTGCTCGAACCGCCCGAGGTGCGCGAGGAGGCGGCGGCGCTGGGTGAGGCGATCCTGGCCCGGCACCGACAGGGCGACGGCACCCCGGATGCCTAGGGTGGTCGTATGACCGAGCGGATCGAGGACCAGGCGCTGCTCGACGTCCTGGCCGTACCGGGGCGCAAGGGCGTCCTGACGACCACCAAGCGCGACGGCCGCGCGCAGCTGTCCGTCGTGGCTCACGCCTTCGACACCAGGGAGCGCGTGCTGCGGATCTCGGTGACCGACAGCCGGGCGAAGACCCGCAACCTGCGCAAGGACCCGCGCGCGAGCTACCTCGTGATGGGCGACAGCGTCTGGCAGTACGCCGTGGCCGAGGCCGAGGCAGAGCTGTCGCCGGTGACGACCGACCCGCACGATGCGACCGCCGACGACCTGGTCGACCTGTACCGGACCCTGGCCGGGGAGCACCCCGACTGGGAGGAGTACAGGGCCGCGATGGTCACCGAGGGCCGGCTGGTGCTGCGACTGCGCGTGACGCGGGTCTACGGGTCGGCGGGGTGAGCACGTCGCCGGACGCGCCGCGGCTGCCGTTCGACCCGATCGACCGTGCTGCTGAACTCTGGGAGGAGCACTTCGGCGACGCCACGGCGATGAAGGTCGTGACGTCGGTGATGCGGGTGCAGCAGATGCTGCTCAGCCGGATCGACGCCTCACTCAAGCCGTTCGGCATCACCTTCGCGCGCTACGAGGTGCTCGTGCTGCTGACCTTCAGTCGTACCGGACGGCTTGCGCTGTCGAAGATCGGCGAGCGGCTGATGGTGCACCCGACGTCGGTGACCAACGCGATCGACCGGCTCGAGGCAGGCGGGCTGGTGCGGCGCGTGCCGGACACCGCCGACCGGCGTCGCACTCTCGCCGAGCTCACCGACTCGGGCAAGGACGTCGTGACCCGGGCGACCAAGGCCCTGCAGGACAACGACTTCTTCCTGGACGAGGCCAGCACCGCTCACGCCGACGAGCTGTACGCGCTGCTGCGGCGCACCCGGGCCGAGGCAGGCGACTTCCCCGCCGCCGCCGCGGACTGACGCCCTCAGGTCACGGGCCCGGCCACGGCACGGACACACCGGCCCCTCAACCGGTGGTCCGTGCCGTGACCAGGATCCCCTCAGGCGACCAGCAACGGACCCTCGACGGTACGGGCGAGGATGTCGTCCAGGTCGGCGAGACGGGCCCGCGCGGCGACCGCGGCGGAGTCGTCCCCGGCGACCAGGGCGGTGGCGAGGTCGGCGCGCGCGGCTCCGCGCTGCCGCTCGACCTCTTCGACGAACGACGGGCTGATCATGGGCTGTCCTCCTCGGTGGTCGTGCTGCGGGTCGTGCTGGTCGTGGGTGCCCACACGGCGACCACGGCCGCACCGGCCGGGGTGGCTGCCCCGATGTCGGACGCGAGTGCGTGGGCGCGGTCGAACGGGTCGGCCATGCCGGCGCTGATCTGCACGAGGTGGGGAAGGCCGTGGTCGAGGTGCTCGAGCACGTCGGCCGAGCACACCACGAGCACGTCGTCGGGCTCCAGTCGCAGCTCCTCCCGGCAGAACGGCAGGGCGGGCACGAGCCTGGTCTCCCGGCGGCCGACGCACAGCGCCGGGGGGGCCGAGAGGCAGGAGATGGCCACGTCCCCGTCCGGACCGAACCAGACCGTGGTGGAGCCGCCTGAGTCCTGCCGGTGCTCCTTGACGCAGTCGCCGAGCACGACGCTGAGGCCCTCGGCCTCGTGCCGGGTGCCGAGGTAGCCGGTCGAGGTGCACACGGTGCGGGTGCACCAGCCTCCGGCGAGGTCGATCGTGCCGACCGGCCCGGTCGCCAGGGTGGTCACCGTCCGCCCCCCGCCGGGTCGTCGACGAGCCCGGCCCGGTACAGCACCGGGTGGATCGCCGGCGCCGCGCCCCTCACCTCGAGACGTACCCCGAGCGCGCGGCACCGGCGCTTGGTGACGAGCAGGCCGGTGAGGGTCGACGACGACACCCGGCTGAGGGCGCTGACGTCGACCACGGCGACGCGGCCACCGGCGGCCGCGTGCGCCCGCAGCCGGGGCCGCAGCACGCTCAGGGCGTCGACCGGCTGGTCGTCGGCGACCCGCAGGAGGACGTCGCCGCGGACGTCGCCGGGGTGGACCATCGCCTCGCTGCTCATGACGACCAGGGTGCCTGCGCCATGTGTCATCCCCTCCAGCAGGAAGTTTGCGGTTGTGTGACGAATGGCCGTCCCGGCGTCGACGCGGTCGGGGGTCGGCGGGCCGGGTGGCACGATGACGAGGTGGCAGCCCGGTTGATGGTCGTCGAGGACGATGACGGAATCCGCACCGCGCTGCGCCTGGCGCTCCTCGACGAGGGCTACGACGTCGTGGCCGTCCCGAGCGCCGAGGAGGCCCTCGCGCACCTGGCCGGCGCCGAGGTCGACCTCATGCTGGTCGACCTCATGCTCGGCGGGATGGACGGGTACACCTTCATCCGCACGGCGCGCGTCACCCACGACGTGCCGGTGATCGTGCTGAGCGCCCGGAACGACACCCACGACATCGTGGCCGCCCTCGAGGCCGGCGCCGACGACTACGTCACCAAGCCGTTCGAGCTCAAGGAGGTCACAGCCCGGCTGCGTGCGCTGCGCCGGCGGGGGGCGCGGGTGGGCTCGGTCTCGTCCGCCGTGTCGGAGCCGCCCGGCGGCCGGGCGCTGGACGCCGGCGCCGGTCTGGTGCTGGACCAGACCGCCGGGCGCGTGACCCGGCAGGGCGCCGACGTCCAGCTGACGGTCACCGAGTACCGGCTGATGGTCGAGCTCGCGTCACCGCCCGGCCGGGTGCTGAGCCGTGCGGCGCTGCTGCGCAGCGTCTGGGACCGCGGCTTCTTCGGTGACGAGCGCATCGTCGACGTCCACGTCCGCCGGCTGCGCACCAAGGTCGAGCAGGACCCGTCCGACCCCCGGCTGGTGGTCACCGTCCGCGGGCTCGGGTACCGGCTGGACCCGCAGTGAACCGGCGGCCCCGCGGGCTGCGGCGCACGATCACGCTGGCGTTCGCGGTCGGGGGCATGCTGCTCGCCGGCGTGATGTCGCTCGGCACCTACGCGGTGGCCCGGGAGTACCTCGTCGGCCAGCGCGAGCTCGTCGCCCGCCAGCAGGCCTTCGCCGACGCCTCGTTCGTGCGCGACGGCATGCTCACCTCCGGGCGCCAGGTCAGCGACGTCCTCGGGTCCGTCTCTCCCCCGGCCGACTCCACCATCTTCGTCCGTCGGGGGGAGGAGTGGTACTCGAGCTCGCTGACCCAGACCCGCGAGGTCGTCCCTGCCGAGCTGCTGCAGACGGTCGGGGACGGCGTCCCCGCGCTGCAGTGGGGCGACTCGGCCGACGGCGCCTTCGTCGCCACGGGCGTGCCGATCCCGGCGGTCGATGCCCAGTTCTTCGAGGTGAGCGCGACCCCCGAGCTGCAGCGGACCCTCGCCACGCTCGCCTGGGTGCTCGCCGCCTTCGCGGCGCTGACCGTCGTGGCCGCCGCGGTCCTCGGTCGCTGGGCGGCCGGCCGGGTCGTGGCCCCGCTCGACGGCATCGCCGGCACGGCCGCCCGGGTCGCGTCCGGCGACCTGTCCAAGCGGCTGGCGGCCACCGAGGACCCCGACCTGGTGACCCTGGTCGGGTCCTTCAACGCCATGGTCGACGCCCTCACCGAGCGGATCGACCGCGACGCCCGCTTCACGGCCGACGTCAGCCACGAGCTCCGCTCGCCCCTCACCACCCTGACGACCAGCGTGCAGCTGCTGGAGCGCCGTCGCGACGAGCTGCCCGAGCGCACCCGCGAGGTCGTCGACCTCGTGGCCGCCGAGGTCCGCCGGTTCCGCCACGTGGTCGACGACCTGCTCGAGCTGGGACGGCTGGACGCCGTGCACGACGGTTCTGCCCGGGACCGGCAGGTGGTCGACGCCCGCGAGCTGGCCGGCGAGGCGCTGGTCACCAGCGGTCGCTCGGCCGAGCTGCTCGCTCCCGGCTCGTCCGACCCGCTCCCGGTCGGCGTCGACAAGCTGCAGATGGCCCGGGCGATGGTCAACCTGTTCGACAACGCGGACCGGCACGGCGGAGGCGTGGTGACCGTCGAGGTCGGCCGCGACGACGCCGGCGAGGGGTGCCAGGTGGTGCTCGTCGTCGACGACGCCGGCCCGGGCGTCGCGCCCGGGGAGCGCGAGCGGATCTTCGAGCGCTTCGTCCGGGGCGGGTCGCGCGGGTCGCTCCCGGGTACCGGCCTCGGGCTCAGCCTGGTGGCCGAGACGATGCGGGCCCATCACGGCTCGGTGCACGTGGAGGACGCCCCGGGCGGCGGGGCCCGGTTCGTCCTGCGGCTGCCGCTGGAGCAGGGGGCGTCGCGATGAGGGCGGGGCGGATGCCGGGCGCCCGCCTGGCCGGGGCGCCGGCCGGGGTGCTGGTCGGGGTGCTGGTCGGGGCGCTGGTCGGGGCGCTGCTCGCGGGGTGCGGGGCACCCGGGTCGACCCGACCGGCCGAGATCGAGCCGTCCGAGGTGCCGTACGGGCTGCTCAGCCCTGCGGTCGACCCGCTGGTCGCCTCGTCCGAGGGGGACGTGCCCGAGCAGGTCGCCACCACGCCCGTCTACCTGCTCGGCGAGGGCGGGGTGCTGCTCGCCGCCCCCACGCCGGTGGAGCCCGGGTCCTCCACCCAGATGGCCGAGCAGGCGCTCTCGCGGCTGCAGGCCGGGCCCACGGACGAGGAGCGGGCCGCAGGCCTGGCCAGCGCCCTCGGTGCCGCGGTGGACCTGTCGCTGGTCTCGATCGACGTCGGGACGGCGCGGGTCGAGGTGCGCCTCAACGCCGGGGAGCTCGCGGCCGACCAGGTGCCGCTGGCTCTCGGTCAGGTGGTGCTCACGCTCACGTCGGTGGCGGGGATCGAGAGCGTGCAGCTCGTGAACGACGGCGACCCGGTCGAGATGGCCCTGCCCGGCGGCGTCCTCACCACCGCTCCCGTCACGGCGGCCGACTACCAGGAGCTGGCCGAGCCCACCGGCTGACCGCCTTCGTCGGCTGACCCGACGTCAGAGCACCGTCGCCGCGAAGGCGGCTGACCGCCTTCGTCGGCTGACCCGACGTCAGAGCACCGTCGCCGCGAAGAACACGGCGTAGGCGGCGAACGCCACCCCTGCGGCGGTCGCCGTCGACCGGCGCGGCGCGCCGAAGGCGTACAGCGTCGCGGCGACGGCGAGGAAGGCCCAGCACGTCGCGTGCCCGTACCGCAGCGCCAGCGCCTGCACCCCGGTCGAGACCGCGACCTTCTCCGGGACGACGACGAGCCACACGGCGGCCAGGACGAGGCAGCAGGCAGCAGCCGCGAGACCGACGGGGCGGCGGTGCCGCTCCACGAGGTCCCGGACCTTCAGCTCCACCCCGGTCGCCGCCACGGCCGAACTGCACCACCGGGCCGGGGGGCCTGTCAACGACGTCCGGGCGGCTGCTCTGCCACGAGCTCGCCGAACCGCAGCACCCAGCGGCGCTGCCCCGGCGTCTCGACCGCGTGCGGGCGGTGGTGCTCCCGCGTCCATGCCACGGCGTCGCCCGCCGGGTGGCCGGCCAGCACCGCGAGGCACGCGATCACCGTCCCGGTCCGGCCGGTGCCAGCCCCGGCCAGCGGTGCGGGCGCCGGCGCCGGCGCCGGCGCCGGCGCCGTCAGCGGAACGCCGCCTGCCCGGTGAGGGCCTGGCCCACCACCAGCGTGTGCATCTCGACGGTGCCCTCGTACGTGAGCACCGACTCGAGGTTGTTCATGTGCCGGATCACCGGGTACTCCAACGAGATGCCGTTGGCCCCCAGGATGGTCCGGGCGGTGCGGCATATCTCCAGCGCCTCGCGGACGTTGTTGAGCTTGCCGTAGGAGACCTGCTCCGGCCGCAGCCTCCCGGCGTCCTTGAGTCGACCGAGGTGCAGCGCGAGGAGCTGGGCCTTGGCCAGCTCGAGGGACATGTCGGCGAGCTTGGCCTGGGTGAGCTGGAACCCGCCGATCGGACGTCCGAACTGCTCCCGCTCGATCGAGTAGCGCCGGGCGGCCTCCAGCGCCGAGCGCGCCGCCCCGGTCGAGCCCCAGATGATGCCGAACCTGGCCTCCGACAGGCACGACAGCGGACCCTTCAGCCCACGCACGCCGGGGAGCACCCCCTCGGCCGGGAGCCGCACCCCGTCCAGCACCAGCTCGCTGGTGACCGAGGCCCGCATCGACATCTTGTGCTTGATCTCGGGGGCCGAGAAGCCTGGGGTCCCGGTCGGGACGACGAACCCGCGGATGCCGTCGTCGGTCGAGGCCCAGACCACCGCGACGTCGGCGATCGAGCCGTTGGTGATCCACATCTTGCGGCCGTCGAGCACCCAGTCGCCGCCGGGATCCTTGCGGGCCCGTGTGCGCATTCCCCCCGGGTCGGAGCCGTGGTCGGGCTCGGTGAGGCCGAAGCACCCGATCAGCTCGCCCGTGGCCATGCCCGGGAGCCACTGCTGCTTGTGCTCCTCGCTGCCGAACGCGTGGATCGGGTACATCGCGAGCGACCCCTGGACGGAGACCATCGACCGGATGCCGGAGTCGGCCGCCTCCACCTCGGTGCAGGCCAGTCCGTAGTCGACCGCGCTCATGCCGGCGCAGCCGTAGCCCTCGAGGTGCATGCCCAGCAGACCGAGGGAGCCGAAGTCCGCGATGAGAGAACGGATCTCGGGCACCACGCCGTCCTCGAACCACTGCCCGACCTCGGGCAGGATCCGGTCCTCGCAGAACCGTCGGACGCTGTCGCGCACGGACCGCTCGTCCGCGGTCAGCTGGTCGCCGAGGTCCAGCGGGTCGACCGGGTCGAAGGGGCCGGCGGGGGTCGCGCTGCTCATGCCCCAACCGTAGCCGGGCCGGTCGTCCGCGCTGCTCAGGCGGCGAGCAGCATCGCCAGCACGGCGGTGTCGGGGTCGTGCGCGGGGTCGACGCCCACCTGGCTGAGCAGCCGGGTGATCGTCCCGTCCGCCTCCGCCTCGACCCAGGCCGCCCGGTGCTCCAGGCCCAGGTGCGGCAGACCGGGCAGCAGCACGCAGCCGGACGCCGCGCCCGCCGACTCGGGCGTCGAGGGCACCGACTCCGCCGGCGGGTGCAGCAGGAGCAGGGCTGCGGGCTGCGGCTGGGCGAGCGCTCCGGGGGACGGCGCACCGGTGCCGAGCACCGGGCCGGCCAGCAGGACCAGTCCGACGGGATCGGGGATGCCGCCGCTGGAGTCGGGGCGGTCGTCGCTGGTGCGGAACACCGAGGTGGCCGGGACCATCCCCGGCACGGCGGCAAGGCGCACGGCCAGGGTCAGCATCTGTGCCCACTCGTGGGTGGTGCACGGCCATCGACCCGACACCACGAAGCCGGCGAGGGTCACCCCGCCGCGGCTGAACGGCGCGATCTCGACCGCACGGTCGTCCCGCTCGGACATGTCGACCTCCCGACCCTGCTGACGCGCGCTGCCACTGCCTGCCACCACGAGGTCAACCCATGATGCGCCGCCGACCGCACCCACGCGGGCCCGACAGCACGCCGTCACCCGATCGAGACCTGGGTACCCGCGGCGCGGCGACGTGACGAGCGGCACGATCACGCCAGGGACGGGGGGACGGAGGCCTCGACCGGGCTCGGGACCGGGACGCCGGGTCAGGCGCCCGGCCGCCCTGACCCACCGCTCCTCGGGCAGGCTCAGAGTAGGTCGAGCGCCGCCGCGACCTGTGCGTCGGCGTCGAGCCCGTGCAGGTGGTAGACCTCCTCCAGCCCTCCGGACTGCCCGAACCCGCTGACGCCGAGATGGCCGGCCGGCACTCCCCGTACCCCGGCCAGGAACGCCAGCGTGTGCGGGTGCCCGTCGAGCACGGTGACCATCGGGAAGGCGCGGTCGGCCGGGAGGGCCTGCTCCAGCACCCAGGACGACCCCTCGCCACGGCCGCCGCGCGCCTGCAGCGCGCGGAACAGCAGGTCCGGGCTGGTGACGACGACGACGTCGGCCGAGACACCCTGCTCGGCGAGCCGGGCTGCGGCGGCGACGGTCTCGGTGACCACTGCACCCATCGTGACGAGCGTGACCCGCCGCTCGGCGACAGCAGCGGTGCGCAGCCGGTAGGCGCCGGCCAGGACGAGCCGGCGGCGCCGCTCGCGCGCAGCGCTGTCGGTGGGGACGTCGGCGAGCGTCTGGTCCACCGGACGGGTCGACAGCCGCAGGTAGGCCGAACGGCCGTCGGGCCGGCCGAGCCGCGCCAAGCAGTCGAGCAGGCACCACTCGACCTCGAGCGCGAAGGCCGGTTCGTAGCTGACGCACCCGGGTTGCTCGAGTCCGATCGACGGCGTCGTGACCGACTGGTGCGCACCGCCTTCCGGCGCGAGCGTCACGCCGGCAGGGGTGCCGGCCAGGATCGACTGTCCACCGGCGTACATGCCGAACGACCACGGCTCCAGGGCGCGCCCGACGAACGGGTCGTAGACGACACCGACGGGCAGCAGCGGCTGGCCCCACCGGCTCCAGGTGGTGCCGAGCTCGCCGAGCAGGCTCACCAGGTTGACCTCGGCGATGCCGAGCTCGAGGTGCTGCCCGGTGGGCCGCTCGCGCCAGTGCAGGATCGTCTCGCTGTCGTCGGCGAACCAGTCCTGCTGCTCGGTCGGCGCCCAGACGCCCACCTTGTTGACCCAGCCGCCGAGGTTGGTCGACGAGCTGACGTCCGGGCTGACGGTGACGACGCGGGCGGCGGCCTCGGGGGCCGCGCGGGTGACGTCGAGCAGCGTGCGACCGAGGGCGGCCTGGGTGGTGGCCCGGCCGTGCGGGGTGCGTCCCATGTCGGTGGGGAGCTCGTAGTCCGGCGCCTGCGGGACGTCCGGACGCCGCAGCCGATCGGCTGTCTCGCGGCACAGGGCGGCCTCGGGCGAGTCCTGCGGGAACGGCGCCCACGGGTCGTCCAGGTCGGTGCCGGAGGCGGCGGCCAGGTCGCGCATCTGCACCTCGCCGAGCAGCGACGAGTGGTTCTGCGGGTGCCCCTCCATCGCGAGCCCGTGACCCTTGACCGTGTAGGCGAAGATCACGGTGGGACGCGTGTCGTCGACGGCGTCCAGAGCCGCGAGGACGCCACCGAGGTCGTGACCGCCGAGGTTGCGGACCGCCGACCACAGGGTGTGGTCGTCCAGACCCTCTACGAGAGAGTCGATCTCGGCCGACCGGTCGCCGGCGCCAGGCAGGCGGAGCCTCAGTTCGGCCGCGTCGCACCGCAGCAGCCGCTGGTACTCGGGGTTGACCATCGAGTCGATCCGAGCGCGCAGCGCGTCTCCACCCGGCCGCTCGAACAGGTCGCTGAGCAGCGAGCCGTACTTCAGCGTGATGACCTGCCACCCGGCCGCCTCGAACATGCCCTGCAGCCGCGGGGTGGCGATGGCCGGCACCACCCTGTCGAGCGACTGCCGGTTGAGGTCGACGACCCAGACCACCTCGCCGAGGTCGGCCACCCCGGGGTCGACGATCGCCTCCCAGCAGGCGCCCTCGTCGAGCTCGGCGTCACCGATGAGGGAGTACTGACGCCCCGTGCCCGCCCCGCCGAAGTGCTGCTCGACGTACCGGCGGGCCATCGCGCCCCAGATCGGAGCGGTGGCACCGAGCCCGACCGACCCGGTGGAGTAGTCGACGGGGTCGGGGTCCTTGGTGCGGCTCGGGTAGGACTGCAGGCCGCCGAGCGCCCGCAGGGTGCTGAGGTGATCGGCATCCAGATCGCCCAGCAGGTGGTTGATGGCGTGCAGCACCGGCGAGGCGTGCGGCTTCACCGAGACCCGGTCCTGCGGGCGGAGCCGGCCGAACCAGAGCGCGGTCATCAGGGTCACCATCGAGGCGCTGGACGCCTGGTGCCCGCCGACCTTCACCCCGGAGGTGTTGGGGCGCACCCTGTTCGCGTGGTCGACCACGGCGGTGGCGAGCCACAGCACGCGGCGCTCGACCCCTGACATCACCGGGTCGCTCGACGGCGGGCGCCCGATCTCCAGCACGCTCATGGGCCGAACGTATCGGGCGGCGGCGGCTGCGCCGTGCCCGGCCGGCCGGCCGGCGTGCTGCCCGGGCGTCTCGTCGCCCCCGCGCCACGGACCGGGGGGTGCCCGTCGAGGTGTCCATCCGCGCAGGGTGGCCCAGGACCGCTCGGACAGGTGCGGGAACATCCGGGCTGACCTCGCAGTTACGTGTAATGATGTAATCACAGAGAAGGAGACACATCATGAGGTTCCAGCAGAGCAATGACAGATCCGGCCCGGGCGAGGGCGGCTGGGGGCCAGGACCTCGCGGCCGCTCCGGCGAGGGCGGCGGCGGCCGCCGCGGCCGCGGGCCCCGTGGCCCGGAGGGGTTCGGTGCCGGGTTCGGGGCGGGCTCCGGACCGGGCTTCGAACGCGGCGGCCCGCGCGGCCGGGGACGGGGTCGCGAGCGCGACGTCCCCCCGGTGAGCGCGAGCGACCTGCAGGGTTGGTTCGCCGGGCGGCTGCCCGACGACTGGTTCAGCGGCGACGTGCAGATCACGGTCGACCGCGACGAGATCCTCGTCGTGGGCCCTCTGCCCGCCGACGGCACCGCCGTCGAGGGCGACGAGAGCGCGACGGTGGCCGCCCGCCTCGGCAGGATCGCCCGGTGGCGTGAGCAGACCCGCGAGCAGCGGATCGCGATCGCCGAGGAGGCCGAGCCCCGCTACGGCCGCAAGGTCGCCTGGGGCGCGCAGATCGACGGCACCCGCGAGGTCTTCACCTCGCTGGCCGTCCCGGTCATGACCCGGCTGCGCCAGCCCGAGCGCGAGGTGCTCGACACCCTGATCGACTCGGGCGTGGCCCGCAGCCGGTCGGAGGCCCTGGCCTGGTGCGTGGCGCTGGTGGCCGAGAACGCCGACGACTGGCTGGGCCGGCTGCGCGAGGCGCTGGAGAACGTCCAGCGGCTGCGCGAGCAGGGCCCGGGCCAGGAGTCCTCGGACGAGGGTTGACCTCCCCGAGGCCCGCACGGCGTTCCCGAGGCCCGCGCGCCTCGTCCACGGTCGCTGCAGATCGTGAACGAGGCGGGCGGGTCTCGGCGCGTCCGGCCCGGTGTGCGCGATGATCGCGGCATGACCCGCGTGCTCGTGCTCAACGGACCCAACCTCGGACGGCTCGGCACCCGTGAGCCCGAGACGTACGGGACGACCACCCACGACGAGCTGGTCGACCTGTGCCGCACGACCGGCGACGCGCTCGGTCTCGAGGTCGAGGTGCGGCAGACCGACGCCGAGCACGAGATGCTCGCGTGGCTGCACGCGGCCGCCGACGCCGGCACCCCGGTGGTGCTCAACCCGGGCGGCTGGACGCACACCTCGGTCGCGCTGCGCGACGCCTGCGCCGCCCTGACCGCTCCCCTGGTCGAGGTGCACATCTCGAACGTGCACGCGCGCGAGGAGTTCCGTCGGCACTCCTACGTCTCGCCCGTCGCCACCGGTGTCGTCGCCGGTCTCGGGGTCGAGGGGTACGCGCTGGCGCTGCGGTGGCTCGCCGGCAGCACGCAGCCCTCGAGCTGAGCGGCCGCCTCCGCGAGCGTGGCCACCAGCGCGGTGCTGAAGAACGGGTCGGCCACCGCCCGCCAGCTGGGCGACGACGTGTCGACCACCTCGGACTCGAGCAGCGCGGCGTAGGTGTCGGCGCCGCTCTGCCGGTGCGCCGGCGCCGGGTGCTCCTTCCCGCCACGGGCGTGCAGCACGAACGACTCTCGTGGCGGGCTGCTGGCCACCGACACGACCGAGCGGGCGCGCACCCCCGCATCGTGCACGGTCTCGAGCACGACGTCGGACCCGTCGAGCGAGGCCGTCACCGAGGTCGACGGCCCGAGCACCACGTGCAGCCAGGCCAGGGCGTGCGGACCGAGGTCCCACAGCGCGCCGAGCTGCTCACGGCGCCACGGCGAGCGGCCGAACGGGTCGTCACCGAGCGTCGCGCCGTTGGTCAGCACCACCTCGGCGTGGTCCCACCCGCGCGCGGCCGCGTCGTCGAGCCAGGCCGACAGGTGGACGTCGAGCAGCCGGGCGTAGTGGACCCGCACGGGCACCCGCGCGTCGTGCAGCACCTCAGCCTGGGCCACGGTGCGGGCCACCGGCTTCTCCAGCAGCAGGGCGGCGCCCGTCGCGAGAGCGGCCGGGAGCAGGGCGGCCTGCACGTCCGGCGGGACGCAGAACGCGATCGCGTCGACCCCGTCCATCGCCTCCTCGGCGGTGTCGACGACCTCGGCCCCGAGCGGTCGTGCCAGCTCCTCGGCGCGGTCGTGCCGCCGGGCCCAGACCTTGGCCAGCCGGGTCCCCGGCGACGCGGCGAGCGCCGGCACCACCGCCAGCTCCGCCCACGGTCCCGCTCCGACCAGTCCCGCGCTGCTCCACGCCATCCGTGCAGTGTGCCGTGACCAGGGTCAGCCCGTCTGGTTCCGCCTCTGCCTGCTCCAGGTGACCCGCCGCTACGCCGGCTGGAAGATCACGCTCTGCAGGGCCGTCGGGAGCGAGCTCGCAGAACGTGGTCAGGACGCCTCAGACCACGCGCTCGAGGTCGAGCAGCACCCGCTTGGCCGCCGGTCCGCCGCGGTACTGCCCGATCGAGCCGTCCGAGCGCACGACACGGTGGCACGGGACCACCACGGGCACCGGGTTGGTGGCGCACGCCGTACCGACAGCCCGCACCGCGCCGGGGCTGCCCGACGCGGCCGCGAGGGAGCTGTAGCTGGACGTGCTGCCGTAGGCCACGTCGCGCAGGTGGGTCAGCACGCGTCGGCGGAACCCGGTGGCCAGCCGCAGGTCGACCGCGACGTCGAAGTCGTGCCGTCGTCCGGCGAAGTACTCGTCCAGCTCCCGGGTCACGGCGCCCAGCCGGGCCGGGGCGCGCAGCACCCGGGGGCTGACCAGCCGTCCGAGGTCGTCCAGGACCCGGTCGTGGCCCTCGGCCTCGAAAGCCACCCGCACCAGGCCCTCGGCGGTCGCGGCCACCAGCAGCGGCCCGACCGGGCTGTCCAGGGTGGTGAACGCGACGTCGAGCAGGTCGCGGTGCGAGGCCTCGGCGACGAGCCGGGCGTGCAGCGCAGCCATCGTCGCGGGGTCGGGGTCCGGTCCGTGCAGCAGGTCGGGCAGCAGGTCCGTCATCGTCGTGCTCCTTCGGTCAGGTCGTCCTGGGCCCGGTAGGTCCGGCGCAGGGTGGCGATGCCGTCCGAGGCGGCCTTGCGCGCGGCTGCCGGCGTGCCGCCGAGGACGGCGGCCACCTCGACGTGCGGCAGCCCGCCGAGGTGGTGGTAGGCCACGGCGAGCCGCTGCTTGTCGGGCAGGGCCCGCAGCGCCTCCCAGAGGTCTTCCTCCCATCCGCCTGGGACGGGACCCCGGGCCGGGCGCTCCGGGACGTCCTGGCTCGGGAGCGGACGGCGTGCCCGTGACCTGGCCTGGTCGACCGCCCGGCGGTGCGCGATCGTCACCAGCCAGGCCCGGACGTCGCTGCCGGGAGGCAGCGAGGGGTAGGCCTGCAGAGCGGACAGGAAGGTCTCGGACCAGGCGTCCTCGGCGGCATCCGGCCCCACCACGGCGCGGCAGACCCGCAACACGGTGGCGCCGTGCTGCTGCACGACCGACTCGAACGGTTGCATCGTCACACCCTGTGGTCGTCCCGGGGCACCCAGGTGTGAGGTCGGACGTCACGGTCCGTCCCCGCCCCGCCGAGGCTAGACGGTGCCGGCCCCCCGTCCTGCCGTCAGAATGGGCGGATGACCACGACGGTGCACACCCTGACGTCCGGACCCCTCGAGGTGCACCTGATGGAGCTCGGTGCCTCGCTGCACCGGCTGGTGCTGCACGACGCCGGGGGTCCGACCGACGTCGCCCTCGGCCACAGGACGGCGCAGGAGTACCTCGACGCCCGCGACTTCATGGGCGCCACCGTCGGGCGGCTCGCGAACCGGGTCGGCCGCGGACGGGTGCCGCTCGGCGACGAGGTGTTCCAGGTCCCCGTCAACGACGGGCCGAACGCCCTGCACGGCGGCCCGGACGGGTTCGACCTGCGGGTCTGGTCGACCGTCGACCGCAGCGACACCTCCGTCACGTTCCGGCTGGAGAGCCCCGACGGCGACCAGGGCCTCCCCGGGACGCTCGAGGTGCTGGTGACCTATGCGCTGCAAGGGACGTCGGTGACATCGACCACCCAGGTGCGCACCGACGCACCGACCTGGGTGAACCTCACCAACCACAGCTACTTCAACCTCGAGGGCGATGGCGCGGGCACGATCGACGGCCACCACCTCTCGGTCGCGGCCGACCGCGTGACCGAGAACGACGCGCACCTGCTGCCCACGGGCGAGCTGCTGCCCGTCGAGGGCACGGCGCTGGACCTGCGCGAGCCGCGGCGGCTCGGCGACGTCGTCCGCAGCACCGACCCGTCCGTCGTGGCTGCCCACGGCCTGGACCACAACTACGTGCTGACCGGCGAGGGGCTGCGGCCGGTGGCGCGGCTGGCGGCGCCGTCGGTCGGCCGCTCGCTCGTGCTGCACAGCGACCGGCCGGGCCTGCAGGTCTACACCGGCAACTTCCTGGACGGCTCCACTGTCGGTCACGGCGGTCGGCTCTACCGCCAGGGCGCAGGCGTCGCCCTCGAGCCGCAGCACTTCCCCGACACCCCCAACCAGCCCTCGTTCCCGTCCTGCCTGGTGCTGCCCGGCGAGCCGCAGGTCTCGACCCTGGTGTGGGAGCTCGACTGCGAGGGGTGACGGCCGGGTGCAGCGGCTCCGTCAGGCCACGCCCGCGAGCCCGGCCACGAGGCCGAGGGTGGCGCAGACACCCAGCGTGCGCAGGACCGACCACCGCAGCCGCAGGAGGAGCACCGCGGCCACCAGCGCGATGGCGAACGCGGCCGGGCGGGCGCTGCCGAGCTCGGGCAGCTCGAGGTGGACCGGACCGGCAGCGAGCCGGACGGTGCGCTCGAACAGGGTGTGCACGGCGAAGAAGAGGGCCAGGTTCGCGATGACGCCGACCACTGCCGCGGTGATGCCTGCCAGGGCGGCCGACAGCGCCCGGTTGCCGCGCATCCGCTCGACGTACGGTGCGCCCAGGAAGATGAAGACGAAGCACGGCACGAAGGTCACCCAGGTCGTCAGCAGCGCGGCGAGCACGGCCGCGACCCACGGGTCCAGCGTCCCCGGCGACCTGTAGGCGCCGACGAACGCCACGAACTGGACCACGATGACGAGGGGACCGGGCGTGGTCTCGGCGAGGGCCAGCCCGCGCACCATCTCCCCCGGGCCGAGCCAGCCGTACACCTCGACCGCCTGCTGCGCCACGTAGGCGAGCACCGCGTAGGCGCCGCCGAAGGTGATCAGGGCGGTCCCGGTGAAGAACAGCCCCTGCTGGGTGAGCACGCTGCCGGTGCCGGTCAGCGCGACGACGGCCCCGACCGGGACGGCCCACGCCACGACACCCACGACGAGCACCGTCGCGGCGCGCCGGGCGCTGGGACGCTGCGTGCGTAGCGCCTCGTCGGGCACCAGCGGGGACGACGTGTCCGCCGGCGCCGAGGACGCGGGGGGACGCATCGACCCCGGTACCCAGCGACCCAGCGCCCAGCCGATGGCGGCGGCCGCGGCGATCACGACCGGGAACGGGACGCCGAGCGCCGCGATCGCGACGAACGAGCAAGCGGCGAGCAGCACCCACGACACGTGGCCGAGCGCCCGCCCGCCGACCTTGAGGACCGCCTGCACCACGATGGCGAGCACCGCGGGCGCCAGCCCCGCGAACAGGGACGACACCACCGTGGTGTCGCCCGCCGCGACGTACAGCACCGACAGCCCGAGCAGGGCGAGCATCCCCGGGAGGACGAACAGCGTCCCGGCCACCAGCCCGCCCCGGACGCCGTTCAGGAGCCAGCCCACGTAGATCGCGAGCTGCTGCGCCTCCGGCCCGGGCAGCAGGGTGCAGAAGCCCAGTGCGTGCAGGAACCGGCGCTGCCCGATCCACCGCCGCTCGTCGACCAGCTCTCGCTGCATCACGGCGATCTGGCCGGCCGGCCCGCCGAAGGTTTGCAGCGAGATCGCGAACCATGCGCGCGTGGCGAGCCGCAGCGGGACGACGTCACGCTCGCGACCTGCGCGTCCGCCACCACCGGTCGAACCCGGCTGGCCGGTGCCGGACGGGTCGACCATGGTCGAGAGGATAGGGGCGACGGGAGCCGGGGAGCCCGCCGGGATGGTCAGGACGCGGGCGGGTACGGGCTCTGCTGCAGCAGCCGCGCCAGGTGAGCGGCGTTGGTGGCGGCGCTCCTCGTGGCCTGGGCGACCTTCTCGGGCGTCTCGTCCAGGTCCTGGTAGTCGGTGGAGCTCATCGCCTCGCCGACCCAGTACGTGGACCCACCGGCCGGCACGGTGAAGCCGACGTCGGACAGGCCCTGGACGACCTCGGCCGTGACGTGGTGGGCGCCGTCCTCGTTGCCCACCACCGCGACGACGGCGACCTTGCCGTAGGTGAGCTGACGTCCCTCGTCGTCGGTCTCGGAGATCTCGGCGTCCAGCCGCTCCAGCACCCGGTGCGCGATGCTGGAGGCGTGGCCGAGCCAGATCGGTGTGGCCAGCACCAGCACGTCGGCAGCCATCAGCCGCTCGCGCAGCGCCGGCCACTCGTCGCCGTTCCCCATGTCGAGCTCGACCCCCGGCCGCACGTCGTGGTCGACGACGCGCACGACGTCACCGCTCACCCCGTGCTCGCGCAGGGCGTCGATCACCTGGCGCGCCAGCAGCTCGCTGGACGAGGGCTTCGGCGAGGGCGTCAGGGTGCACACCAGGGCGAGGGCGGTCAGCTGGGGAGTGGTCGTCATCTGCTCACCATCGGACGCAGACCGGCTCCGCGCACGTCGAACCCGTTCCGGCGCACCGCCGCCGTCGGTTCTGCACCTCGGTCCGGTCGACCAGACCGCGTGGACGGTTCGTCCGGGAGCACGCAGCTCCGCGTGCCGCGGCTGTTTCCGGGAACGGCCTCGACGGGTTGCTGCGCAGAGGCGTGCTGATGGCGCCCCGACCCGGCCGTCGATGCCACGCTGGCAGCGTGGCGCGCCCCCACGGGCTGACACGACGTCACGGCGGGTCGGGGCCGGGTTCGTTCGGTGCCGTGGGCGCGTTCCAGCGCAGGCCGGTGCGCCGGGTGGCGTGGACGGCCTGCTGGAAGGTGTTGCGCTGCAGGGTTCGTGATCGGTCGAGGCGTTCGGGTGGGCGGAACCAGGGGATGCCGTCGTGCATGATCATCTGCCAGCCCTGCGCGGGGTCATCCTCGGGTTGGGCGTGGATCTGGGTGTGGTGGCGGTGGCAGAGCAGGGCCAGGTTGGCGGTGGTGGTGGGGCCGCCGCGGGACCACCAGATGACGTGGTGCGCCTCGCACAGC
>JBBQSN010000055.1:0-19405 GCA_038213835.1 Actinomycetales bacterium
CGATCCGCGACACCTGCGCGCGCACGCTGTGGATCGACCACGGCACCCTCAAGATGGACGGCCCCACGGCGGAGGTCGTGGCTGCGTACAGGGCCTCGGTGAAGTGAGGCTCCCGTGAGGGTCCTGGTCGTGTCCGTCGTGCACGACCCGCAGGACGCCCGGATCCGGCACCGCCAGGTCGGGGCCCTCACCGCGGCCGGCCACCAGGTCACCCAGGTCGCCCCCTTCACCGCCTACCGGCGCAGCGTCGGCAGCGACGTCACGGGCGTCGACGTGCCCCGGGCGCACGGACGACGCCGGCTGCGCGCCCTCGTCGGCGCGGTCCGGGTCCTGGTCCGGCAGGGCCCCGCGCACGACGTCGTGCTGCTGCACGACCCCGAGCTGCTGGTGGCCGCGGCCCTGGCCGCCCCACGGCTGCGCCGGTCCGTGGTGGTGTGGGACGTCCACGAGGACACGGCTGCGGCGCTGCCGATGAAGCCGTGGCTGCCCGGTCCCGCCCGGCGGGCGCTGCCGCGGCTGGTGGCCGCCGTCGAGCGGCTGGCGGAGCGACGCGTCCGGCTCCTGCTGGCCGAGGAGTCCTACCGTGACCGGTTCCGCGCCGAGCACCCGGTCGTCCCGAACACCACCCTCGTCCCGGACGGCGAGCCGGCACCCAGCCGGCGCGGCAGGGCGGTCTACCTCGGGCGGCTGACCCGGGCGCGCGGGGCCCTGGACCTCGTCGAGCTCGGTCGGCGGCTGGCCGGCGAGGTCGTCGTCGAGCTGATCGGCGACGCCACCGCCGACGTCGAGTCCGCCGTGCGGGCCGCCGCCGACGCCGGGCACGTGCGGTGGCGCGGGTTCGTCCCCAACGACGAGGCGCTGCGGCTGCTCGGCGGGGCCACGGTCGGCCTGTCCCTGCTCCACGACCAGCCCAACTACGCGCACTCCCGCCCCACCAAGGTGATCGAGTACATGGCGCACGGCGTCCCGGTGGTGACCACGCCGAACGCCGCGTCGGTCGAGCTCGTCGAGCTCTACGGCAGCGGCCTCGTCGTCGGCTTCGACGACCCCGACGCGCTGGAGAGCGCGGTCCGGACGCTCGACGCCGACGACGACCTGCGCCGACGGCTCGCCACCGCCGGCAGCCGGGCCGCACGGGCCTCCCTCACCTGGGCCTTCGACGGTCCTGCCTTCGTCGCCGTCCTCGAGGGGTGGGCGGCTGCTCGTCCCCGCTGACGACGCGGTGCCGTAGCCTGGACGATCGTGCCCCCCGCCCCCTCCGGCGCCCCCACCGAGGCGACCAGACCCCGGTGGACCCTGCGTCGGCTGCTGGCCGACGAGCGGGTGGCGTTCCTCGGGGTCGGCGCCCTCAACACCGGCGTGGGCGCGGTCGCGTTCATCAGCCTCCAGCTCACGCTCGGCCGGGTCACGCACTACCTGGTGGTCCTGCTCTGCGCCCACGTGATCAGCGTCCTGATCGCGTTCGGTCTGCACCGGCGACTGGTGTTCCGGGTCCGGGGCAACGTCCTGGTCGACCTGCTGCGGTTCGAGACCGTCTACCTCGGTGCCCTCGCGGTCAACCTCGCGGTCCTGCCCCTGCTGGTCGAGGTCGCCGGCATCCCCGTCATCGGCTCGCAGCTGCTCATCGTCTTCATCACCTCGCTGATCAGCTTCTTCGGGCACAAGCACTTCTCGTTCCGTCGCAAGGAGGTCGTGTGACCACCGGCCCACTCGTGTCCGTCGTGATCCCGGCTTACCAGAACAGCGCGTACGTCGAGCGCACGATGGACTCGGTGCTCGCCCAGACCTGGCCGCGGCTCGAGGTGGTCGTCGCCGACCACGCCTCGACCGACGGGACGTGGGAGCTGTTGCAGCGCTACGCCGTCGACCCCCGCGTCACCCTCCTGCAGACGCCGGCGGGCGGTGGTGCGGAGGCGAACTGGAACCGGGTGACCGAGGCCGCCACCGGCGAGCTGCTCAAGCTGGTCTGCGGCGACGACCTGATCGAGCCCGACTGCGTGCAGCGCCAGGTCGCGGCGCTGCAGGAGCACCCCGGTGCGGTGCTGGTCTCCTGCCGCCGCGCCGTCGTCGACGCGCAGGACCGCGTGCTGCTGCGCTCGCGCGGTCTCGGCGGCATGACGGGTCTGGTCCCCGGGGCGAAGGCCGTCCGTCGGACGGTGGCCGCGGGCTCGAACCTGCTGGGCGAGCCGATGTGCGTGCTGATGCGCACCGAGGTCGTGCGGCGCTGCGGCGGGTGGTCGGCCCGCCACCCGTACCTCATCGACGAGGACCTCTACCTCAAGGTGCTCCGGCACGGCGACCTGGTCGCGCTGCCGGTGAACCTCGCCTCGTTCCGTGTGACGAGCACCCAGTGGAGCGTCGCCCTCGCGAGCAGCCAGGCCAGGCAGGCGGCCGCGCTGCACCGGTCGGTGCGCGAGGAGCAGCCGGCCGCGGTGCGACGGCGCGACGAGGTGGTCGGGTCGGCGCGCGCGCTGGCCACGGCCTGGCTGCGCCGGGCGGCCTACCTGGTCTGGGACCGGCGGATGGGGTCGACCGAGACGACCTCCCCGGCGAAGGGCTAGCCGGCCAGGCGTCCGGAGACGTTGAACTCGTTGTACACGAACGCCTTCCCGGCCCACCGAGGGAACGGGAACGAGTAGCTGCGCTCGATCGTGAGGTCGTGCGAGCGCAGCAGCTCCTCGACGACGGCGAAGTCGCAGAAGCGCACGTGCGTGGGGTCGGAGTCCTGCCCGCGCTCCTGCGGGGTGATCACGTGCACGACCCCGCCCGGCCGCACGTACGGCAGGTAGGTCGTCAGGATCTCGTGAGCCGTGGTGTCGTCGACGTGCTCGACCACGTGGGCCAGCAGGATGGCGTCGAAGCTGCCGGGCACGTCGTCGGGCGAGCCGGCGAACTCGTCGGTCGTGTACGCGACGACGCCCTTGCTGCGCGCGTGCGCCACCAGGTCGGCGTTGTGGTCGATGCCGACGCCGTTCCCGTCGAGGTGCTCCAGGTTGCGACCCAGTCCGCACCCGACGTCGAGCACCCGACCGAGGTGAAGTCGCCTGGCGTTCCAGCGGTACGGCGCCTGCACCGGGAGGACCCGCTTCCACCAGACGGTCTGCAGCCCCACCAGGCGCTCGGTGTAGGCGTCGCTGTTGGTGTCGGACCCGGTGGACCGCGGATCGGGTGCTGCGTGTTCAGGCACGGAACGACTCCAAGGCTCGGGGCAGACCAGCGCGCACACCCTAACGCGGCCCGCCCCCGGCGACCGACGAGCGCGGACGAGCGGTGCCCGAACCCCTGTAGGGTGACCGACCATGGCCCTGGACCATGACGGACGTTACGTCCACGAGGTCTCGGTCACGATCCCCGTGTACCAGGGGGCGACCAGCCTGCCGGGCGTGCTGCGCGAGCTGGAGCGGTACACCACCACCACCACCTCGCCGGACGGCCACCGCCTGCGCGTCAGCGAGGTGCTGCTGGTCTTCGACAACGGCCCGGACGACTCCGCGACCACGATCCGCGAGCTGGTGGCGCGCTACGACTTCGCCCGTCCAGTCTGGCTCAGCCGCAACTTCGGCCAGCACGCCGCCACCCTCGCCGGGCTGGCGTCGTCCGGGGGCGACTGGATCGTCACGATGGACGAGGACGGCCAGCACGACCCGGCCGACATCGCGCGGTTCCTCGACGTCGCAGTCCGCCGGCAGGCGACCCTCGTCTACGCCGAGCCCGTCAACGCCGCCCCGCACGGCCCCCTGCGCAACGGCGCGAGCCGGCTGTCCAAGTGGGTGTTCGCCACGGTCCTCTCGGGCGGGTCGCCGGTGCAGTTCCAGAGCTACCGGATGGTGCTCGGCGAGGTCGGACGCAGCGTGGCCGCCTACTCCGGGGCAGGGGTGTTCCTGGACGTCGCGATCGGCTGGGTCGCCCGCGACGCCGCCACCTGCCCCGTCACCCTGCGCGAGGAGTCGGGGCGACGGTCCGGCTACTCCTGGCGGCGGCTGCTCTCGCACTTCTGGCGCCTCGCGCTGTCGTCGGGCACCCGGGGGCTGCGCGTGGTCAGCGTCCTCGGCGTGCTGCTGGCCGTGCTGGGCATCGTGCTCGCCGTGGCGCTGGTGATCGCCCGGCTCAACGGCGACGTCCTGATCCAGGGCTGGACCTCGGTCATGATCGCCGTGATGCTCGGCACCGGGGCGGTCCTGTTCGCGCTCGGCGTCATCGCCGAGTACATCGGTGTCGCGGTCAACATGGCCATGGGTCGACCGCCTTTCCTGGTCGTCAGCGACCCGGCGGACGGTCCGCTCGGTGCGGCGCCGGCCGACGCCCGCGA
The DNA here is from genome assembly GCA_038213835.1 of Actinomycetales bacterium. GTDB lineage: Bacteria > Actinomycetota > Actinomycetes > Actinomycetales > CAWJMD01 > JBBQSN01. Next base: position 4,310 of record JBBQSN010000055.1, read on the forward strand.
GACGTGATCGCTGCGCTGAGCTGGGTCGTCGGGTCCGGCGGCCTCCTCGGCACCAACGTCGAGGCGGCCCTGGCCCGGCGCGGCACGACCTGGCGTCCGGAGCACCGGATCCCCTGGGGCACACCGGAAGCGCCCGCTCGGCTCGCCGCCGCTGTCCGCGCCTTCGCCGCCGCGTCCGCGGGCGCGCCCTGGCAGGTGGCCTGGTGCGCCGGCGCCGGTGTTCCCAGCAGCCCGCCGGAGGCCCTGGCCGCCGACGAGGCGGTCGTCGAGCACTTCTGCTCCGCGCTCGCCGACGTCCCCGGGCCGGGCACCCTGTTCCTCGCCTCGTCGGCCGGCGGGGTCTACGGGGGCTCGGCCGGCCCCCCCTTCACCGAGCTCACCGAGCCGGTGCCCCTGGGCGGGTACGGGCGCAGCCGGCTGCAGATGGAGGCGACCGCCGCACGCTGGGGCCGCTCCACGGGCCGGCCGGTGGTCCTCGGGCGGCTCTCGAACCTCTACGGGGTCGGTCAGGACCTCAGCAAGCCCCAGGGGCTGGTCTCGCACCTGTGCCGGGCCCAGCTGCGCCGCGAGCCGGTGCAGATCTACGTGTCGTTCGACACCGTCCGCGACTACCTCTGGGCGGGCGACGCCGGCGAGCTGGTGGCCAGGGTGCTGGACCGGGCCGCGGCCGGACCGAAGGACGGCGACGGCAGCGAGGGCACCGATCCCGTCGTCACCAAGATCCTCGCCTCCGGGGTGGGGACGACGGTCGGCGAGCTGGTCGGCGAGCTCCGCCGGGTCGGCTTCCGACCACCCCCCGTGGTGCACGCCCCCTCCGCCGCGTCGGCCTGGCAGGCCCGCGACCTGCGGCTGCGCAGCCGCGTGTGGGAGGACGTCCGGGTCCCCCTCACCCCGCTGCCGGTGGGCGTCTCGTCCGTGCTGCGGCACCTCATGCGGCTGCAGCAGCAGGGTCGTCTCGCGTGAGGCCCTAAGCGCCGCGGACGGGCGGCGCGCGGTCGACACCTATCCTGGCGACCATGCCGCAGCGCCCTGCCCCGTCCACGCGCGCCCTGAGGGGCGACCTGACGGGCGACCCGACCGGCGACCCCGCCGAGGGGTCGGGTCGGCTCGCCCGCCTCGGGCGGACCCGTCGCCGGGTCGTCCTGGCCGTCGCGGTCACGGTCGCGCTCGCCGCCACGGTCGTGATGCTCCTGCCGGTGCTGGCCGCTCCCGTCAACGCCGACGACCGGTATTGGTACCTGCGGGCGGGGCCGTACTCCGGGGGCTCCTACCTCGGCGTCCTGTCCTGGACCTGGGACGAGCTCCCGGCCGCCTCGCAGAGCGGACGGCTGGCCCCCTTCGCCTCGGTCTCGCGCCGGCTGACCCAGCTGGCGACGATGCAGCTGGCCGTGTCGAGCGGCACCTCGGTCCTCGCCCTGCAGGCGGTCGCCAAGCTGCTCACCTTCGGCGCGTGCCTCGGCGCGCTCGTGGCGTTCCTGCGCAGCCTGCGCCAGCGGGGTGCCGACGGTGTGCTCGAGCGCCTCGACGGCCGCTCCCTGGGCTTCGTCACGGTGGCCACCGCGCTGCTGGTCGCCGCCGGGTCGCAGGCCCACAGCCAGTTCCGCAACGGCTGGACCTCGTACTCGATCCTCACCTGGGGCGCGGTCGTCGTCATCTTCGGCACCGTGGCGCTGTCCCTGTGGCTCACCGCGCGGGTGGCGGCCCGGCCGTGGGCCGCCGGCGTGCCGGCCGTCGTGGTCCTGGTGGCGCTGGCGCTGTTCCTCAACCTGTCCTACGAGCTGGTGTACGTCACCGCCCCCGCGGTGCTGCTCGCGCTGCTGCTGCAGCCGGTCGACGGCGGACGGCGACGCCACCTGACCGCCAAGCTCGTGGTCGGTGGGTCCTTCCTCGGGTCCTTCTCGGTCTTCTTCCTGGCCATCCGCCGCTGGCTGGCCACCGTCTGCGAGCAGAACGAGTGCTACGTCGGCGTGCAGCCTCAGCTGAACGCGGAGGCCCTGCGCACGATGGCCTACAACCTGGTCGGTGCGGCACCCGTCGCCGGCGGGAACGAGCTGCGGGCCGACCTCGAGCGGGTCGGGTACGGCGAGCGCTGGCCCGTCCCGGTCACCGGGTGGTCGGTCCTGCTCGCAGTGGTGGCCGTGGCCTCGCTGCTCGCTGTCTGGGCGGCCACGCAGCCTCGGCTGCCCGCTGCCGAGGCGGCGGGCACCGAGGCGTGGGTGCGCGCCACCGAGCGGGCCAGGGGGCGCATCCTCGTCGTCGGTGCGGTCGTCGCCGTGGCCGTGGCGGTCGGGGAGGCCGCGGTCATGGGCCTGTCGGTGCAGGCCGCGGACATCATCACCCAGCCCGGCCTGCCCTACCGCCACACCATGGTGACCTGGACGGGGCTGGCGCTCGGGATCGTCCTGCTGTGCGCCGCCGCCGGACGGGTCGGCGCGTCGGTGCGCTCGAGCGCGCTGCGGCCGGCGTGGTGGGGCGGGGCCGGTGTGGCCCTGCTGGCCGTGCTGCTCGCCTGGGCGGCCGCGGTGAACACCCCCGCGAACGTCGCGGCCACCGCCGCCAACCGCCTGGACCCCCGGCTGATGTCCACCGAGGCGGTGCAGTGGGAGGTGGTGCTGGGCGACCGCGACCCGGCCGCCGACGACCGTCGGTGCGCCGTCCTGGACCGGGTGGTCGAGACCATGGGCGAGGGAGCCACCACCAACAGCGTCCTGCGGGGGGCCGAGCGCGCGATGCAGTTCCACCACGGGATGGCGTTCTGCTCCCGGGGCTCGTGACCGGGCCGCCGGTCAGTAGGGTTCCGGTGCCGCAGCGGCCAGACGGCGAGACGACGGGAGCGCGACCATGAAGGGCATCATCCTCGCGGGCGGGTCGGGCACGCGCCTCTACCCGATCACCCTCGGCGTCAGCAAGCAGCTGATGCCGGTCTACGACAAGCCGATGGTGTACTACCCCCTCTCGACGCTGATGATGGCCGGGATCCGCGAGGTCCTGGTCATCACCACCCCGCAGGACAGCGACCAGTTCCGCCGGCTCCTCGGCGACGGGACGCCGATGGGGCTGTCCATCTCGTACGCAGTGCAGCCGCGGCCGGAGGGCCTGGCCCAGGCGTTCATCATCGGGGCCGACTTCATCGGCGACGACAAGGTGGCGCTCGTCCTCGGCGACAACATCTTCCACGGCACCGGTCTCGGCACGTCGCTGAAGACGAACAACGACGTCACCGGGGGGCACGTCTTCGCGTACCACGTGTCGAACCCGTCGGCCTACGGCGTGGTCGAGTTCGCCCCCGACGGCACCGTGCTCTCACTCGAGGAGAAGCCCGAGCGCCCGCGCAGCAGCTTCGCGGTACCCGGGCTGTACTTCTACGACAACGACGTGGTCGAGATCGCCCGGGCGGTGCGCCCGTCGGCCCGGGGCGAGCTGGAGATCACGGCGGTCAACGACGCCTACCTGCAGGCCGGACGGCTCGGGGTCACGGTGCTCGAGCGCGGCACCGCGTGGCTCGACACCGGGACCTTCGAGGCGATGATGCAGGCGGCGGAGTTCGTCCAGGTCATCGAGGACAGGCAGGGCCAGAAGATCGGCTGCATCGAGGAGATCGCCTGGCGCGAGGGCTGGATCGACGACGCCCAGCTGCGAGAGCTCGCCGACCCGCTGCGCAAGAGCGGGTACGGCGAGTACCTGCTCGGCCTCATCACCGAGGAGCAGCACCGCCGGGGCGTGTGAGCCCCACGATCCGCACGATCCGCACGAGGCTCACGACGGCCGTCGGTCGGCCCAGCCCTCGATCCGGCGCAACGGCGCCCTGAGCCGGGGCAGCGGACGCACCGGCGCGCCGAGCACGGCCGCCACCGCGGCGGCGGGGTCGGCGGGGTCGACCTGCACGACGGCGTCGGTGCCGTAGGTCCGGCGCAGCTCGTCCAGGTGCCGCCCCTGGCGCGACGGGTCGGCGAACCGCTGCTCGAGGGCGAAACCGGCGCGGCGCACCACGGGCCAGCCCTCGTGGTCGAGCACCAGCACCGGGGTCGGCGAACCGGGCGCCGCCACGGCCCGCGCCAGCCCCGCCAGCAGCGCGTCGAGCGGCTCGGGTCCGGCCGGCAGCACCACGAGCACCACCGGGGCCTCGCGGCGCGGCACGTCCCGGCCCCGACGCAGTCCTGGCGGCGGCCCGCCGGTGAGCGGCACGACGAGCCGGCCCACCCCGGCCGCCAGCAGCCGGCGGACGGGGTTCCCCGGAGCCGACAGGCCCCGCACGATCCGAGCGAGGTTCACCGCACGACCCCGAGCACGGCCGCCATCGCCTCGGCCGCGCCGTTGCCCGGCCAGAGCGTGCGGCACCGGTGCGCGACCTGCGCGCGCCACACCGGGTCGACCAACCGGTCCACCGTCCGCGCCAGGGACGGCGCCGACAACGGCTCGAGGTGCAGCCCCGCGCCGTGCTCCTGCGCCCACCGGGCCCGGGCGAGCTGGTCGTCCAGCTGAGTCGTGTTGGCCACGAAGGCACTCGGCAGGGCGAACGCGACCGCCTCGTGGAAGGAGTTGTAGCCCGCGGTGGTGACCGCGGCGTCGAAGGCGCGCGACCAGCGGGTCACCGGGTAGCGCGACACCACGTGCACGCCGCCGACACTGGACCCGGCGTCCCCGGCGATGGCCGGGCGGGTCACGCACACCTGCAGGCCGGGCACGGCGCTCAGCGCACCGACGACGGCTCCGAGCTCCCCGTCGATGTCGGCGAGGTTGCCGGCCCCGAGGCTCACCAGCACCGCCGGACGGTCCAGGGCCAGGCCGAGCTCCCCGCGCGCCACGTCCCGCTCCAGCAGGTCGTCGTCGTCGAGCAGCACGACCGGGCGGACCCGGACGGCGTCGGTGCGAGCCGCGGTCAGGCCCCGGTCGGCGGCGGCGGCCACCTCCCCGGGCTCGATCACCAGGTCGAACCCGGCCGCCTCGTGCAGCTGGGCCGCCCCGAGGCCGGGCTTCCACATCGCCCGCCGTGACCAGATCATCCGGGTGGACGGGTGCGCCGCGCGGCTCCTCAGCAGGCCGGGGTAGGGGTAGGCGCCGTCGAAGACCACGACGTCGGGGCGGAACCGCGCGACCGCCGCCGCCGCACGCCGCTCGAAGACCCGGCTCCAGCGGCGCGAGCCGATCCCGAGGTCGCCGGCCGACGGCAGGTACTCGAAGTCGAGGCGTCCCGCGACCGCCTGCCCGACCGCCTGCGACATCGACAGCACGTGGACCTCGGCGTCCGGGGCGCGCCGCCCCATCGCCACCAGCCGGGTGAGGTGACCCATGCCGGCGCCGTTGGAGCTGACGAGCAGCACCCGTGGCGCCGCCGGCCCACTCATCCGCGCGACCGGCGACCGCCGAGGGCCTCGCGCAGGAACCCCGCCCCCCAGGCGAGGTGCATGGTGCAAAGGACGAGCGGCAGCCGCAGCCGGGCAGGTGCCGGCAGGCCGCGGGCGGCCACCAGCGTGACGCCGAGGACGCCCGCCGCGTACGACGCCGGCGCCAGCAAGGCCACCGTCAGGACCGGCGGCCCCACCACGGCGCCGACGAGCCCGACGACGGTGCCGGCGCCGAGGACGACCACGACGGTCGGCGGCGTCAGGTACCGGACGTTCGCCGTCTCGGGGTAGCGCCGGATCACCTGGAACCGCCAGGCACCGGTGGTGAAGAACTGGTGCAGCAGGGCGCGCGGGGTCGCGCGCGGGCGGTAGGTGACCCGCAGGTCGGGCGAGAACCAGACCCGGCCACCGGCCAGCCGGATCCGGTGGTTCAGCTCCCAGTCCTGGGCCCGGACGAACCCCTCGTCGAACCCTCCCAGGCGCTGCAGCACCTCACGCGTGAAGGTGCCGAGGTAGACGGTGTCCACCTCGCCGGCCTGCCCGCCGACGTGGAAGCGCGCGTCGCCGATCCCCCAGCGGCTGCTCATCGCCCAGGCGACGGCCGACTCGAAGGGGGTGGTCCCCTCCGGGGCCATCAGCCCGCCGACGTTGTCCGCACCCGAGCTCTCCAGCACCTCGACCGCCGTGCGCACGTAGTCCGCGGGCAGCACCCCGTGGGCGTCGACCCGGACGATGACCGGGTGGGACGTCGCTGCGATCGCGGCGTTCAGCCCCGCGGGCGTGCGGCCGGTCGGGTTGTCGACGACCAGGACCCGGCTGCTCTCGGCGCCCAGCCCGTCCGCCACCGCCCGGGTGTCGTCGCGCGAGGGACCCACGGCGACCACGACGTCGAGGCGACCCGGGTAGTCCTGGTCGAGGATGCTGTGGACGGCGTGGGCCAGGTGCCGGCTCTCGTTGACGGCCGGCATCACGGCGCACACGTCGGGCCAGCGGGTCCGGCCCGAGGACGTCGGAGCACTCGGGGCGGACATCGCCGCGATGGTAGCCCAGGAGTGCCCCCGGCCCCGCAGGGCGGTCGGCCGTGACAGGCTGCACCGACGGAGCAATCACAGCCCTGTTCTTCGTCCGACCGGCTCAAGCCCCCAGGACCCGGCTCCGAATCAGCAGGGTCCGTCGTCATCGGCCCGAAGGTGTTCCATGCTCCGCGCGTCCGTCCGACCCTCCCGCCTGCGTCAGGTCACGGCCCTGGCCTGCGGCGCCGCCGCCGTCCTGGCCGTCCTGGTGGCAGCCCCCGCGCAGGCGGCGACGCCGACCCCGGTGACGCCGGTGTTCCCCTCCACGATCGACCCGTACGGCTACGACAAGGAGGACACCTGCGACCCCACGGCCAAGCCCGGCGCGGTCGAGGTCGTCCGGCTGCTGCAGCGCACGTACGGCACGTCGCTCGCGACCAACATCCCGCGCGCCTGCAGCGGGACCGGCACGAGCGGACACCACTCCGGGCGCGCGATCGACTGGATGACCAACAGCCGCGTCCCGGCGCAGAAGGCCATGGGTGACGCGTTCGTCACCTGGCTGCTGGCCACGGACAAGTACGGCAACAAGCACGCCAACGGCCGCCGGCTCGGCGTGCAGTACGTCATCTGGAACAGCCGGATGTTCCCGCTGTACGGGTCGAACCCGCAGTGGAAGGAGTACAACGGCTGCCTCACGTCGCGCACGTCGGCGGCGGACGACAACTACTGCCACCGCAACCACGTGCACACCTCGCTGTCGTGGAACGGCGCCTACAAGCGCACCTCCTGGTACACCTGGGCCGGCATGTCCCGGCTCGCCTGCCCCACCCCCGCGACGCCCGCCCGCTGGACGGCGCCCGCTGCCCGTGGCCTCGGCCTCGTCCCGTTGGTCCCGGCCCGCCTGTTCGACAGCCGATCGGGCGACGCCGTCGCCGGCGGGTGCTACCTCGCCCCGCAGGCACGCTACGACGTGCAGGTGACCGGTCGGGGTGGCGTGCCCGCGTCGGGCGTGGCCGCCGTCGTCCTGAACGTGGTCTCCGTCGACCCCGACCGCGCGACCTTCCTGGCCGCCTACCCGGCGGGCTCGACCGCGCCCAGCACCAGCTCGGTCAACGCCCTGCCCGGTGAGAGCACCGCGGCCTCGGTCGTCGTCCCCGTCGGGACGGGCGGCAAGGTCAGCGTGCTGAACGGCACCGGCGCCAGCGACCTCGTGGTCGACGTCACCGGCTACTTCCCGAGCGACGGCAGCGGGGCCCGGTACCAGCCGGCGCCCGCCGCCGTCCGGGCCCTGGACGAGCGCGTCGAACGTGGCTCCTGGTCCGCCGTCACCGCGGGCCTGCCGTCCGGCACCACCGCCGTGGTCACGAACGTGGTCCTGGACGGCTCGTCCACGGCCGGCTACGGCTCGGTGACCCCGCGTCCCCTGGCGCACGCCCCGGCCACGTCGGCGCTGAACGTGCAGGGTGGCAAGGTCGCCACCAACCGCGTGATCACGCAGGTCGAGTCCGGCGGCGCCGCGATCTACACCAGCACGAACACCCGGGCCGTCGTCGACGTCACCGGCTGGTTCGGCGGCTCGGGGGCCTCCTACTACCCGCTCGCGCCGCAGCGGCTGGTCGACACCCGGAGCGGCACGGGCGCCGACCGGCTGTCGGGCGGGGAGCAGACCGTGCTGACCCTGACCGGTGCCGCCGGCGTCCCGGCCGGCGTCACTGCCGTGGCCGTCACCATGACCCTGACCGGCTCCGAGCGCGCGACCCACGCGACCGTCTGGAAGCAGGGCCGGCCGCAGCCGGCCACCTCGGACCTCAACATCGTCCCCGGTGACAGCAAGGCGAACCTCGTGCTGGCGCCGGTCGACTCCTCGGGCCGGGTGCTGATCGAGCTCGACCGGGGCTCCGCGGACCTCGTCGTCGACGTCCTGGGCTACTACCGCTAGGGGCGGACGGACCTACCTGGCGAGGAGCTGACGTGCCATCACGACGCGCTGGATCTGGTTGGTGCCCTCGTAGATCTGGGTGATCTTGGCGTCGCGCATCATCCGCTCGAGCGGGAAGTCCTTGACGTAGCCCGAGCCGCCGAGCAGCTGGACGGCGTCGGTGGTGATCGACATCGCGACGTCGGAGGCGAAGCACTTGGCGGCGGCACCGAAGAACGCGAGGTCGGCGTCGCCGCGCTCGGACTTCGAGGCCGCGACGTAGACCATCTGCCGCGCCGCCTCGAGCTGCATCGCCATGTCGGCGAGCATGAACTGCACGCCCTGGAACTCGGCGATGTGCTTGCCGAACTGGGACCGCTCCTTGACGTAGGCGACCGCGTGGTCCAGGGCGCCCTGGGCGATGCCGACGGCCTGGGCGCCGATCGTGACCCGGGTGTGGTCGAGCGTCCTCAGCGCGATCCTCAGGCCGTCGCCGACCTCGCCGACCCGGCGGTCGTCGCCGATCCGGACCTTGTCCAGGTGCAGCTCGCGGGTGGGCGAGCCCTTGATCCCGAGCTTGCGCTCGAGCTCGCCGTAGGTGAACCCCTCGTCGCCGTCCTGGACGACGAACGCGGTGACGTTGCGCCCGCGGGGGCCGTCCGGGTCGGTGACGGCGAGCACGGTGTAGAACCTCGACACCCCGGCGTTCGTGATCCAGGACTTCTGGCCGCTGAGCACCCACTCGTCGCCGTCGGCGACGGCCCGGGTGCGCATGCTCGCGGTGTCGGAGCCGGCCTCGCGCTCGGACAGGCCGTAGGAGAACATGGCCTCGCCGCGCGCCACCGGCGGCAGGTAACGGGCCTTGACCTCCTCGGAGGCGGCCAGCACGAGCGGCATCGTGCCCAGCTTGTTCACCGCCGGGATCAGCGACGACGACGCGCCGACGCGGGCGACCTCCTCGATCACGATGCAGGGGGCCAGCGCGTCGGCGCCGACGCCGTCGTGCTCCTCGCCGATGTGGGGCGCGTGGAAGTCCGAGGCCACCAGGGCGTCCAGGGCCTCCTGCGGGAACCGCGCCTCCTCGTCCACCGCGGCCGCGTACGGCGCGATCTTGTCCTCGGCGACGGCACGGACGGCGGCGCGCAGCTCCTCGTGGTCCTCGGAGGTGCGGAACAGGTCGAACTCGGGGACGCTCACCCGACCTATGTTACCGGTGGGTCACCCCGGCATCAGGACAGTGCCGGGACGACCTCCTGCTCGAACAGGTCGAGGCTGCCGCGATCGTACGCGGCGTCGGCGAAGTAGCAGATCGTGTAGGCCAGGCCGTTGCTCCCGGCCGCGCGCAGCCGCTCGACCACCTGCTCCGGGGTGCCGACCGCAGCACCGTCCCGGAAGGCGCCCATCAGGTCGCCCTCGCGGTGCGGGAGCCGGCGGCGGTAGTGGTCCTCGATCCAGGCCAGCCGGTCCGCGACCTCGCTCTCGTCGCGTCCCACCACGACGTTGACGTTGCCCGAGCGGGTGATCTCGGAGAAGTCGCGACCGACGTCGCGGCAGTGCTGCTCCAGCACCGCGGACTTGTGCGCCCAGGTCTCCGGCGTCGCGTCGAAGTTCGTGTACTGCGCGTGCTGGGCCGCGATCCGCAGCGTCTTCTTCTCCCCGCCGCCGGCGATCCACAACGGGATACCGTTCTCCTGCAACGGCTTCGGTTGGCAGATGGCACCGTCGACCTGGTAGTGCCGCCCCTCGAACGTGACCCGGCCCTGGCGCCAGGCCTGCTGGAGGACCTGGACGCCCTCGTCGAGCATCGCGAGCCGCTCACCGGCCCGCGGGAAGCCGTAGCCGTAGGCCTTCCACTCGTGCTCGTACCAGCCGCCGCCGATGCCCATCTCGACCCGCCCGCCGCTGATGACGTCGATCGTGGCCGCCACCTTGGCCAGGTACATCGGGTTCCGGTACCCCATGCACGTGCACATCTGGCCGAGCCGGACCCGCGAGGTGCTGGCAGCCAACGCCGCCATCAGCGTCCACGCCTCGTGCGTCGCCTCGTCGGTGGGCTCCGGCACCGTGTGGAAGTGGTCGTAGACCCACACCGACTCCCAGGCTGTGCCCTCGTCAGCGTGCACCGCCAGGTCGCGCACGGTCTGCCACTGGTCGGCGGGGGCGATGCCGGCGAGGTCGAGGCGCCAGCCCTGCGGTACGAACAGTCCGAAGCGCATGCCGCGACCCTATGCGGACAGGTCAGGTCGGGCGACGAGCAGGCGTCCCAGCAGGTCGAGGCGGGCGGTCAGGCGGCGCTCGAAGGACTCGGCCCGGCCCATCGTCACCGCCGTGCGGGACTGGGTCCTCCACGACGTCAGCAGGCGCAGCAGTGCGACCGCCACCTGGGCGTCCCAGGGCAGGTCGCCGGGCCGGGCCACCCGCGCGAAGGCCGGCTCGCTGGTGGCGAGGGCGGCGAGGGGGTCGGCCGTGCCCAGCACGAGCTTGGCGGCGTCCTGGCCCACCGGTGCGGTGCCTGCCATCTCCCAGTCGACCAGCAGGAGCAGACCGTCCCGGGTGCGCCGCATCACGTTGCTGAGGACGGGGTCGCCGTGCCCCGTCGCCAGGACGACGGAGCGGTCGTCCCGCACCAACGCGCGGACACCGGCGACGAGGCCCGTCGGCAGGTGCTCCGCGCGGGCGACCATCAGGTCGCGGAGGGCGAGGACCCCGCGTCTGGCCAGCACCGTGGTGACCGCGGCGCGCCGGCACCCGAGCCCGCTGCCGGTCGCGAGCAGCAACGGCCCGAGCTCGCGTGCGACGAGGTCGCGCTCGTGCAGACCGGGGTGCGCCGCCTCGACCGTCTCCTCCACCAGCCAGGCGACGCCGCGGCGCGAGCCGCTGCGCACGAACGCGGGCGCCCCCACGACCCCGCTGGACGTCATCGCGCGCCGCGCCGTCGCCGCTGCGAGCAGGCGGGGGCGGCGCCAGGCGGGACCGTGGTGCACCGCCGCCGTGACCCCGTCGTCCCCGTAGAAGGCGCGCATCCGCATCTGGCCGCCCCCGAGCTTGGCCAGCCGCACCTCGTCGACGGCGAGCCGCCGGTCGAGCCGCACGCCGGGACCCGTGCCCGCGCCCCGAAGCCTCTCGCCGGGCGCGGGCACGGGGCCGACGGCCGGCAGGACGAGGCCATCCGGTCCGAGGCGCAGGATCTGCCGACCCGTGACCTCGAACGAGTGGCTCTCGCGCGTGCTGGGGAGCGCGTCGCACGACGTCTCGGCGATGCCGAGGACGCGCAGGGCGGCCAGCGGCCGGTCCTGCGCGGACAAGGGGTTCGCCGGCATCCGGTGACTGTAGGGCCCGGGGATGAGTCCGGGATGAGAACGCGTGCCCGGCGCGCCACGAGGTCGGACCCGTCCGGCCACGGGCCCACCGGATACCGTGGTCGCCATGCCGGACCGCACCGGTGGACCCGACGAGCCCCGCTGGGGGCAGGCCACCACCTATCGAGCCAAGCCCTCGGCCGGACGCCGGGGACGGTCGTCCGGCGCCGCAGCCGCGCCCGGTGCCCGTCGGGAGCAGCCCCGCGAGGAGCCCGTCGACCGCCGGTACGCCGACGACGCATCCGCCCGGCAGGACTCTGACGACGGGTACGACGACAGCTACGACGACAGCTACGACGACGGGTACGCGGACGACGCCGACGACGACGGGCACACCTACGGTCGCACCCGTCCGTCGGGACGGCCGGCGCGACGCCGCCGCCGGCCGGGCCGGGTCGTCGCCCTCGTGCTGGTGCTGCTGCTGGTCGTGGCGGTGGGCTACCCGGTGCTGCTCGCGCGCACCGCGATGCAGAACGTGAACCGGGTGGACGCCCTGTCGGCCTCGACCACCGCGGACACCCCCGGACGCACCATCCTCGTCGTGGGCTCGGACTCCCGCGCCGGCACCGACATCGGCGGTGCCGAGGACAGCGCGCGCACCGACACCATCCTGCTGCTGCACCGACCACGCACCGGACCGACCGTGCTGCTGAGCATCCCGCGCGACTCCGACGTCGAGATCCCGGGACAGGGCGAGAACAAGATCAACGCGGCCTACGCACTCGGTGGGCCACCGCTGCTGGTCGCGACCGTGGAGCAGGCCACCGGCCTGCACGTCGACAGCTACGTCGAGACCGGGCTGGCCGGCTTCGGCGAGGTCGTCGACGCCGTGGGTGGCGTCACCATCTGCCCGGAGGAGGCCATGCAGGACCCCCTCGCCGACGGCCTCGACATCCCCGCCGGGTGCCAGCAGGCCTCGGGCAAGGTGGCCCTCGGCTACGCCCGCAGCCGCAAGCTCGACGCCCGCGGCGACCTCGGCCGGGTCGAGCGCCAGCGCGAGGTGATGGCGGCGATCGCCAAGAAGGGCTTCTCCCCCGGCACCGTGCTGAATCCGTTCAACGCGTTCCCGCTCGCCGAGGCAGGCGGCAGCGCGCTCACCATGGACGAGCAGGACGGCATGACCGACCTCGGCTGGTTCCTGCTCGCGATGCGCGAGAGCGCGGGCGGCGAGGGCATCTCGCTCACCGTGCCGGTCGCCGACACCACCCGCCGCACCGAGCACGGCGTCGTCGTCGACTGGGACGAGGCGAAGTCCGAGACGGTGTTCGAGGCGCTGCGCGACTCCTCCACCGAGGCCATCCGCAGCATCGCCGACGAGCAGGCGGCCGAAGGCTAGTGTCGCGTTGCATTAGTGCGTTTGCGGTTGATCTTGCCGATGATCTCATCGGCTGATTTGGTCCAGGTGAAGGGTTCGCAGCGCTCGTTCCAGCCGTCGATGAATGTCTCGATGGCGGCGATGAGACCTTTGACGCTGGTGAAGGTCCCGCGGCGTCTCACTGATCGTCTCAGACCGGTGTGGGGCCGAACCCGATTTAGGGCCAGGGCCCCCGCGCAGGCTCTTGCCGTCGACGGCGACCACTGTTCGTTCACTGCCGCGGTAGACCCGCGTGGCCATCCACGCACCCAACCGGCTATCGAGGTCGTCGCCGTCCAAACCGGCCAGCGTACGCCGAATCGTGGACTCCGACGGCAGCACCACGCCTGGGTCGATTCCCAGCTGGGACAACGCATCCCGATCAGCCTCGGCCACCCACTCACCGACCGCCAGCAACGACTTCGCACCCGCCACCACGGCCGCGGCAGCCAGCGTCAGCACCACCGGCAACGCGTGTCGGACCCCGCGCCGCTCTCGAGGGTCCGCGACGGTGGCGAAGAGGTCCACCAGCGGGATGCGCGAGGGACCCGTCGTGAGCGATGATGACATGGCGGCGTGGGGCTCCCTGGTGACGACAGGTGTGTAGGAACTCCCATCGTCACCACCAGCCCCACGCCCACCATCACCAACACGCCGACCCGACCGCCCTGTTTGCGCAGGTCACAGCCCTACACATCGACTTTGCCGAGGCCCTGGATTTAGGGCGGGTTGTGAGACGGCGCGTCGCTGGGTTGGTCGGCCGCTCGGCTGGTGTTGCAGAATCGGCCGTTAACGGTACTTGCTGGGGTCTCGTCACTCTGTGCAGCACCGGACCGATATGTCTGAGTTCTTCGGTCCGTTCGGGTGGCGGATCTTGCCGTGGATGCCGTGGTGGCGGTGGGGTGTGTGCAGCTCGTTCCGTCCTCCTGCTCGGGGTTCGGGTCCTCGACGACGGGACGCGCACGGGGGTAGCTGTGATGCCGGAATCGTTCTTGCGCAACATTGGTCACGTCTTCGCTTCCGCCGCGGGCGCCGGGGTGAGACGCCCCCGGCGTGCTCCGCTGCGTGGGGTGGTGTCGGTGCTGGGTGCGGCGTTGGTGGTGTCGGCGTCGGGCTTGCCGGCGGTGGCGGCGACCCCGTCGGTACCGACCTCGGGCCTGGCCACGACGCAGCTGACCTCGCACAAGCCGCTGCTGTCGGCAGTGGTGACGGACCCCGACGGTGGGACGGTGACGGCGAAGTTCTTCGCCCGCACCACTGGGTCGGGGACGTGGAACCTGGCCGATGGGACGGCCCCGGCGCAGGTGGCGGTGACCTCGGGCGGCACGGCCAGGCTGCGGCTGCCGGCAGCGGCCCCGGCCGGTCAGGGCATCCAGTGGCAGGTCCAGGCGTGCGACGGCACGTCGTGCTCGGCCAGCTCGGCGTTGCAGTCGGCCACGATCTCGCCGCTGCTGGGCACGGGGCAGCGCTCGGGTGCGACCCGGGTCAACGTCGGGGTGGGGGACCGAATCGAGGCCCAGGTCGACGTCGGCACCGGCAACCTGCTGGTGAACGCGTCGGCGTACACCCTGAACGGCGTGACCGGGCAGGTCCCGGTCTCGTTGGCGTACAACAGCCTGCGTGTGGCCGCCAGCGGCTCGGCCGGGCCGGTCGGCGACGGCTGGATCATGACCCCGGGGTCCGGGGTCGCGCTGGCTGAGGCCACCGACGGGTCGGTCACCTACACCGGCTTGAGCGGGCAGACCGGCCTGTTCGTGCTGGCCCCCGGGTCGAGCACGACGTACACCGCACCGGGTGGGTTCAAGTCGGACCTGGTCAAGACGACCACCCCGGCCGGGTGGACCTTGACCGACCGGGCCTCACGGCAGGTGCAGGTCTTCAACGCCGCCGGCCGGTTGACCTCGCTGAAGGACCGTGACGGCAACGCCACGACGATCTCGTACGCCTCCGCGGGTGCGCCGGACAAGGTGGTCTCGAGCGCGGGCCCGACGCTGTCGCGGACGCTGAACGCGGTCACCGACGGGGCCGGGAAGCTGGACTACTTCTCCCAGTCGGCCACGATGTCATCGGCTCGGACGTGGGACGTCACGATCAACTCCTCCGG
>JBBQSN010000056.1:0-19375 GCA_038213835.1 Actinomycetales bacterium
GACGTCGTCCTCGCGATCACCGACGGAGCCCTGGCCGCCGACGACCTGATGACGATGACCGATGTCGTGACCGGCGTCGTGCGGCCGCCCACCGGCCGACCGGTGGTCCTCAAGAGCGTGGGGATGTCGTGGCAGGACCTCGTCGTGGCCGAGGCCGTGGCCGCACACCGACCCCGGAGCCTGGGATGACGGCACCAGCGGTCCCCCCTTGTCCCGACCTCCTCAGGCCGGCACCCGAGCGAGCGCAGCCTGCGGTCGAGCGCGTTGCCCGCGTGACCAGGGAGGTCCGGCCTGACGATGTGCGGGTGCCGAAGGCCGTCGCGGGCACCGTCCAGGGGACACGCCTCGGACCGATGGTGTGCGTCGGCGCCCCGACCGCCGGCAGATCCTGCGTGGCGGGCAGCACGAAGGCCCCGGACCAGTGGTCCGGGGCCCTCGATTCGTAGCGGGGGCAGGATTTGAACCTGCGACCTCTGGGTTATGAGCCCAGCGAGCTACCGAGCTGCTCCACCCCGCGTCGTGTCTGCAAGGTTACGTCGCGGTGGACGCCAGAGCAAATCGGCTGCCCCCGATCACGTCGGGCCGGTTCAGGTCCGGGTGGCCGTCAGCAGCAGGTACTCCCAGCCCATCGTCGTGCCGCCCGCCAGCTCGTCGCCGGCCAGCGCGACCAGGGCCTCGTCCAGGGCAGCGAGCTTCTCGGGGTCCTCGGCGTTGAACCGGTAGGCCATCAGCGTCGGGCCGTAGTGGTCACGGAAGAAGTCGCGGAACTCCTCGGCGGTGGCGAACCGGTCGACCACCAGCGTCTGCCGCATGGCGCTCACCGCGCTCACGCGGTCGCCGAGCAGCTCTCGGACGTGGCCCTCTTCACCCCACAGCGGCGGCGGCTGCACACCGGCCGGTGGCGGGGCGACGAACGGCTTCATGGTCGCGAACAGCCGGCCGATGAAGCCCTGCGGCGTCCAGCTGATCAGGCCGATCCGACCGCCGGGACGAACGACCCGCACCAGCTCGTCGGCCGCGTCCTGGTGGTGCGGCGCGAACATCACGCCGACGCAGGACAGCACCACGTCGAACTCGCCGTCGGCGAACGGGAGGTGCTCGGCGTCGGCCTCGCGCCACTCGATGTCGAGCCCGGCGCTCGCCTCTCGTCCCTCGTCGAGCAGGGCCGGTGAGAGGTCGCTGGCCACCACCGTGGCCCCGGCCTGGGCCGCCGGCACCGACGCGTTACCGGTACCGGCGGCGACGTCGAGCACCCGCTCCCCCGCAGCGACGCCGGCCGCCCGCACCAGCTCCGGCCCCAGCGTCGGGATCACCTGGTCGGCCACCGCCCCGTAGTCACCGCTGGACCACACCGCGCGGTGCTTGGTCTTCAGTGCGACGTCTGCCTCGTCCGCCATCGTCATCGTCTCGCCTCTCGTCGTCGAGCACCCCCGCCCGAGGTGCACCAGCGACGTTACGAGCGCGGAGGCGCCGCCCCCAGTTCCGGATCTGTACCGGCCCTTCGTTCCCTACCGCCGCCGAGCGCCCGGGCCTAGCCTGACGATCATGGGCGCCCCGTACCGGCAGTTCTGCCCCGTCGCCAAGGCGATGGAGCTGCTCGACGAGCGCTGGACGCTGCTCCTGGTGCGCGAGCTGGTGATCGGCAGCGAGCGGTTCAACGACCTGCGCCGCGGCCTGCCACGGATGTCACCCGCCCTGCTGTCCAAGCGGCTGCAGCTGCTCACCCGGGCGGGCGTGGTCGAGCGCGTGGTCGAGGGCAAGGACGTCCGGTACCGCCTCACCGAGGCAGGTCAGGAACTGCGTCCCGTCGTCGAGGCGCTCGGCATGTGGGGCACCCGGTGGATCGGCGAGCTCGGCGAGGCCGACCTCGACCCCCACCTGCTGATGTGGGACGTGCACCGCAACGTGCTCGACGACGCGGTGCCACCGGGGCGCACCGTGGTGCGGTTCGCCTTCACCGACGTTCCCGCCGCAGCATCGCGGTGGTGGCTCGTCATCAACGCCGGCGACACCGACGTGTGCGACGAGGACCCCGGGCACGAGGTCGACCTCGTCGTCACCACCACCCTGGACACCCTGACCCGCGTCTGGCGCGGCGACCTGCCCTGGGGCACGGCCCAGCACCACGGGGACCTCGAGGTCGAGGGCCCCAGCGAATTGAGACGTCAGCTGCCGCAGTGGTTCCGGCTGGCCACCTTCGCCGCGGTCCCCCGCGGCGAAGGCGCCTCCGTCACGGTGCCGGCGTCGGCGCGCTGAGCTCGTCCTGCGCCTCTGTGGCCGCCGCCACGGCGTCGGACAGCTTTTGCTGCGCCTCGCCGTAGGCGGTGAAGTCCTGAGCCGCCAGGGCCTCCTGCGACTCGGTCAGCGCCTCGCCCGCGGCCTCGAGGGCCTGGGCCAGCCGCTGCTGGGCGTCCTGCTCCTCCGGAGCCGGGGTCTCGCCGTCCGGCTCGGCGCCGGGTGTGCCGGCGTCGCCGGCGGTCGCGCCCGAGTCTCCGCCGAAGACCTGGTCGAGGGCCTCGTCCAGGGTGTCGGCGTACCCGATGTCGCCGCCGAAGGCCACCAGCACCTTGCGCAGCAACGGGTACGACGTGCCCTCGGTGGAGCGCACGTACACCGGCTGCACGTACAGCAGGCCGCCGCCGACAGGCGCGGTGAGCAGGTTGCCGAGGAGCACGTCGGAGTTGCCGTCGCGCAGCCGGTTCAGGTCGAACTGCACCGTGGGCTCGGAGTTGAAGTCGTTCTGCACCTGCCCCGGACCCGCGACCGCCTGGTCGCGGGGCAGCTGGAGCAGCCGCAGCGTGCCGTACCCCTCGGCCCGCACCCCCGACTCGGCGCCGGCGTCGGCGTCGGCCGCGAGGAAGCCGGTGAGGACGTTGGAACGGTTCTCCGACGTCGCCCGGGGGATGAACGTCGACGTCAGCGAGAACGCCGGCGTCTCCTGCCCGGGCATCTGCAGCGTCAGGTAGTACGGCGGCTGGTTCACGCCGTCGCCCTGCGCGGCCTGGGTGGCCCGGGTCGTCGGGTCCTCCGGCACCTGCCACGCGTCCTGGCCGGAGAAGAACTCGCCCGGGTCGGTGACGTGGTACCGGCTGAGCACCTCGCGCTGCACCTTGAACAGGTCCTCGGGGTCGCGCAGGTGGCTCATCAGCGGACCGTTGATCTCCGAGAGCGGCCGCACCGCACCGGGGAACGCGTTCCGCCAGGCCTTGAGGATCGGCTCGTCCTCGTCCCAGGCGTACAGGTCGACGCTGCCGTCGTAGGCGTCGACGGTCGCCTTCACCGAGTTCCGGATGTAGTTGACCTCGCCCTGCGGAGTGACCACCGCACCACCCGTCGTGGACGTGAGCGAGTCGGCCGTGGCGTCCTCCAGCGGCTGCAGGTCCGAGTACGGGTAGGCGTTCGACGTCGTGTACGCGTCGACGATCCACTTCACCCGACCGTCGACGACCGCCGGGTAGGGGTCGCCGTCCAGGGTCAGGAACGGCGCCACCTTCTCGACCCGCTCGCGGGGCGTGCGGTCGTACAGGATCTGCGAGTCCCGGTTCACCGTGTCCGACAGCAGGATGTTCTGGTCGCGGAACTTCACCGCGTAGAGCAGCCGGGTCAGTGGGTCGCCGACGTTCGGACCGCCGTCACCGTCGAAGGTGTTCTCGGCCTGCCCCGAGGCACCGGGGCCATCGGTCGGGAAGTCGAGCTCGCGCGGCTCCGCGTCCTCGGGTGCGCCCACGATCGAGAACTGGCGGGCCAGCTCACCGAAGTAGATCCGCTGCTCGAACTCGCCCAGGGCCCCGCGGGACGGGATGCCCTGCTGGAAGAACGCCGGAGCGCCGTCCTCGCTGCGCTGGTTGCCGTAGGCCGCGACCACGCCGAAGCCGTGCGTGTAGACCGTGTGGTCGTTGACCCAGTTGCGCTGGCTGCCGGACAGCCCGCCGATGTCGAGCTCGCGCACCGCGATCACGGTGTCGCGCACCTCGCCGTCGATCTCGTAGCGGCCGACGTCGAGCGAGTCCGGGAAGTTGTAGTACTGCTTGTTCCGCTGCAGCTGGCGGTATGCGGGGCTCACCAGGGCGGGGTCGAGCAGCCGGAGGCTGGCGGTCGTCACGGCGTCCTCGGCCAGGCCGTTGCGGTCGCCCTTGGTCTCCGGCGTGAAGGGGTCGACCTGGACGTCCTCGAGGCCGTACGCGGCGCGGGTCGCCTCGATGTTGCGCTGCAGGTACGGGGACTCCTTGGTCTGAAGGCTCGGCCGCACCGTGGCGAACTGGATCAGCGCCGGGTACACCGCACCGATCACGATCGCCGCCACCACCATGAGCGCGATGCCGTAGATCGGCAGCCGCCAGGTGCCGCGCACCACCGGGACGATGAACAGGATCGCCACCGTGATCGCGATCATCGCCAGGATGGTCTTGGCCTGCAGCACGGCGTTGACACCGGTGTACGTGGCACCGGTGATGAGGTCGCCGTCCTCCGTCAGCAGCGAGTACCGGTCCAGCCAGTACGTGCCGGCCTGCACCAGCAGCAGCCCGGCCGCCAGCAGCGCGATGTGCCGACGGGCCGCGCTCGTGGTGCGAGCGCCCCTGGCCTGCAACCGGATCCCGCCGTACAGGTAGTGCGTGGCCACGGCCGCGAGCAGCGCGAGCACCAGCACCGCGGTGAGGAACCCGGTGGTCAGCCGCAGCAGCGGGAGCGTGAAGACGAAGAAGCCGATGTCCAGGCCGAACTGCGGGTCGCGCTCGCCGAACGGCTCCCGGTTGATGAACAGCAGCACGGTCTGCCAGCGCTGGGCGAGCGCCGATCCGGCGAACAGGGCGAGGCCGGCGGGCAGTGCGATCAGCACCAGCCGGCGCAGCGGCTCGAGGCTCTCGCGGTAGCGGTCCAGGCTGGCCTGCTCGTCGTCGACCGGCGCGTAGACGGGGCGAGAGCGGTACCCGATCAGCAGGCTCGACGCCACGGCACCTGCCATCAGAGCCGCGCCGACGACGAAGAGCACGCCCTGCCAGAGCAGCATCGTCGTGAACACCTGGCGGAACCCGAGCTGGTCGAACCAGAGCACCTCGGTCCACAGGTTCGCCACCAGGGACAGCAGCAGGACCAGCGCGCCCAGGATCACCAGCGTGGTGGCCAGGGGCGAGCGTCGGCCCCGGGGCGGTCGGGCCGGACGGCGGGGGACGGCGGCAAAGCTCACGGCGCGGGTTCCTCGGGTCTCTCGTCGTACGGGGGGTCGGTCTGCGACGACGGCACTGGCCGCCGGTCGGTCGGGACTGCGGGGGTGGCGGCGGGCAGGGCGGGGTGGTGCCGCAAGCCTCGCACGGCGTGCCAGGATCGACCCGTGCCGCAGGACGATCGCAACGCGACAGAGACCTCGACGGGGTCTGCCCCGAGCAGCCCGCCGACCACCAGAGCCAGCCCGCTCGACCGCGCCGTGCGCGAGCTCGAGCGGCACGTGGCCCGTGGAGGCTGGGACGGTCCGCTGCGGGTGTTCGCACTGATCCGCACCGCCGACGCGATCACGGCCGATCCGGCGCTGCGCGAGCAGCTGCCCCCCGACCTGGTGGCCACGGCCGACGCCGACCCGAGCAGCATCACCTCGGTCGAGCAGGAGGGCCTGCCTGAGGGCGAGAGCATCGAGGACGTCCTGGGCCGGATCGCCTGGCCCGACACGGTGCATGGCGCCGCCATGGTGGTCGAGCGGTTCGTCGTGCCGCCGGAGGCCGAGCGCGACCTGCCCGCCGACACGGACGAGGCGCTGCGGCTGCTGCTGGAGCACCCGGCACGACAGGACGTGCGGCTGGCGGTCGGCGTGCTTCGCGACGGGACGTCGTCGTGCGCGGTGCGGTCGCGCTCGGCCGACGAGGACTTCTCCGTGGGCACCGGTGCCGACGTGGCTCCCGGCCTGGTCGCGGCCCTGCTCGCCACGCTGCACTGACCGGGCCCGCCATGCGCAGCTGACCCCACGACGCTGCGCCGCAACGGGTTCTGAGGGGTCATGACGTGCAGGTGGGCAGGGCGTCGATGGCGGAGGGGTCGTTGCTGCCGATCGCCTCGACGGCGTCACGCGCCTGCTCGAGGGTCTCGACCCGCACTACCCGCAGGCCGTCCGGGACGTGCCCGACGACCTCGTTGCAGTTGTCGGCGGGCGCCAGGAACCACTGCGCCCCAGCGCCCTTCGCGCCGACGAGCTTCTGCTGGATACCGCCGATCGGGCCGACCGCTCCGTCGGAGTCCATCGTGCCCGTGCCGGCGATCCGCTCGCCGCCGGTCATCTCGCCGGGGGTGAGCTTGTCGACGATGCCGAGGGCGAAGATCATGCCGGCGCTGGGGCCGCCGATGTCCTCGATCCGGATCGCCACCTCGAACGGGAGCTCGTAGGTGGGGTCGATGAACACGCCCATCACGGTGCGGCCGTCGGCCTCGCTCGTGGGGAAGCTGACCTCCTGCGCCTCGCCGCCCCGGGTGAACCCGATCGTGACGTCGTCGCCCGGTTCGACCTCCTGCAGCGCGTCCCGCAGCTCCGGCAGGTCGACGACCGCCGTGCCCGCGACCGACGTGACGACGTCGCCGGCCTCGAGCTGCCCGACCGCACGCGAGTCCTCGGTGAAGGCGTCGACGGTCAGCGTGGTGGGGACCTGGACGTCGAGCTCGCCCATGGCGGCGACCGTGGCCTGCTCCTGCGAGGTCACCATCTCCTGCGCGTTGCGCTCGTCGACGTCGTCCTCGCTGACCTGCGGCGGGAACACCTCGTCGACAGGGCGCACCGCGATGCTCGGGTCGACCCACCCGCGCAGGACGTCCCACACCGTGCTGCGCGAGCCGGGACCACCGGTGACGCGCACGGTCAGCAGATCGAGCGTGCCGGAGGTGGAGTAGGTGTCGCGGCCCTCGATCGAGATGAGCGGCGTGCCGTCGGGGTCGGAGAGCACGTCGAGCACCGGACCGGGACGCATCAGCGCGTAGGGCAGCGGCAGCAGCGACACCACGGCCATCAGGACGATGGCAGCCACCCCGCTGATCACCATGGTCCAGGTGCGCTGGTCCATCCGCGGCGGCGCCTCGTACCCGTCGGCGGCGTCCTGGAAGGCTCCCCCGCCGTCAGCCGGCGTCGTGCCGTAGACGTCGTCGGCCGCAGTGGTCCTTCGCAGCGACCGGGGCTGCTCGATCGGGGTCGGAGTGGGCCATCCCTCGGCAGCGGGCTCGGGAGGGTGGCTGCTCACGTGTCCTCCTCGGTCCGCGCGGGGAGCTCGACCGCACGGGGACCGTCCGGGCGTCGAGAACCTGAACGGCTCCCGCTCACCGTGAGTTCCCCCGCCCCGTCGCCGCGCGCACGTGCTCAGCCTACGTGGCAGCCTCGCGCGGGACCGACCCGCTCAGGACGGGCCACGGCGGCGGGCCCGTGCTTGTCGCCACACGGCCGCCGTCCCGACGATCGCGACGGCGGCGCCGGCCGCACCCACGGCGGCGTCCTTGCGGTCGACCCGGCGGGCACCCAGGGCCATCCGCCCGCGCACCTCGGTGAGCAGCACGCCGAAGCAGGTCTCGTTGTCGTGCAGGGCGTTCCAGCCGGCGGCCCGCAGCGCCGCCGAGCCGACCACCCACGGGTGCACCACGTAGGACAGGTCCTCGGCGGGCATCGGCAGCACACCCACCCGGTGCAGCCGCTCGGCGGTGGCGAAGGCGAGCGCCGACGGCAGCTCGATCCGCCGCATGCCGCTCAGCTGCTCCACCGTGCGCTGGTTCATCGAACCGGGCGACCCGACCGTCACCGCACCCTCCAGCCGCTCGCGCAGCGTCACGACGACCGCCGAGGCGAGGTCGTCGACGTGGCAGAACTGCCAGGCCATCCGGTCGTCGCGCAGGGCCAGCAACCGCGGAGCCTCGAAGTGCCGGGTGATGACGGTGTCGACCCCCGGTCCGACCAGCGCCGCCGGGCGCACGCTGCTGACCAGCAGCCCGGGGTGCGCCGTCGTGGCCCGGGCGGCGACCGCCTCGACCTCGAGCATGTCGCCGACGACGCCGTCGTCGGGGGCCGAGACCAGGTCGGCGCCCTCGGCGACGGGGACCGGCGCGTCGGCGGCCGCGCCGTAGACCATCGCCGAGGTGACCACGACCAGGTGGCGCGCCCCCACCGCCGCGGCCGCGGTCGTGACCGCCTGCGCCGACCGCAGCACCCACGCGCGCCGCCGGGACCCGAGCCGCAGCGCTGCCTCCATGTCGTCGCCCGGCGCCAGGTGCACCACGGCGTCGGCACCGCGCAGCTGCTCGACGACGCCCGGGTCGGCCGGGTCGGCCAGCCGCCAGGTCACCCCCGTGGTGCGCCCGAGGCGGGTGTCGACCGCGAGCACCTCCTGGACGTCGGGGGCGTCGCGGAGCGCGGCCAGCAGGACCTCCCCGGTCGGTGAGGCCGCGTTGGTGACCGCCACCACCGCCGGTACCGCGCCCGCCCCGGCGCCGCGCCCGCGGATCCGCCGAGGGCGAACACCGCGACGACCGCTGACGGGCTGGGAACCCACGGCGCCTCCTGCGGTGTTGTGGTGGTGTGGACGCCCACCACCGTGCGGCGGCGACGCAGCTGCTGTCATGGTGGACCGACGGATCGAGCCCCGATCGTGCCCGTCCCGTGCGACGGCCCCGTCATCATCGTCCACGGCGAGCCGGCCGCGCGAGGATCCGGCGGATCCACGCACCACCCCGCACCATCGCAGACCAGCAGCCAGACAGCAGCGGACGACGGCAGGAGCGAGCAGATGACCCAGCCCCCGGAGCCCTTCGACGCGGGCGAGGAGCGCGAGCCGATCGAGGAGCTGATGCGCCGGCTCGCGTCAGGGCAGCTCGACGCCTCGGACCTCGGCCGGCTGCAGGAGGAGATCGGCGAGGCCCTCGGCGTGCAGCTCGACCCGGCCCAGATCCAGCTGGCGATGGCCCAGGTCCAGCAGATGATGAACGCGCCCGACACCGGCGCGATGAACTGGGACCTGGCGCGCGACACGGCCCGCAAGGTCGTCCTGGGTGCCCGGCCGTCCGGGGCCGACCCGACGATCGGTCCGAACGTGCAGCGCGAGGCGGTCGAGGCGCTGAGGGTCGCGTCCCTGTGGCTCGACCCCGTCACCACGCTGCCCTCCCCCGGCGTCAGCGAGCGCGCCTGGTCGCGTTCGGAATGGGTCGAGGCGACGCTGCCCACCTGGCAGGAGCTGAGCCTGCCGGTGGCCGAGCGGGTGTCCGAGGCGATGATGTCCGCGCTGAGCGAGCAGATGACCGAGCAGGTCCCGCAGGAGATGCGGGAGATGGTCGGGCAGGCCGGCGCGATGATGCGCAAGGTCGGCGGCTCGGTCTTCGCCATGCAGGTGGGCCAGGCCGTCGGCACGCTCGCCGGCGAGGTGGTGAGCGGTTTCGACATCGGGCTGCCGCTGACCCCGGCGGGCACCACTGCGCTGCTGCCCGCCAACGTCACCGCCTTCGGCGAGGGCCTCGACGTCCCGCTGGAGGAGGTGCGGCTGTACCTGGCGCTGCGCGAGGCCGCGCACGCCCGGCTGTTCGGGCACGCCGGCTGGCTGCGCTCGCACCTGCTCTCGGCGGTGCAGGAGTTCGCGGGCGGCATCGAGATCGACACCGATGCCCTGCAGGACGCGGTCCGGTCGGTCGACCCCAGCGACCCGCAGGCGCTGCAGCAGGCGATCACCGGCGGGATGTTCGAGCCGGAGCGCACCCCTGCCCAGCAGGCGGTCCTGACCCGGCTCGAGACGACGCTGGCCCTGGTGGAGGGCTGGGTCGACGAGGTGACCGACGCCGCCGCCCGCGGCCAGCTGCCCGGTGCCGCACGGCTGCGCGAGGCCGTGCGGCGTCGTCGCGCCGTGGGCGGCCCCGCGGAGCACGTGCTCGCGACCCTCGTGGGCCTGGAGCTGCGACCGCGACGGCTGCGCGAGGCCGCCGCCCTGTGGGGCGCGATGAGCGCGCAGCACGGCGTCGCCGCCCGTGACGAGGTGTGGGACCACCCCGACCTGGTCCCCGGGAGCGCCGACCTGGACGACCCGATCGGGTACGCCCAGGGCTGGGGGCGGAGCAGCACCGCCTCCGACGAGATGGACGCCGCACTGCGCGACCTGTTGTCGGGCGGCCCCGGCGCCGCCCCGGACGACCCCCCCGACGACCCCCCCGCGGACCCCGAGGACGGCGGTCGGACCACGCCGGAGGATGCGTGAGCCTGCACGCCGACGCCGTCCGGGTGCTCACCGGCTGGCACCCGCCCGACGCCGCGCAGGAACGGCTGCGGACCACCTACCTCGCGCACCTGGCGGCGCACCCGGGCGGAGTCTGGAAGGACGGCCCGCCCGAGCACCTGACGGCGTCCTGCCTGGTGCTGGACCCCACCGGCACCCGCACCCTGCTCGTGCACCACGCCAAGGGCGGCTTCTGGGTCCAGCCCGGCGGGCACGTCGAGCGGGACGACGCGGGGCTGGCCGCGGCCGCCGTCCGGGAGGCCGCCGAGGAGCTCGGCGTCCTGGACCTCGAGGTGCAGGACGTGCCGGTGCAGCTGGACAGGCACGAGCTGTCATCGGCCTTCGGACGATGCACCCAGCACCTCGACGTCCGCTTCCTCGCGGTCGCGCGCGCCGACGCCGTGCCCGTGAGGAGCGCCGAGAGCCACGCCGTGGGCTGGTTCGACGTCGACCGGCTGCCGTTCTCGGCGGTCACCGACCTCCGCCCCGCGCTGCGGTACGCCCGGGCGGCGCTGGCCCGCTGACATCCGTGCGAGCCCTCAGGCCCGGGCGGCCTCGAGCAGCACCACGCGGTCCAGCGCCTGGACGACGTCGGCCACCAGGTCGGCGGGGTGCTCCAGGCCGATCGAGAACCGGAGCAGGCCGCCGTCCGGACGGGCGTCGCCCTGGACCGGACGGTGCGTGAGCGCAGCCGGGTGCTGCGCCAGGGTGTCGACGCCGCCGAGCGAGACGGCGTGCGTGACCAGCCGCAGGGACGACGCGACCTCGCTGGCCGCCTCCAGCCCGCCGCGGACCCGGATCGCGAGCACCGAGCCCGGGCCGGCCATCTGCCGTCCGACCAGACCGAGCGGGTCGGCGCCGGGACGGCTCGGGTGCAGCACCTCGGCCACCGCTGGGTGCTCGGCGAGCGCGGCGGCGACCTCGGTGGCCCCCCGCTGCTGCTCGTGCACCCGCAGCGGCAGGGTCGCCAGTCCCCGGTGCAGCAGGTACGCCCCGAGCGGGTGCAGCAGCGCCCCGGTGAGGGCGCGCACGGTGCGCAGCCGGGCCAGCCAGTCGGTGCGTCCGGGGGCCACAGCCACCACGCCGCCCATGGCGTCGCCGTGGCCGCCGATGAACTTGGTGGCCGAGTGCAGGACGAGGTCGGCGCCCAGCGTGAGCGGCTGCTGCAGCACGGGCGTGGCGAAGGTGCTGTCGACCACCACCACGACGTCGGGGGCCACCGTCCGGGCGGCTGTCGCGACCGCGGAGACGTCGACGAGGTCGAGGGTCGGGTTCGCGGGGGTCTCCAGCAGCACCAGCCGGGTGCTGGGCGTCATCGCCGCGCGGACGGCCTCGGCGACCGGCAGCCGCGGGTCGGTCCAGGTCACGCTGGTGCCGACCAGCCCGGTGGCGAGCAGGTGGTCGGACCCGCCGTACAGCGGCCGGACGCCCACCACGTGCGCCGTCCCGCCCATCGCGCCCGACTCGCGCTCGACCTGCCCCGCCCCGACCAGGACGGCGGTCAGTGCCGCCATGCCGGTGCCGAAGGCGACCGCCCCCTCGGCGTGCTCGAGGTCGGCCAGCGCCTCCTCGAACCGGGCCACGGTCGGGTTCCACAGCCGCGCGTAGACCGGCGAGGCGCCCGGTGCGAGGTCCTCGCCGCCGGCGAGCCGCTCGTAGCTGTCCCCGCCGCCGGCGACGTCGGCCAGCGGGTAGGTCGTGGACAGGTCGATCGGCGGGGCGTGCACGCCGAGACCGGTGAGGTCGGCGCGTCCGGCGTGGACCGCCCTGGTGCGCAGGTGCTGGGTCGGCGTGCGGTGGTCGTCCATGACCAGAGGATGAAGGATCGACGTGCGAGTGCGGGAGGATCTCGTAGGATCTTCGAGATCTGTGCTCTGGACCGAAGGAGATGCCAGCGGTGCTCCCCCCTGCCTCACGTCTGACGAACGGACTGCACAGTCCGCTGGACCACGTCGACCGCACCATCCTGCACGCGCTGCAGCGCGACGGCCGCACGAGCAACCAGGCGCTGGCCGACGCCGCCGGCATCGCCCCGTCGACCTGCCTGCTGCGGGTGCGTGAGCTGCGCCGACGAGGGGTGCTGCGCGGCGTGCACGCCGACGTCGACCTGTCGCGCGTGGGCCGACCGCTGCAGGCGATCATCGCGGTGCGGATGCGGGCCCACGTCAAGGAGCAGGTGCAGGCCTTCCGCGCCCAGATGCCAGCGCTGCCCGGGGTGCTCGCGGTGTTCCACGTCTCCGGCAAGGACGACTACCTGCTGCACGTGGCCGTCGCCGACGCCGACGCGCTGCGCCGCTTCGTCGTGGACCACCTCACCGGGCACCCGGCCGTGGGGCACACCGAGACCAGCCTGGTGTTCGAGCACCTGGCCGGTCAGGCCGACCTGCTCTCCTGAGCCGCTACGGCTCCTCGGCCCGGGAGGTGAGGCCGCCGTCGCCGTCCCCCGCCCCGCCCTCGACGTCCTCGGACGGTTCGTCGCCCGCCAGGTCGCGGGCCGCGGCCAGGCCCTCCAGGTAGCCGCGGGCCCGCTCGGTGCGCGGGTAGGCCTCCAGCAGCCTCCAGAACGCCGGGCCGTGACCGGCCTCGAGCAGGTGCGCGAGCTCGTGCAGCAGCACGTAGTCGAGCACCCAGCCGGGCGTGCCCTTGACCCGGTCCGAGATCCGGATCGTGCCGTCGGCGGGCGTGCACGAACCCCAGCGGGTGCTCTGGTTCGAGGCCCAGCGCACGCTCGACGGGCGGGCCAGGCCGCCGAGGTAGGTGCCGGACAGGTCGGTGGCGCGGGCGAGCAGGGCGGAGTCGCTGGGACGGCGGCGCTTCTCCTTCTCGGCCAGGCGACGGGTCATCAGCGCCACCCACTCGCGCTCCTCGGCGCGGGTGAACCGCGCCGGGATCGCCACCACGATGGTGGCGCCCTCACGGAAGGCCGTGACGCTGCGCCGGCGGCGACGGCTGCGGCGCACCTCGACCTGCTGCTCGACCTGCTGCTCGACCGGCCCCTCCATCGCAGTCACGGTAGACGTCGGACCCGACGACGCGGCGCCGCCGCGCGGTTGACGCTCGCCCGGGCGCGCCTCTAGGTTCTGAGCCGCGATGCCCCCGGTCCGGCCGGGCGGTCCGGAGGGGAAGCCGGTCCTGCTCGAACCGCGGGGGCTTCGTGCTGCCTGCCGGCGGCTTCGCCCACACCCCGTCACGGGTGCCTACGCTGCTCGGGTGCCGACCCCGCCCTTCGTCCTGGACCTGCGCCGCACGATCGGCACCGACCTGCTCTGGCTCACCGGCGTCAGCGCCGTGGTGCTGCGCGAGGACCCGCCCGGCCACGTGCTGCTGACGCTGCGCCCGTCCGGCGACTGGACGGTCGTCTCGGGCATCCTCGAGCCCGGCGAGCAGCCGGGGCAGGCGGTGCTCCGCGAGCTGCTCGAGGAGACCCGGGTGGTGGCCGAGGTGGAGTCGCTGGTCGACGTCGTCAGCCAGGAGCCCTTCCGCTACGACAACGGCGACCGGGTGCAGTTCCTCGACCTGACCTTCCGCTGCCGCTACCTGGCCGGCGAGGCGGGGGTGGGGGACGACGAGAACCTCGAGGTCCGCTGGTTCGCGCTGGACGCGCTGCCGGACCTCACGGCCCGCAACCGCGAGCGGATCGAGCGCGCGCTGCACCCCGACCCGTCCGGCCAGCCGTGGTTCGCACGCTGACCCGGGCCGACCTCAGCGACCGGTGAAGCGCGGGGCCCGCTTCTCCCGCTGGGCGACCAGGCCCTCCTGCAGGTCGTCGGTGGCCAGGGTCACCGCCTGCGCCAACGCCTCCCACTGCAGCGCGGTCGCGTGGTCGTGGTGCCCGCCCCCGCGCAGCGCGCGCGTGGTCAGCCGGGTCGCCACCGGGGCCCGGGAGGCGATGGTGGCGGCGAGGTCGAGCGCCTCCGGCAGCACCTGCTCGGCCGGGACCGCGCGCAGGGCGAGGCCGAGCCGGACGGCCTCCTCGCCGTCGACCATCCGTCCGGTGAGGAGCAGGTCCCTGGCCACCTGCAGCCCGGCGACCTCGGGCAGCGACCAGGTGGTGGCCATGCCGGGGTGCAGGCCCAGCGACGTGAAGGGCACCCCGAGCCGCGCGGTCGACGACACCACCCGCAGGTCGCACGCGAGCGCGAGCGACAGGCCCGCCCCGACGGCGGCACCGTTGACGGCGGCGACGGTCGGGACGTCGAGCCGGCGCAGCGAGAGCCAGTCGCTGTAGAAGGCGTGCATCCGCTCACGCAGCGCCTCGATGCCGGCGTCGGGATCGCCGCCGATCCAGGCGGTGTCGCCGCCGGAGCAGAACGCGCTGCCCGCCCCGGTCACGACGAGCGCCCGCAGCCCGCCGTCCTGGTGCAGGTGCTCCACCGCCCGCACCCAGGACCGGGTCATGGCGGCATCCATCATGTTGCGACGGTCCGGCAGGTCCAGGGTCAGCACGGCCACGCCGTCGTCGCGACGGTGCAGGCGCAGGTGCTCCAGCCGCAGCGGCTCACTGGCCACCGCGGAGCGCTCGGACGGGGTGTCGGCCGGGGTCACCGGGGCACCCTCTCACGGGCCCTACCCGGCCTCCGCGACGCGCCGGGGCCGCGTACGACGCGTGCTCAGCGCGTGCTCGGCTAAGGTGGGTGCCGATCCTGGCCCAGGGTGAGACAGACCCCCGGCCGGCAGGGGACCTTCCGCGACCCGCGGTGGTGACCGACGAGCCGGACCAGGACACCCGAGACAAGACGAAGGAGAGTGCCCCATGGCTGAGACCTGGAAGGGCGATTTCTACTGCGTGAAGTGCAAGGAGAAGCGCGAGTCCGAGGGCAACGTGGTCGAGACGAACGGCCGACGGATGGCCAAGGGCACGTGCCCCGTCTGCGGCACGAACCTCAACCGCATCCTCGGCAAAGCCTGATCCTCAGCACGGCCTGATCCTCAGCACGGCGTGAGCCGCACCGAGGTGCGCGCCGGAGCCTGCTGACGCGGCGCCCCCCGGTGAGCGCGCACGACCTCGAACGGCCGGTACGGGACCTGTCCCGCCCCGGCCGTTCGGCGTCCCGTCCGTACCTGTGGACGGCAAGCACCTGCCGTCGTCCTCCTTCGACACACTCACGAGATGCTGCTCCAGATCCGGCCCGGGCTGGCCCGGGCCTGGCGGGCCCCGGGCCGGCTGCAGATCGGTCTGGACCCCCGGTGCGGGGTGGTCCTGGACGGCCTGACCGCCGCCGACGAGCACGTGCTCGCCGTGCTGGACGCCGGCACCGACGACCTCGGACGGCTGCACGCCCGGTCCCGTCGGTGGGGGCTCGCGGCGGACCGGGTCGACGACCTCGTCCGGCTGCTCGGGCAGGCCGGGGTGCTGCTGCCCGGGACCGTCCGGGAGCCCGTCGGGCGGCCGTCCCCATCCCGCGCCCTGGCGCGGCTCACCGAACCGGCTCGGACCCGGCTGCTGCCCACGGCGCACCGGCTCGCCGTCGCCTACCCGGACACCGACGGCTGGGAACCGCTGGCCCGACGGCTGGCCGCGCGGGTGCTCGTGCAGGGCGGCTGCCGGGTCGGCCTGCGGGTCGCCCTCACGCTGGCCGCCGCAGGAGCGGGCGCGGTCGACCTCGTCGACGACTCCCCCGTCTCGCCGGGCGACCTCGGCCCCGGCGCGTACCGCACCGGCGACCTCGGTCGGCCCCGGGCACGTGCCGCGGCCGAGCTGCTGGAGCCGGTGATCGCGCTCGTCACTGCGACCACGCCGACCACGCCGACCACGCCGACCGCGGTGGTGCTCGTCGGCAGCGGCGCGCTCGACCCGTCGAGGTACGACCCCTGGCTGGCCTGCGACGTCGCCCACCTCGCCGTGCTGGTGCGCGAGAGCGACGCCGTCGTCGGGCCGTTCGTCCGGGCCGGTCGCGGGTGCTGCCTGCGCTGCGTCGAGCTGTACCGCGCCGACCGCGACCCGGAGTGGCCCCGCGTGGCCGCCCAGGTCGCCACCGGCTGGGACGCCCGCTGCGACCCCGCGCTGGCCGAGCACGTCGCCGCCCTCGCCGTGAGCGAGGTGCTCACCCTGCTCGACGGTCGCGAGCAGCCGGTCAGCCTGGGCCGCACGCTCGAGATCGCCCCCGGACGCCCCGTGCCCGTGCTGCGCGGCTGGCCGGCGCACCCTCGCTGCGGCTGCCTCGCGCTCCCCGTCCCGCCGATCCCGCTGCGTCCCGGCGTGTTCACCGACCACCTGGGCGCGCCCGCCGAGGACCTACCGTCCACAATGGGTGGGTGAACGAGGTCCCCCGCACCGCGATCGGCCGTACCGCACGGCTGGCTGCTCTGCCGGGCACCTTCGGGGCCCGCACCGCGTGGGGCATCGGCCGCCGGCTGGGCGGCAGGTCCGCCGAGGCCGTCGCCGCCGAGGTCCAGGCCCGCACCGCCGAGCAGATGTTCAAGGTGCTCGGCGAGCTCAAGGGCGGGGCGATGAAGTTCGGCCAGATGCTGAGCGTCTTCGAGGCCGGCCTGCCCGAGGAGCTGATGGCGCCCTACCGCGCCACGCTGACCAAGCTGCAGGACGCCGCTCCGCCGCTGCCGGCCGCCACCGTGCACAAGGTGCTGGCCGAGCAGATGGGCGTGCGCTGGCGCCGGCTGTTCACCGAGTTCGACGACCGCCCCACCGCCGCCGCCTCCATCGGCCAGGTGCACCGGGCCACCTGGAAGGACGGCCGTGACGTCGCCGTCAAGGTCCAGTACCCCGGCGCCGGTGAAGCGCTGGTCTCCGACCTCAACCAGCTCTCCCGGGCGGCCCGGGTCAGCACGGCGTGGATCCCGGGCCTGGACATCGGACCGATCCTGACCGAGCTCAAGCAGCGGATGGTCGAGGAGCTCGACTACAGCGCTGAGGCGACCTGGCAGCAGACCTTCCACGAGGCCTTCGTCGACGTCGAGGAGTTCGCCGTCCCGGCGGTCGTGCGCTCCACCGAGCGGGTGATCGTCTCGGAGTGGCTCGAGGGCACCCCGCTGTCGCGGCTGATCGCCGAGGGCACCCAGCAGGAGCGCGACCTCGCGGCCCGTCGGTACCTAGAGTTCTTGTTCCTCGGTCCCTCGCGCGCCGGCCTGCTGCACGCCGACCCGCACCCCGGGAACTTCCGGCTCACCCCGGACGGTCGACTCGGCGTGCTGGACTTCGGCGCCGTGAAGCAGCTGCCCGACGGGATGCCGCCCGAGATCGGGCGGCTCCTGGTGCTGGCGCTGTCGGGCGACGCGCAGGGCGTGGTCGACGGGCTGCGCGAGGCGGGCTTCATCCGCCCGACGATGCAGATCGACCCGGACGGGCTGCTGGCGTACCTCGCACCGTTCCTGGCGCCGGCTCAGCACGAGACGTTCACGTTCTCCCGGTCCTGGATGCAGGAGCTGTTCCAGCACATCCAGGACCCGAGACGGCCGCAGTGGTCGCTGGGCATGAAGCTCAACCTGCCACCGGAGTACCTGCTGATCCACCGGGTCTGGCTCGGCGGCATCGGCGTGCTGTGCCAGCTGGGCGGGGAGATCCCGGTGCTCGAGGTGCTCGACGAGCACCTGCCCGAGTTCCACCGCGACCAGGTCACCGAGCCCGCCACCGGCTGAGCCGTCCAGCAGCTGGCGTCGTGACGTCCCGTCGGTCAGGGCCGGGTGTCGGCACCGTCCTTCCAGGCGTCCGCCACGATCCGGCCGATCCGGATCGGGTTGCCGAACGGGTCGCGCACCGCCATGTCGCGCCCGTAGCTCATCTCGGTCGGCGGCGGCGTGGTCTCGACCCCTTCGCGACGAGCACGTCGTGCACGGCATCGACGTCCTCGGTCGCGAACCCGATCCAGCCTCCGGCAGCGCCCTCGGCGACCAGCTCGCGGAGCTGCTCGGCGGTGGCGGGGTCGTGGGCCGGCGGGCCGGGGCGCTCGCGCAGGACCTCTCCATCGTCGCGGGGGACCGTCAACGGACCGCGAGCCCGCGACGGCGGCTCGCCCACGACCCTGCGGACGGTGAGCCGCTGCCGCAGGACTGGCGCCAGAGCCTGTCGCGACAGCTGGGTGAGCTGGCAGCCGCCTGGCAGGCCCCGGCGGCCTGGGAGGGCATGACGACCGCAGGCGGGGTGACCTTGCCCGCCGAGGTCTGCGGCCTGGTCGCCCTCGACGAGGTGCTCCTGCACGGCTGGGACCCCGCCGCGGCCACCGGGCAGGACTACACGCCGACCGACGCCGAGGCCGAGGCGGTGCTGCCGATCGTCAGCCCGGCCGGGGACGATGCGGCCGACGCCGCCGCCCGCGAGGGGATGTTCGGGCCGCCGCTGGCGGTGCCGGACGGCGCGAGCCCGTTCGAGCGGGTGCTGGCGCTGTCGGGGCGCGACCCGCGGCGCGGCCCGCCGGTCGGCTGACGCTGGCACCGGACCCCCGGGTGGCGCCCCCCAGGACGGAGCACTGCTTGTGGCAGGGCGCCGGAGGCAGCACGATCGCACCGTGGACAGCGAGCCGGTCGAGGGCACCGCGAGCGACGGTCGCCCCAGCGTGCACCCCGAGACCCTCGCGCAGTGGCGCTCCTGGCTGGCCCGGCACCACGACCGAGGCAGCGGCGTCTGGGTGGTGCAGTGGAAGACCCGCACCTCACGCCCCGCCCTCGGCTACGAGGAACAGGTCGTCGAGGCCCTGGCCTGGGGCTGGATCGACAGCACGGCCGGCACCGTGGACGCCGACCGGTCCCGGATGTGGTTCGCTCCGCGCCGTCCGGGCAGCGGGTGGTCACGCCCGAACAAGCGCCGGGTCGAGCGGCTGCTGTCCGAGGGCCGGATGCAGCCGGCCGGTCAGCGGGCGATCGACCTCGCGCAGGCGAACGGCAGCTGGACGCTGCTCGACGACGTCGAGGACCTCGTGGTGCCCCACGACCTCGTCGCGGCGCTCGGGGCCCGCGCCGGCGCCCGGGAGAACTGGGACGCGTTCACGCCGTCGGCGCGCAAGCAGATGCTGACCCGGCTGGTGACCGCGAAGAAGGCCGAGACGCGGGAGCGCTGGGTCGAGCGGATCGCCGAGGCCGCCGGACGCGGCGAGCGCGCCGTCTGAGGGACGCGGTCAGGTCCGTCGGTGCCGGGCCGGACGGGTGGCAGCCGCTCAGCCGCGACGGTCCGGGAAGTCGTCCTCCCGGAACTCGTCGTCGGCTCCACGCCGGTG
>JBBQSN010000057.1:0-19361 GCA_038213835.1 Actinomycetales bacterium
CCTGGCTGGGCCGGACGTGGCGGACCCGATGGCGGTCGTGGTCATCACGACTTTCGATCTTGACGAGTACATCCTCGGCGCCCTTCGCGCCGGTGCTCGCGGGTTCCTGCTCAAGGACGCTGGACCCGAACTGTTGACCCAGGCCATCCACGCCGCTGCTGGCGGAGACGCGTTGATCGCACCCAGCGTTACGGTTCGACTGCTCGCAGCCTTCGCCCATGCTCAGACCACACCGCCGAGGCAGCCGATGGAACCGCTCACCGCCCGCGAGGAGGAAGTCCTCGTGCCTGTAGCCCAAGGCCGCACCAACAACGAGATCGCCAGCGAGCTCCACATCACCGCGAGCACCGTCAAAGCCCACCTCGCCAGCCTCATGCGAAAGCTCGGCGCCCGAAACCGCGTCGAGGTCGCCATGTGGGCCCACGAGACCGGCCGCATCTGAGACCAACGTCGACCAGGTAGTGGGTCGGCATGGAACGTCGAGACCCATCGTTGCCGACCGGGTCACTGACCGACTCGACCGGCTTGGGTCGGCTGACCGGACAAGCCACTCCGGGCCAGGGCAACGCAGAGAATGAACATGACGAGCGTGAATGGTATCCAGCCACAGCGTTCCCAGGGGCTGAATGAGGCGAAGGTCATCAACGACCCCAAGCCCCAGGAGACTGACCAGCACCCACGTTCCCACCCGAAAGACACCCTCCGGCAAGGGAACGAGCGCACTCCCTCCCTGGCCAGTACGAGCAGTGTGACAGCGGATGCATACCTGGGCAGTAGTGCGATCTACGCGACTGAGGTTCGATGTCGCGGAAGTGATCGGGAACGGATCACCGGCTCCTTCCGTGGGGGGACAGGACCTTGAGGTGGTGAGGAGAATGCCGAGCGATGGGCAGTGCGGACTGGAGCCATGGGGGGCTACCCTGACGCCGCGAAGGGGGAGGGGGAGCATCCGCTCGCACCGGTCCGCCGATGGTGGTCGCCGCGCTCGTGACGACTCTGGTGGTCGCCGGATGCGACAGCGGCAAAGGCATCGACACGCAGACGCCGACCCGCTCGTCGACCACGTCGGCCGGCCGCCGTCGTCCAGCCCGACGAGACCGTCTCGCCCGAGGAACAAGCCGTAATGGACGCCTACCGGGGCTCTTACGAGGCCGTCACCAAGGCGGAGGACGACGCGAAGCAGTCCCAGGTCTACCTCGAGACGGTCGCTATAGGTGCACAGCTCGCGACGACCGACGGCGCGATCAGGGCACGTCTGCTCGACGGAGTCGAGGCCTACGGATCGCCCATCTTGGATCCAGAGGTCGCAAGCGTCGTTGCGATAACGCGGAGGTGCGTGACTGCCAGGACACCTCTGAGGTCGGCAGCCGAAGGAGCGACACCAGCGAGGCCTTGACCGTCGGACGGAATCCGTCCTCCGCGAAGACCATCTGACACGGTGAGCGGTCGACCCGGTACGTGCACGCGACGCTGCAGGCCGCGCTCGAGGATGCCGTCCGCAAGGACCTGGTGCCTCGCAATGTGTCGCTGCTGGTCCGGTTGGACACCCCCGACCGGGCCGAGACCCAGATCCTCACCCTTGACGAGAGCCGGCAGCTGCTGCGCTCGCCCCAAGGAGACCGGTTGTTCGCGGCGTTGGTCCTGCTGCTGGTCCTCGGGCTGCGTCGTAGCGAGGCGCTCGGGTTGCGGTGGTCCGACGTGGACCTCGGCGCCGGGGTGCTGCACGTGCGGCCGAGGTGCCGGCGGTCCGGCTGCACGACCTGCGCCACACCTGCGTGTCGATGCTGCTGACCCTCGGGGTGAACCCTCGGGTCGTGATGGAGATCGTCGGACACTCGGCCCTGAAGATGTCCATGAACGTGTACGCGCACGTTGCTGTCGACGAGCAGCGGTCGGCTCTGGATCGGTTGGATGGGTCGCTGGACCGGTGACGCCGCTGTCAACTAATGCTGTCAACCTGCGCCCGGGAGGCTCACCAGGGACAAAGTCGCAAGTCAGGACGGTGGCCAGAGGCGGGGTCGAACCGCCGACCTTCCGATTTTCAGTCGGACGCTCTACCAACTGAGCTATCTGGCCTTCACGAGCATGCGCTGCTCGCCGAGCGACCCCGACGGGACTCGAACCCGCGACCTCCGCCGTGACAGGGCGGCGCGCTAACCAACTGCGCTACGGGGCCTTGCGGTGCAAGACCGTTACTGCTGTACCCCCAACCGGATTCGAACCGGCGCTGCCGCCTTGAAAGGGCGGAGTCCTAGGCCGCTAGACGATGGGGGCCGATCTCGACCGGACCCATCGTCCACCTGCCTCCGGACGCGAACCGTCGAGGACGGGTAGAGCATAGGGCCAGACCTCGACCAACTCCAAAGCGGTACCCGGGAGGGCAGGATGGGGTCGTGGTGGAGATGACGCGGGAGGCCTTCGAGGAAGCGGTGTCCGACGCCCTGGACCTCGTACCGCCCGAGCTCACCGCGCAGATGCAGAACGTCGTCGTGATCGTCGAGGACCACGCACCGCCCGAGGACCCGGACCTGCTGGGCCTGTACGAGGGCACGCCGCTCACCGAGCGCGACTCCTGGTGGGCGGCCGGCTCGCTGCCCGACCGGATCACCATCTACCGGCACCCCACGCTCGCCGTCTGCGAGTCGGTCCAGGAGGTGGTCGAGGAGGTCGCCGTGACCGTGGTGCACGAGATCGCCCACCACTTCGGCATCGACGACGACCGGCTGCACGAGCTGGGCTGGGGCTAGGCGGACGGTCGGCCCGCCAGCTCCCGTCAGCCGCCGAGCAGCCCGGCGTCGTGGGCCAGGATCGCCACCTGGACCCGGTTGGTGGCCTCGAGCTTGAGCAGCAGCCGGGAGACGTGCGCCTTCACGGTCGCCTCCGACAGGAACAACGAGCGACCCACCTCGGCGTTGGAGAGCCCGCTCCCGACGGCGACCAGGACCTCGCGCTCGCGATCGGTCAGCACCTCGAGCCGGGCGAGCGCCCGCTGGCGCCGGCCCTGCGAGCCGTCGGCGGCGTAGTGGCCGATCAGGGTGCGGGTGACGGTGGGCGAGAGCATCGCCTCGCCGGCGGCGACGACCTTGACGGCGGCGACCAGCTCGCGCGGCGGGGTGTCCTTGAGCAGGAAGCCGCTGGCGCCGGCCTCGAGAGCACGGAACACGTAGTCGTCCAGGTCGAAGGTGGTGAGCACCAGCACCTTCGGCGGCCGCTCCATCGCGGTGAGGCGTGCGGTGGCCGCGAGACCGTCCATGCGGGGCATCCGGATGTCCATCAGGACGACGTCGGGCCGGTCGGTCACGACACGGTCGACGGCCACCGCGCCGTCCGGGGCCTCGCCCACGACCAGGAGGCCGGGGTCGGACGCCAGGATCATCGACAGCCCGGCGCGCACCAGCGGGTCGTCGTCGACCAGCAGGACCCGCACCGGCGCCGTGTCGGGAGCCCCGGTCATCGCGCCACCGGCCCGACCCTGCCGGCCACCGGGGCCCACAGCAGCCAGGCGCGGACCCGGAAGCCCTCGGGCGTCGGGCCGGCCTCGACCTGGCCCCCGGCCAGCCGGACCCGCTCGGCCAGGCCGGCCAGGCCAGTGCCGGTGCCGGGCAGCAGCGGCTCGACGGTGGTGCCGACCGGACGCGGGTTGGTCACCTCGATGTCGAGCCGCTCGCCGGGTCGGCCGCGCACCAGGACGGTCGCGCTCACTCCGTGCGCGTGCTTGTGCACGTTGGTCAGTGCCTCCTGGAGGACGCGGAAAGCGGTGCGTCCCAACAGCTCTGGGACCGGGGCGCCGTCGGGGACGTCCCAGTCGAGGTGGACGGGCACTCCCGCGGAGCGGGACGACTCGACCAGGGCGCGGACGTCGGCCATCCCGGGCTGGGGCGTGAGGTCCGGCGCGGGGGCGAGCGCCGTCGGGGGAGCGAGGCCGGGAACGGGGCGCATCCCGGTGGGCGACGGCAGCACGGCCGTCGACGACTCGACGCCCCGCAGCACGCCGAGCACGCCGCGCAGATCCTCCAGCGCCTGCCGGGCGGTGGTGCGGATCAGCCCGGCCACGCGCTCGACCTCCTGCGGCCCCGCTGTCGGGTTCACCTCGAGGCCGCCTGCCTGGAGCGTGACCAGGGAGATCTTGTGCGCGAGGACGTCGTGCATCTCCTGGGCGATCCGCGACCGCTCGGCCAGCCGGGCCTGCTGGCTGCGCATCAGCTGCTCGCCCTCGGCCCGCTCGGCCCGCTCGCGCAGGCTGTCGAGCAGCGCGCGCCGACTGCCGACATACGCGCCGGCGGCGACGGCGAACCCGTACATCGACGTGGAGAGCCAGAACCCGGTGGTGACCTGGAACCCGAACGCCGTGGCGGACAGGATGCTGCCGGCCCACGCGATCGCCGTGGCGACGACCAGCCAGCGGTCGCGACGGCGCACGGCCAGCGCGAACAGAGCCAGCCAGGCGGCGGCGTAGGTCCAGGCCAGCAGGCAGCCGATCGCGCAGACGATCGCGAGCGGCACGGGCCGGCGGCGGCGCCACACCAGCAGCAGGGTCAGGACGCTCCCGGCGACAGCCGCCAGGGCGCCACCCAGCAGTCCGGGGTAGCCGAACGACATGCCCGAACCGGTGACGACCGTGATGGTGGCGGTGCCCGCGAGCCCGAGACCCAGGTAGGCGGTCGTCGACAACGGCCCCGCGCTGCGGGCCCAGAACCCTCTGGCCCTCTCGGCGGCCCTGTCGATCGTGTCCACCGCGACAGCGTAGGCAGCACGACCACGCCGCCGCGCGGCCCGGACGTCGGTCCATCCGGCTCCGAGGTACCGACTTTCGTCGCTGCGGCTGCAGACGGCAGGCCGAGGCGGCGAGGGGCGGTGGCGGGCCAGGCTCGGACCCATGATCTCGATCCAGCACCTCACCAAGCGCTTCGGCCGCACCCTCGCGGTCGACGACGTCAGCTTCGAGTGCGCCCCCGGCACCGTCACCGGGTTCCTCGGCCCGAACGGCGCCGGCAAGTCGACCACCTTGCGCGTCCTCGCCGGGCTCAGCCGTCCCTCGGACGGGCGGGCCACGATCGGCGGCGTCGCCTACCGCGAGCTGCGCAACCCCGGACGGGTCATCGGCTGCATGCTCGACGCCGCGGCCCAGCACCCGGGTCGTACCGGACGCGAGACGCTGCTCCTGGCCGCGATCGCGACCGGTGTCCCCACCTCGCGGGTGGGGCAGATGCTCGAGCGGGTGGGTCTGCAGGACGCCGGCCGTCGCCGGGTGGGCGAGTACTCGCTCGGCATGCGGCAGCGGCTCGGCATCGCCCAGGCGCTCGTGGGCGACCCGCACGTGCTGGTGCTGGACGAGCCCGCGAACGGGCTCGACCCCGAGGGCATCCGCTGGATGCGCGGCCTGCTGCGCGACTTCGCCGACGGCGGCGGGACGGTGCTGCTCTCCAGCCACCTGCTCGCCGAGGTGCAGGCGACCGTCGACCGGCTCGTGGTCGTCGGCGGAGGCCGGGTGGTGCGCGAGGGGGCGCTGGACGACCTGCTGCGCGCGTCCGGGGTCGTGGTCCGGGGGCTCGACGCCGACGGCCTCGTCGCCGCGATGACCGCCGCCGGCCTGCGGGTGCGGCGACGCGCGGACGGCACGGTCGCCATCGACGCCTCCGCGGAGCAGGTGGGCCGCGCCGCGCACACCGCCGGCCAGGTGCTGCTGGAGCTGCGCGAGGACGGCACCCGGCTGGAGGAGCTGTTCTTCGAGCTCACGGTGGCGCCGCAGGTGCCGACCTCCCGGCAGGCTGTGGCGGCGTGACCGGTGGGACCGAGACGCTCGAGCACCTTGACGTCGACCCGGCGCTGCGCCCCCTGGCGCGCGCGATGGCGCTGCGCGGACCCTCCTGGTGGACGGTGCTCCGGATCGAGCTGCGCAAGACGGTGGACACCCGGGCGAGCCGGTGGCTGCTGCTCGCCGTCCTAATCGTGGCCGCCGGCTCGATGGCGTACGAGGTCACGCAGGCCCGCTCGATGGTGCAGTCGGACCCAGGGTGGGTCACCCTCCCGCGCTACCTGGACACGGTCTTCGACGGCGTCATGCTGTTGCTGCCGGTGGTGGGCGTGCTGGCGATGACGACCGAGTGGTCGCAGCGCACGGCCCTGTCGACCTTCACCCTCGTCCCCCGGCGCGGGCGAGTGCTGTCGGCCAAGGTCGCCGCCGCCCTGCTCGTGGTTCTCGGCACGTCGCTGGTGTGCGCTCTCGTGGGCCTGGGCGGGACGACGCTCGCCGCGCAGGTGGCCGACGTGCCGCTCGCGCTCGAGGGCGGGTCCGACGCGGTGACGGCCGCGGTCGTGATGACGTCGCTGATGGCACTGATGGGTGTGGGTCTCGGCGCGCTCGCGGGCAGCACCTCGGTCGGTGTCGTCGCGTATTTCGTCCTGCCGCTGGGGTTCTCGCTCGCGGCGCCGAGGGTGCTGGGCGACGCGAGCGTGTGGCTGGACGGGCTGTGGGCGTTCGAGCGGGTCGCGGAGGGGACGACCACCTCGTGGCCCCACGCAGGGACCGCGCTCGCGGTCTGGATCGCGCTGCCGGTGGTGCTGGGCGTCGGCCGGTGCCTGCGTCGTGAGCTGCCGTGACCCTCGGCGCCGCTGCAGGTGTCCCGGTCGCTGAGACGCTGGTCCTGAGTGCTGGACACGCCCACGAGTCGCGGTCACCCTGGACGCAGGTCATGAGCGCCAGCGTCAAGCCCCGGCTCGCTGGCCGGCAACCCTCCTCCGCGGTGGGGTGCCCCGGGTGACGACCTGGCCACGCCTGCCCGGTGTGGCAAGTGCGGACCCCCTGGGTCCACGAACAGGGAACTCACCGATGAGCGCCACCGCCACCCGCCGCCCTCTCCCCACCGGCCGCGCCCACGTACCCGCCCTGCTGCCCGTCGTGGGCGGCGGCGTGCCCGTGCCGCTGGCCACCGGCGGGACGGTGCCCTATGCCAACCTCGACCTCGCGGCGAGCGCCCCGGCCCTGCAGCAGGTCAAGGACCGTGTCGACGAGGTGCTGCCGCTGTACTCGTCCGTGCACCGGGGTGCGGGATGGACCTCCCAGGTCAGCACCCGCGCCTACGAGGCCTCTCGGCGTCGCATCGGCCGCTTCGTCGGCGCCGGCGAGGAGGATGTCGTCATCCTGACCCGCAACACCACGGACGCGCTCAACCTGCTGGCCACAGCCGTTCCCGAGGGTGCCGGGGACGTCCTCGTGCTGGACATCGAGCACCACGCGAACCTGCTGCCGTGGCTGCGCCGTGAGCACCGTGTGCTGCCGGCGGCCGGCACCCTGGAGCGCACCCTCGTCGCCGTCGAGGAGGCCCTGCGCACGAACCCGACGGCGCTGCTGGCCGTCACCGGCGCCTCGAACGTCACCGGCGAGGAGCTGCCCGTCGCTCGGCTGGCCGAGCTGGCGCACGCCTACGGTGCCAGGATCGTCGTCGATGCCGCCCAGCTGGCGCCGCACCGTCGGATCTCGTTGCAGGACAGCGGTGTCGACTACCTCGCCCTGTCGGGGCACAAGCTCTACGCCCCGTTCGGCAGCGGCGTCCTGGTCGGGCGCCGCGACTGGCTGGACGCCGCCGACCCGTACCTGGCGGGTGGTGGCGCGGTCCGTGAGGTGGCGCTGGCGGAGGTGCAGTGGGCGCCCGCCCCGGCGCGGCACGAGGCCGGCACGCCCAACGTCGTCGGCGCCGTGGCCCTGGCGGCGGCCTGCGAGGTCCTGGCATCGCTGCCCGAAGGTGCTCTCGAGGTGCACGAGGAGACGCTGCGCTCACGTCTGGTCGAGGGCCTGCGGGAGATCGACGGCGTTCGGGTCCAACGGATCTGGCACGACAGCCCGTCCTCGATCGGCGTCGTCACGTTCACGGTCGACGGCATCGACCCCGGCCTGGTCGCCGCGGTGCTGAGCGCCGAGCACGGCGTCGGCGTGCGCGACGGCAAGTTCTGCGCCCACCCGCTGCTCGCCCGCCTCGGCCTGGACTCCGGTGCAGTGCGGGCCAGCGTCGGCGTCGGCACCGGTTCCGACGACGTCGACCGGCTGGTCTCGGCGGTGCGCGGTCTGGTGGCCGACGGCGCTCGCCTGCCGTGCGAGCTGGTCGAGGGCCGGTGGGCGCCCGTGGGCGACCCGCGGGTCCTGCCGTCCTGGCTCGACGACGACGCGGGCCGGGGCGTGGCCTCCCCCTGCCAGGGGGCCTGACCCTTGTTGGTCCGTCCGGGGGGTCTGCGCCGTAGCCGGTGAACTCGCCTGTGCTTCCTGCCGAAACCCAGACAGACCGCACCGGTGGACCCCACCATGGTCACGGCGCCGTCAGCGCGTGACTCGCGGGCCGACGACGCAGGGGGAAGACCTTCGTGACCCGTACGTGGTGGACGGCTGGTGCCGTCGTGGTCGCTGTGACGATGTCCGGGATGCTGGCGGTGCCGGCGACGGCCGAGCCCGTGCAGGGCGCCGAGGGTGCTGCGCCGGTAGCCGCGACAGGGACCGCGCGTGCACTGGCCGGCCGCGAGCTTCCCGCCGGTGTCACCCCGACGCCCGTCGCGCGCGACGCGTCCCGCCCCGCCGAGGCGCCCGTGCCGACCGGTCGGCTCCTGGTGCGCCGTGATGCCGGGACCAGCGCGGCCCAGGCCGAGCGGGCGCTGACCCGCCGCGGCCTCGACGTCGCCGCGACCTCCGACCAGCTGGCCGCCCTCGGGTGGGCGGTCGTGACCTCGCCGGACGGCTCGACCGCGAACGAGGAGCGGGCGGCGTCCGGGGTGGCGGGTGTGCTGGACGTCGTCCCGGAGCTGCAGCGACGGGCCTCCTTCGTCCCGTCCGAGCCGTTCTTCCCCGACAACCGGATCTACTTCGACCAGGTGCGCCTGCCGGAGGCCTGGGACCGCAGCCGCGGCTCCGGCGCGGTCGTGGCGGTGCTGGACACCGGTGTCAGGGCGAACCACGAGGAGCTCGCCGGCTCGGTCCTGAGCGGCCGCAGCTTCGTGCCCGGCGTGGTCAGCACGAACGACGACGGCGGGCACGGCACCCTGGTCGCGGGCGTGGTCGCAGCCCGCGGCAACGGTCGTGGGCTCGTCGGCGCGGCCTTCCAGGCCCAGGTCATCCCGGTGAAGGTGCTGGACTCGTCCGGCAACGGCACAGACGCCGGCGTCGCGGAGGGGATCATGTACGCGGCCGACCGGGGCGCCGACGTCATCAACCTCTCGCTCGGCGGACCCGGCGAGTCGGCGGTGCTCGAGGACGCGTTGGAGTACGCCGTGGACCTCGGCTCGGTCGTCGTGGTCAGCGCCGGCAACGACGGCACCGAGGAGCCGCAGTACCCCGCGGGGTACGCGTCCACCGTGCCGGGTGTGATCGCGGTCGGTGCGACCGACGACCAGGGCTACCTCACCCGGTTCTCCTCGTGGGGCGACCACGTGTCGGTCGTGGCGCCGGGCGTGCAGATCGTCGGCCCGAGCTTCGCCTCCAGCACCGCGTACGAGTCCGGCAGCGGCACCTCGTTCTCGGCCCCGCTG
This sequence comes from Actinomycetales bacterium, assembly GCA_038213835.1. Lineage (GTDB taxonomy): Bacteria > Actinomycetota > Actinomycetes > Actinomycetales > CAWJMD01 > JBBQSN01. The sequence continues at coordinate 9,511 of JBBQSN010000057.1, forward strand.
GTCAGCGGTGTGGCGGCGATGGTCGCGCGCTCGAACCCGGCCTGGACCCCGGCGCAGGTCGCCGACCGGATCCGCGCCACCGCGCGGGACGCCGGCCCCCTGGGTGCCGACCCGTACTACGGGCACGGCGTCCTGGACGCCGCGGCTGCTCTCGGCCGCGGACCGGCCGTGCCGTTCGACCGGCTCCCGTCCGATGCCGGCGCGGCCGACGACGACCCTGGCTCGGCCCGCGCGCTCCCGAGAAGCGGCAGTACCGGCTCGGCCCGCGCCACCGTCTCCCCCGAGGGCGACCAGGACTGGACCTCGTACACCGCGGCCACCGATGGCTGGTACGAGGTCACCGTCACCCCGGACGTGCCGGCCGACGGCGACGTCTACACGTCCACCTTCGATCCGGTCCTCCAGCTGCGTGACGGTGACGACGGCCTGATCGGCGAGCGGGACGACAACCCCGCGTTCGAGCCGGAGAGCTCGCTGGTCGCCGTGGAGGCGGGCGGCACGCTCCGGGTCGGCGTCCGCAACTACGACGCGTCCGCGGGCCCGTGGGCCTACTCCGTCCAGGTCCGGCTGGCCTCGGCCCAGGCCGTGACCGCTGCGCCCGAGCAGGCGGCCTGGGTGTCGTCGTCAGCCACCCCGGCGCACGCCGTCGGCCTGTCCGTGCGGCCGACCCTGTCGGTCCAGCTCGGCCGCGACGTCGACCCCGACTCGCTGTCCGGCGGCGTCCGGCTGCAGGACGGCGCCGGCCGCGCCGTCCCGGTGCAGACCGCCCTGTCGGGCCGCACCCTGTCGGTCACCCCGCTGGTCGACCTCGCAGCGGGCGGCCACCACCAGCTGCGGCTGCTCGGTCTGGTCGACCTCGAGGGCGAGGTGATGGACCTCGCCTGGCGGCTGCCGTTCACCGTCCTGGCCGGGGGCGACCGGTTCACGCCGGTCACACCGGTGCGGCTGGTCGACACCCGCAAGACCGGTCGCGCCCTGGTGCCGACCTCCCGGCTCGACGTCGCGCTCGCGGGCGTCTCCGTCCCGGCGGACACCACCGCGGTGGTGCTGAACGTGACCGCCGTGGCGCCCACGACCTCCGGTCACGTCCAGGTGTTCCCGCGTCCGACGTCTGGTGACGTCCGGCCCACGGTGAGCAACATCAACGTGGTCGAGGGCGTCGACCAGCCCAACCTGGTCACGACGCGGCTCGGCGCCGGGGGTGCGGTGCGGATCACCACGGGTCAGACCACGGCTCACGTGCTGGTCGACCTGGCGGGTTGGTACACCCCCGGCGGTGCGACCGCGTACGAGCCGCTGGCCCCGCAGCGGCTGATGGACCTGCGCTCGAACACCGGTGCGACGAAGGGGGCCAGGCTCGGTGCCGGCAAGGCCGTCGACCTGCGCGTCCGCGGGCGGGCGGGCGTGCCGTCCGACGCGCTCGCGGTGGTCCTGAACGTCACCAGCGTGGCGCCCACGGCCCGCACCAACGTCCGCGTCTACCCGACGCCGACCGACGGGTCCGGTCCGCCGAACGTCTCCAACCTCAACGTCGTGCCGGGACGCAGCCAGCCCAACCTGGTCACCGTCCCCATCGGCACGGACGGGTCGGTGCGGTTCTGGAACAGCGCGGGCGGCACCTGGCTGCTCGCCGACATCGCGGGTTACTTCAGCGCCACCGGGGACCACGGCTTCGTCCCCGTGGCGCCGACCCGCCTGGCCGACAGCAGGCGCGGCCAGGGCCTGGCCGGGCAGCTGCAGCCGGGCGCGTCCGCGGACCTGCAGGTGAGCGGTCGGGGTGGTGTGCCGGCCGACGCGACGGCGGCCGTCGTCAACGTCACCGGGGTGCTGGCGACGTCGACGACCGACGTGCGCGTCTACCCCTCCCCGGCAACCGGATCCGCCGTCCCGGTGGTGTCGAACCTCAACCTGGTGCCGGGACGCAACGAGGCCAACCTGGCCGTCGTCGCCCTGGGGTCCGGTGGGCAGGTGCGGTTCTACTCGTCCCGGAGCCCGGTCGACCTGGTGGTCGACGTCGCGGGGTACTTCCGACGGTGAGTGAGCGGTAGGTTCGCGGCGTGAGCAAGCGCGCGCTGGTCCGCCGTCCGAGCCCCCTCATGGCGGACGGACTGATCACCCACATCGAGCGCACCCCGGTCGATCTGGAGCTCGCCGTGGCCCAGTGGGAGGGCTACGTCCGGGCCCTTCGGGACGAGGGGTGGGAGACCGTCGAGGTCGAGCCGGTCGCCCAGTGCCCGGACGCCGCGTTCGTCGAGGACACCGTCGTGGTCTACGGAGACCTGGCCGTGGTCTCCCGCCCGGGTGCGGACGTGCGAAAGCCCGAGACGGCCGGTACCGCAACGGCTCTGACGGCACTGGGGTACCGAATCGGCCGGATCGACGAGCCCGGCACGCTGGACGGCGGCGACGTGCTCAAGCACGGCGGGACGGTATGGGTGGGGCTGGGGGGTCGGACGAACCAGGCCGGCGTCGATCAGCTGCGGGCGCACCTCGAGCCGCTCGGTGCGCTGGTGATCGGCGTGCCGGTCACCAAGGTGCTGCACCTGAAGTCGGCCGTCACCGCGCTGCCGGACGGCACGGTAGTGGGGTACGCGCCGCTGGTCGACGACCCGGAGGTGTGGCCCACGTTCCTCGAGGTCCCCGAGGAGGGCGGTGCGCACGTCGTCGTGCTCGACGAGCGCACCGTGCTGATGGCGGCGAGCGCCCCTGCCTCGCAACGGCTCTACGAGGAGCGGGGTCTGCGGCCCGTGGTCGTCGACATCTCGGAGTACGAGAAGCTCGAGGGCTGCGTGACCTGCCTGTCGGTGCGGCTGCGCCGCTGACCGCTCGTCCGGTGCGTCAGGTTGACGGCGCCGGGGTGGCGACGGCCCGTCCGGCCGGTCGCGCGCCCCGGGGGATGCTGCCGTTCATGGGCTCGCTCAGGATCGGGGGGCCCGTCGTATCGGCCCACCCCGCACTCGACTGAAGGCCTGATCGCCCGATCCATCCGGACGGCGGCGGCCTCGTACCGCACCGGCAGGGATCGGGCCCAGAGAAGCGCCGAACGAGTACCGATTCGGGCGTTCTGCCACGACCGCACCCCTTGCGTTGTTATACAGGTGATGCCTCCACCGCCGTGGGGCCGACGCCGCAGCCCGCGGCTCCCCGAGAAGCCTTCCGCCGTAGGAGCTGTCATCATGCGCCCGACCCGACTGACCACCTTCGCCGCCGTGGCGCTCACCGCCGGCGGTCTGTTCGTCGCCGCACCGTCGACGGCGGCCCCGTCCCCCGCTGCCACCGCCGAGTGCTCGGCCGCGCTCGCGGCGTTCGAGGCCGAGTTCGGCGACTTCCGGGACTTCGAGGACTTCGAGGTCGACGAGGGGGCGCTCGAGGAGCTGTTCGCCCAGTACGAGGACCTCCTGCTGGCCTACGACTCGGCTGTCGTCGCCGTCGACAAGGCGGACGCCGCTGCGGCCGAGGCGAGCGCTGAGCTCACCGCCCTCGAGGAGGAGCTCGCGGCTGCCGAGGCGGTCGTCGTCGCTGCCGAGGAGGCACTGGCCGAGGCAGAGGCCGGCGGTGACGACGGCGAGATCGCGGCCGCTGAGGAGGCCCTGGCCGATGCCGAGGAGGTCCGCGACGTCCTGGTGGCCGAGGTGACCTCCGCCGTGGTCACGGACCAGCAGGCAGCGGCCGCGCTGGCCGAGGCGACCGAGGTCATCGAGGCGCTCGACGCCGAGCTGGCTGCGCTCGACGCGCAGATCGAGGACCTGTTCGGTGAGCTGCCGGACTTCGACCTGGAGCAGTTCGTCTCGCTCCTGGCGGACGTCGCCGACGCGTGCAGCGACGCCCTCGACGGTGGCGCCGCCGCCCCGGTGACCCGCGCCCCGGCCGCGAGCCCGGTCGCCGCCCGCGCGAGCTTCACGGGCTGAGTATCGAGCCTCACCCGAGCCGCAGGCCGGGACCCCGCGCGGTGCGGGGTCCTGGTCCGCTGCCACGTGCTGTGGCCGCCCTCGCGGTGCTGGTCGCGGGCCTGACGGGGTGCGCCGGCTCCGCTGAGGACCACGCCCCGATCGGCCTCACCACGGCCGCCGCCTCGTCCTCACCGGTGCCGGCGGCACCGCCGCCCGAGCAGCCGGTGCCCGAGGCCGAGCCGGAGTACGCCACGGCCGTGTCGGCGACGTCCGCGTCGATCGAGGTCCGGGACGCCCCGGCCGGTGCGGTCGTCCACACGATGCCCAACCCCCGGGAGTCGGGTGCTCCGCTGACGTTCCTGCTCGACCTCGATCCGGGCGGCGAGTGGTTGCGGGTGCTGCTGCCGGTCCGGCCGAACGGGGCCACCGGTTGGGTCAGCCGCGACGACGTGGCGTTGACCTCGGTGGAGCACCGGCTCGAGATGTCGACGGCGGACAACACCCTGGCGCTGTACGTGCAGGACGAGCTGGTCGACACCTTCGAGGCCGCCAGCGGCACCGGTGACACCCCGACGCCGCTCGGCACCTTCTACCTGGTCGAGCTGCTGCGTCCGACGAACGCGGGCTACGGCCCCTACGCCTACGGACTGTCCGGCTTCTCCGAGGTGCTGAACGACTTCGGTGGGGGGCCCGGCCAGATCGGGCTGCACGGTACCGACGACCCCTCGAGCATCGGACGCGCCGCGAGCCACGGCTGCATCCGGCTCAGCGACGAGGACATCACCCGGCTGGCGCAGACCCTCCCGCTGGGCACGCCGATCGTCATCACCTGACTCACCTGGCTCACCTGGCTCACCTGACTCACCTGGCTCACCTGACTCACTGACTCGCCACGCAGGTGTGCCCAGGTGAGGCTGGCCGTCGGTTGCTTCGAGGACTGCGGCGAGGCCCAGGTCGGCCGGCAGCTGAACGGGTTGCGAGAGGGAGCTGCTCGACCCGGCCCGCGCGGCGGCCTGAGGGCCGTTCTCGGACAGGTCCTTCGGTCAGGCGCCATCCCGCGGTCGGGGCGGCTCGGTCTCCCAGCGGGTGCGGTGGGCGTCGTCGGACTCCTCCCACCACGGCGTCCCGGGCTGAAGACCCTGCTCGAGACGGGACAGCCGATGACCGTCCCGGCCGGGCCGTGAGGACCCCCCGCGCGCACGGGCCCGGTCAGGAACGTCCCGGGCGACCCCGCGGGAGCAGGAACGCCGCGAGGGTCGCCACCGCCACCGAGGCCGCAGCGACCAGCAACGCGGTGGGCAGCGCCCCCTGGAAACCACCCGGGGTGATGGAACCGCCGTCCGCGAGGAAGACGGCCGCGATGACCGCGACGCCGAGGGCGACGCCGAACTCGCGCAGCGTGGCGTTCGCCGAGCTCGCGGTGGCGGTGTCCTCCTCGGCCATCCCGTCCAGGACGGCCGTCGTGCTCGGCGCGAAGGTCAGGCCCATGCCGGTGCCGGCCATGATGAAGGCGGGCACCAGCGACGCGTAGCTGTCGAGGTCGGCGGTCAGCACCGCGAGCCAGACCAGGGAGGCCGTCTGCAGGGTCAACCCCACGATGAGCAGCGGGCGCACTCCCACCCGCCCGGCGAGCAGCCCTGCCAGTGGTGCCACGACCATCGGCGCCGCCGTCCAGGGCAACGTGCGCAGGCCCGCCTCCAGCGGCGAGTAGCCCAGGTCGACCTGGAGCTGCTGGGCGAGCAGGAAGACCGCGCCGAACATCCCGAGGGTGAAGGTCACGCCGATGACGTTGGCGACGCTGAAGCCACGGAAGGCGAACAGCCGCAGCGGCAGCACCGCGTCGGCGCGGCCACGGGCGTAGACGACGTAGGCAGGGACCAGCAGCACCGCCGCGGCGAGCGAACCGACCACTCCCGTGGAGCCCCAGCCGTTCTCGTTGCCGTGCACGATGCCCCAGATCGCCAGGAAGACCGACCCGCCCAGCAGCAGCGTGCCGACCAGGTCAGGGCGCTGGCGACGTCCGAACGACTCGGCCAGGGCGAACCGGGCCAGCGGGAGTGCGACCACGGCGACCGGCACGTTCAGCCAGAAGATCGCCTGCCAGGAGATCCCCTCGACCACGGCGCCGCCGATCACCGGGCCGAGCGCGACGCCGAGGCCGGAGACACCGCCCCAGACGCCGATCGCGGCTGCGCGTCGCGACGGCGGGACGGCCGAGGCCAGCAGCGCCAGCGAGAGCGGCAGGATCGCGGCCGCCCCGAGGCCCTGCACGGCGCGCGCGACGACCAGGGACGTGGCGTCCGAGCTCAGGGCCGCGGCCGCGGAGGCGAGCGTGAAGAGGGTGATGCCGCCGAGGAACACGCGGCGTCGCCCCCACCGGTCCCCCAGGGTCGCGGCCGGCAGCATGAAGGTCGCGAAGGCGAGGGTGTACGCGTTCACGAACCACTGCAGGTCGCTCACGGAGGCCCGCAGGTCGGGCCCGATCACGGCCAGCGCGTTGGTCATCACCAGGTTGTCCAGGGTCGCCATGAACATCGGCAGCGAGGCCGCGACGAGGGCGACCCCGACCGGGACCCGGCGGCGTCCAGGAGGGGCAGCGTCGTCACGGGCGGGCTGCGTGGCCGGCGGATCCGGCGCGGCGGGAAGGGTGGTGGACATGGAGCGCTCCTCGGCGACTAAGGCATCAAGTGATTACTTCGCCGACGCTAAGTTATCGTTTGATACCTTGTCAAGATGAGTCCTGAGACCGGTCCACGGACCCGGATGAGCGCCGATCGACGCCGGGCCCACGTGCTGCGAGCCGCGACCACCGCCTTCGCCCGCACCGGCTACGCGGGCACCAGCACCGAGGCGGTGGCATCGCAGGCAGGGGTCTCGCAGCCCTATGTCGTCCGGATCTTCGGGAGCAAGCTGGATCTGTTCCTCGCGGTGTTCGAGTCCGTGACGCGCACCGTGCGGGACCGGTTCGCCGAGGTGGTGGACGCGGCGCCGTTCGACCCGTCGTCGGAGGACGACTGGCGCCGGCTCAGCGAGAGCTACCTGAACCTCCTCGGGGACCGCGATGCCCTCCTGGTGATGATGCACGGGTTCCTGGCCAGCGACGTGCCGGAGATCGGGGCTCAGGCGCGGCGGACGATGGGGGACGTGTACGAGGTGGTGCTCCGTACCGGTTGCACCGAGGAACGCGCTCGCGACTTCGTCGCCTACGGCATGCTGCTCAACGTCCTGGTGGCGATCGGCGCGACGGAGCCGGGCCAGGGTGCGGCCCTGAAGAGCCTGTTGCAGTGCGCCTTCGGCGAGGGGATCCACCTCGTCCGCGACGGCCGGGCGACCTCGTCCTGACGTCTCGACGCCGATCCCGGTCGACGAGGCACCCGGCGCTCTCAACTTGAACTGCTCAAGGAAGTGGTGCAATGTCGGCCCATGACCACCGTTGCCGACGTCGAGAGCCTGCTGCGCTCCGCGTCGCTGCGGGTCACGCGCCCCCGGGTGGCGGTCCTGATCGCCGTGCACGAGCAGCCGCACGCCGACACCGAGGCGCTCATCGGCGCAGCCCGCGAGGACCTCGGCGCCGTCTCGCACCAGGCGGTGTACGACGTGCTGCGCGCGCTGACCGATGCCGGGCTGCTGCGCCGGATCCAGCCGGCCGGGTCGGTGGCCCGCTACGAGGCGCGGGTCGGCGACAACCACCACCATGTCGTCTGCCGCTCGTGCGGATCGATCGCCGACCTCGACTGCGCGCTGGGTGAGGCCCCGTGCCTGAGTCCCTCTGACGACGCCGGCTTCTCCATCGACGAGGCCGAGGTCATCTACTGGGGCCGCTGCCCCGACTGCGCGGCCCCGACGACTTCCTTCAACGACGCACACGAGCAGAGAGGCAGACCGTGACCGAGACCGATCCGAAGCCTGACCCGAACCAGCGGGACGCCAGCGCCAGCCCGCAGGGCACCGACACCACCGCGAGCACCAGCGAGAGCGAGAACCCGGCCATCCAGGGCCCGACGGCGGACGTCAGCCAGCGGCCGCGCAGCAACCGTGACTGGTGGCCGAACCAGGTCGACCTGCAGGTCCTCAACCGGACCTCGCGCCAGTCCGACCCGCTCGGTGAGGACTTCGACTACACCAAGGCCGTCCAGGCGCTGGATGTCGAGGCGGTCAAGGCCGATCTCGTCTCGGTCATGCGCACCTCGCAGGACTGGTGGCCGGCCGACTACGGCCACTACGGCCCGCTGTTCATCCGCATGTCCTGGCACGCCGCCGGCACCTACCGCCAGGCCGACGGTCGTGGCGGCGCAGGAGCGGGCGAGCAGCGCTTCGCCCCGCTCAACAGCTGGCCGGACAACGCCAACCTGGACAAGGCTCGTCGCCTGCTGCTGCCGGTCAAGCAGAAGTACGGCCGCTCACTGTCCTGGGCCGACCTGCTCGTGCTCGCCGGCAACGTCGCCCACGAGGACATGGGCTTCCAGACCTTCGGCTTCGCCTTCGGGCGTGAGGACGTGTGGCAGCCCGAGGAGGTCTTCTGGGGTCCGGAGGACACCTGGCTGGGTGACGAGCGCTACAGCGACGACGACCCGCTCGACCTCGAGGAGGGCGAGCTCGGCGCCGTCACGATGGGCCTCATCTACGTCAACCCCGAGGGCCCCAAGGGCCGGCCCGACCCGGTCGCCTCCGCGCACGACATCCGCGTCACGTTCAGCCGGATGGCCATGAACAGCGAGGAGACGGTCGCACTCATCGCCGGCGGCCACACCTTCGGCAAGACGCACGGCGGCGGCGACCCGACGCTCGTGGGTCCAGAGCCCGAGGGCTGCCCGGTGCACTCGGGCGGCATCGGCTGGAACAGCGAGTTCGGCAAGGGCAAGGCCGAGGACACCATCACCTCCGGTCTCGAAGGCGCGTGGACGCCGACGCCGACGCAGTGGGACAACAGCTACTGGGACACGCTGTTCGCCTGGGAGTGGGAGCTCACCGAGAGCCCGGCCGGCGCCAAGCAGTGGCAGCCGACCGACCCCGCCTCCGCGACGGTGCCGGACGCCCACCGCGAGGGCGTCGTGCACCGCCCGATGATGGCGACGACCGACCTCGCGCTGATCAAGGACCCTGAGTTCCGCGCGATCTCCGAGCGTTTCCGCGACAACCCGGAGGAGTTCTCCGCGGCGTACGCCAAGGCCTGGTTCAAGCTGTTGCACCGCGACATGGGGCCCGTCTCCCGCTACGTCGGCCCGTGGGTGCCGCAGGAGGTGCAGCTCTGGCAGGACCCGGTCCCGCCGGTCGAGCACGAGCTCGTCAGCGAGTCCGACGTCGCAGAGCTCAAGCGCACGATCCTGGACTCGGGCCTGACGGTGTCGCAGCTCGTGAACACCGCGTGGGCGGCAGCCGCGTCCTACCGCACCACCGACAAGCGCGGCGGTGCCAACGGCGCCCGCCTGCGCCTGGCGCCGCAGAAGGACTGGGCCGTCAACGCCGGCACCGGCGAGGTCGTCGCGAGGCTGGAGGAGATCAGGTCCTCGGTCGGCACGCCGATCTCGCTCGCCGACCTGATCGTGCTGGCCGGTTGCGCCGGCGTCGAGAAGGCCGCCGCCGAGGCAGGCGTGGCGATCACGGTGCCGTTCACGCCGGGGCGCACCGACGCCTCGCAGGAGCAGACCGACGTCGACACCTTCAGGTGGCTCGAGCCGCGCGCGGACGGCTTCCGCAACTGGATCACGCCGGGGGCCAAGCTCACTCCCGAGACGCTCCTGGTCGACCGGGCGTACATGCTCGAGCTGACCGCCAAGGAGCTGACGGTCCTCGTCGGCGGCCTGCGCGTCCTCGGAGCGAACGCCGGCGGCGTCCAGCACGGTGTGTTCACCGAGCGGCCGGGCGTCCTGTCGCAGGACTTCTTCAGCAACCTGCTGGACCTCGGCATCTCGTGGCGCACGTCGACAGACGACGAGGACGTGTACGAGGGGCTGGACGCGT
>JBBQSN010000058.1:0-19199 GCA_038213835.1 Actinomycetales bacterium
GGACCTCGGCCGGCACGACGAGGCACGGACGGCGAACGAGCGCGCCCTCGCCCTGGCACCGACGCCGGCGGAGCGGGCGCTCCTGCGCGACCGGCTGCTGGGTCCTTGAGCACCCGTCACTGAACGCCCTGCGCGGCGACCTCCTCCAGCACGACGTGGGCGGCGGGGTCGCCACCGCGCTCGAGGGCGGTGTGCAGGGCCCGGCTCCACAGCCACAGGTCGAGCTCGGCAGCCGTCCCGCTCAGGGTGGCGGTCGCCTCGACCTCCTCGTCGTCGACGACCAGCGCGGTGGCCTCGTCGAACTCGCGGCCGGACTCCGGGCCGGTGCCGTGCCAGCGCCCGAGCCGCGCCGTCCAGGCATGGCCGGTGTCGGTGGTCGCGATCCGGATGACCTGATCGGAAGGGACCCAGGTGGCCCAGTCCCGGTCGGGCAGCCCCCACATCACCCGGAGCAGCTCGTCGACGCCGTCGGCTGCCAGGGCGGGGTCGACGGGGGAGACGTCCACCCCGGCGACCAACTCGGCATCGACCCGGTGCACCAGCACCTCGTGCGCCTGCCGCCGCATCGAGAAGCCGAGGGTCTGGTCCGGCGCCAGCCACGACCAGGTGGGGTCGGTGGGGGCGCCCGCCCTCAGGGCGGCGACCAACCGGTCGGTGGCCAGCGCGCTCAGGTCGAGCAGGGCCGTACGACCGGCGGGCCGCTGCGGCGTGCTCTCCTCGACGGCCTCCGCGCCGGCGTCGTCGAGCACCGGGCCCCGGCAGATCTCGGCCCAGAACAGCTGCACCTCCGTGAGGTGCCAGAGCAGGTCGTCGGCGCTCCAGTCTGGGCAGCTGGGCACGCGTGTAGCAGGGTCGGCCGCGGCCACCACCTCCCTGAACCGGGCCGACTCCACGGCGAGCGGGTCGACGAAGCCGGAGCGGTCGGCGTAGGGCAGGGTGTCGCGGGGGGTGCTCGAGGTGGCCACCCGAGCACGTTAGCCGTGGTCGGACCCGGGTGGCCGGGTCTGGCACAATGGTCGGCTGTATGCGCTCGGTGCGGCCCTCTACCCGCCCGTCCCGCGTCCACCCGAGGCCGTCCGACCGTGTCCCCACGCGGAGCTGGGCGACTCACCCCCGCAGACCCGAACAGGAGACACCACACCCGTGGCCGTCAAGATCCGACTGAAGCGCCTGGGCAAGATCCGGGCCCCGTACTACCGCGTCGTCGTCGCCGACTCGCGCACCAAGCGCGACGGGCGGGCGATCGAGGAGATCGGGAAGTACCACCCCACCCAGGAGCCCTCGCTCATCGACATCGACTCCGAGCGGGCGCAGTACTGGCTCGGCGTCGGCGCCCAGCCGACCGAGCAGGTCCTGGTGCTCCTCAAGATCACCGGCGACTGGCAGAAGCACAAGGGCCTCCCGGGTGCCGAGGGCACCCTGCGCGTCGCCGAGCCGAAGGCCGACAAGCGGGCTGCGTTCGAGGCCGCCTCCAAGGCGTCGCTGGACGAGCCCACCACGGACGCCACGACGCCGAGGAAGAAGGCCGCTGCCAAGAAGGCCGAGGAGCCCAAGGCCGAGGAGCCCAAGGCCGAGGAGCCCAAGGCCGAGGAGCCCAAGGCCGAGGAGCCCAAGGCCGAGGAGCCCAAGGCCGAGGAGCCGAAGGCCGACGAGGCCGAGGAGACGAAGGCCCCGGACGAGGCGCCTGCTGCCGACGAGGCGAAGGCCTGACGTGCTCGCCGACGCCCTGGAGCACCTGGTCCGCGGCATCGTCGACCACCCGGACGAGGTCCAGATCAAGGAGAAGTCGCTGCGTCGCGGCGCCCTCCTCGAGGTCCGGGTGCACCCGGACGACCTCGGTCGGGTGATCGGGCGGGCGGGACGAACCGCGAAGGCGCTGCGCACCGTGGTCGGTGCCGTCTCCTCCGACGGCCCGGTCCGGGTCGACGTCGTCGACGTCGACCGTGCCGGCCGCCGCTGAGGCCCAGCACCCTCACGAGCAGGACCCAGCACGCACGGCGAGCCCCGTCCACCACGCGGTGGGCGGGGCTCCGCCGCAACCAGGACTCAGCGTCCGGCCAGGAAGGAGTCAGCCATGGAGCTCGTCGTCGCCCGCGTGGGCAGGCCGCACGGCATCCGCGGCGAGGTAAGCGTCGAGGTCCGGACCGACGACCCCGGCAGCCGGTTCTTCCCCGGTGCTCCGCTCACGACCGACCCGGTCGGCGCCGGCCCGCTGACGATCGAGACCGTGCGCGACCACAACGGCCGCCTGCTGATGACCTTCGAGGAGATCCCCGACCGCACCGCGGCCGAGGGGCTGCGCGGCGTGCTGCTGCTGGCCGACGTCAGCGCCGCGGACGAGGAGGACGCCTGGTACGACCACGAGCTGGTCGGGCTGGCCGTCCAGGACACGACCGGGGCTGCGGTCGGCGAGGTCACCGGCGTGGAGCACGGTGCCGCGCAGGACCTGCTGGTGCTGCGGCTGCCCGACGGCCGCACCGGACGGATCCCGTTCGTGGCCGCGTTGGTGCCCGAGGTCGACACCGAGGGCGGCCGCGTCGTCGTCGACCCGCCCGCGGGCCTGTTCGACGAGCAGTGAGCCGCTGATGCGCGTCGACGTCGTCACGATCTTCCCGGAGTACCTCGCCCCGCTGCGGCTGTCGCTGCTCGGGCGCGCGGCCGAGGCCGGTCTGCTCGAGGTCCGGGTCCACGACCTGCGCGACTTCACCCACGACCGGCACCGCACCGTCGACGACACCCCCTACGGCGGCGGTGCCGGCATGGTGATGCGGCCGGAGCCGTGGGGCGAGGCGCTCGACCACGTCCTGGCCGACGGCCGCGGTGCCCTCGGCGACCAGGCCGAACCGCACCTGCTCGTCCCCAGCCCGGCGGGCCGCGTGCTCGACCAGGCGATGGCACAGGATCTCGCGGCCGAGCCGTGGCTCGCCTTCGCCTGCGGGCGGTACGAGGGCATCGACGAGCGGGTGCTCCAGCACGCCGCCGGCAGCCTGCGCGTCACCCCCGTCAGCCTCGGCGACTACGTCCTGAACGGCGGCGAGGTGGCCGTCCTGGCCGTGGTGGAGGCGGTCGGCCGGCTGCTGCCCGGCGTGGTCGGCAACCCGGAGTCCCTGCTCGAGGAGTCGCATGCCGACGGGCTGCTGGAGCACCCCGTCTACACCAAGCCCGAGTCCTGGCGCGGGCTCGAGGTGCCAGAGGTGCTGCGCTCGGGGCACCACGGGCGGATCGCCCGCTGGCGGCGCGACCAGCAGCTGCGGCGCACGGCCGACCGGCGTCCCGACCTGCTCGCCACGCTGGACCCTTCCGGCCTGGACGAGCGCGACCGCGCCGTGCTGGCGGAGCGGGCGGACGAGGATTTCTCTGCGCGGTGAGCGTTGTGGCAGACTGGCTCCTCGTGCTGCGGCCGCGCACCGCCCCTGCCACAGGGGGAGCGCGGGACGAACGGCCAGAACAGCACGAACCTTGACCGATTACCACGGGACGGCCCTGACGGGCCCCCGACCAGCGCGCCGGTGACCTGTGGCACCTGCGAGAGAGCGAACACACCGTGCACATCCTGGACAACGTCGACTCCGCGTCCCTGCGGGACGACGTCCCGGACTTCCGTCCCGGCGACAACGTCAAGGTCCACGTCAAGGTCGTCGAGGGCACCCGCTCGCGCGTCCAGGTCTTCCAGGGCGTGGTCATCCGCCGCCAGGGCGGCGGCGTGCGCGAGACCTTTTCGGTCCGCAAGGTCAGCTTCGGCGTCGGCGTCGAGCGCACCTTCCCGGTGCACTCCCCGATCCTGGACAAGGTGGAGATCGTCTCCCGCGGCGACGTCCGCCGGGCCAAGCTCTACTACCTGCGCAACCTGCGCGGGAAGGCCGCCAAGATCAAGGAGAAGCGCGACGCCCCCGTCTCGCGCTGACGTCCCGGGACGCTGAGGATCAGAGCACCAGGTCGCCCACGTCCACGACGAGGTCCGCCGAGGCGCGGCCGCTGTCGACCAGGCGGGCGTTGGCGCCGTCGCTGCCGTGCGTCCAGGACCGGGCCTGCTCGGGGCTCTTCCCGAACTCGACGTGCCGGTCGACCAGCCGGGAGACCCGGACGTCCGGGGCGAGGTCGAGGAACCAGACCTCGTCGAGCTGCGCGCGGGCGCTCCTCCAGACCGGTGCGTCCGCCAGCAGGTAGTTGCCCTCCACGACGAGGTGGCCCACGCCGCGGGGGACGGCGATCGCCGAGGCGATGGGGTCCTCGATCTCGCGGGAGTAGCGCGGGGCCAGGACGACGTCCTCGTCCCGGCGCCGCAACCGGGTCAGCAGGTGCACGAACCCGTGAGCGTCGAAGGTGTCGATCGCCCCGCGACGCCCCGCCAGCTCGGTCCCGGCGATCACCTCGGCGGCGAGGTGGAAGCCGTCCATGGGGATGACCGCCGCGGGCTCGGGCACCATCGCCGCCACCAGTGCCCGGGCCAACGTCGACTTCCCGACGCCGGGCGCGCCGGCCAGGCCCACCAGCACGCGCCCGCCGCCGGTGCCGAGCGAGCGCAGCCGCGCGACCAACGGCGCCAGCGACGTCGGCCGCTCGATCCCGGTGCCATCGTGCCTGACCTGAGCCATGCCACCGACCCTGCCAGCGACCATGGCAGAGACGACAGCCGGGGGGCGGATGCTGGTCCTCGCGGTCCGACCAGGCAGGATGTGCGTCGTGAGCACCGACGACGACAGGCCGGTCACCGTGGGTGACCCGGACCCCGGTGCTGAGGCAGAGGCCGCCCCCGATGGACGACACGCGCACCCCCGCCGACGCAGCGGCTTCCTCGGTGCGGCCCGCGAGGGCGTCATCGTCGTCGGCACGGCGCTGGTGCTGTCCCTGCTGATCAAGACCTTCCTCGCCCAGGCCTTCTACATCCCGTCCGAGTCGATGGAGCAGACCCTGGTCCGCAACGACCGGGTGCTGGTGAGCCTGCTGGAGCCGGGCCCGTTCGACCTCGAGCGCGGCGACGTCGTCGTCTTCCGCGACCCCGGTGGCTGGCTCGACCCGTCGGTCGTGCCGCAGCGATCCAGGCTGTCCACGGCGGCGGTCGAGGTCATGACGTTCGTGGGCGTGCTGCCGCAGGACGCCGGCGAGCACCTCATCAAGCGGGTCGTCGGCATGCCGGGCGACCACGTGGTCTGCTGCGACGACGAGGGCCGACTCACGGTCAACGACGTCCCGCTGGACGAGACCTACCTGCCCGACGGGACCGAGCCGAGCACGCTGACCTTCGACATCACCGTCCCGGCCGACCGGGTCTGGGTGATGGGCGACAACCGCGGCTTCAGCCAGGACTCGCGCTACCACCAGGACCTCGAGGGCGGCGGCACGGTCTCGCTGGACCTCGTCGTCGGCCGTGCCGTGGTGCTGTTCTGGCCGCTCGACCGCTTCGGCACGCTCTCGAACCACTCCGAGGTCTTCGGGGACGTCCCCGCCTCGCCCTGATGGCCGGACCCACCCCCACCCTGCGCGCCGAGCGCGCGTACCTGCGGCAGGGGCACGTCCTCGTCGCGGGCATGGACGAGGTCGGCCGCGGTGCGCTCGCGGGACCCGTCACGGTCGGGGTGGTCGTGGTCGACATCGGCACCCGATCGGCACCGGTGGGCCTGCGCGACTCCAAGCTGCTCACCCCGCTGGCCCGGGCCCGGATCGCTCCACGGGTGCGCCGCTGGGCGCCCGCGTGGGCCGTCGGCCACGCCGAGGCGTGGGAGATCGACGAGATCGGCATCATGCGCGCGCTGCGCGTGGCCGGCCGGCGCGCGGTCGCCCAGCTCCCTGTGCTGCCCTCGCTGGTGCTGCTGGACGGCAACCACGACTGGTACAGCCCGCCGGCGCCGACGCTGTTCGACGTCCCGCTCGAAGTGCCGCCGGGGAGGTCGGCCGCCGACTGGGCGGGCTGGGACGGCGTGGACGCGTTCGCCGCCGGCCCGGTCGTGCGCACGATGGTCAAGGCCGACCTGCGGTGCGCCGCGGTGGCGGCGGCCTCGGTGCTGGCCAAGACCGCGCGCGACGGCCTGATGCTCGGCCACGCCCTCGCGCACCCGGGCTACGGGTGGGAGGTCAACAAGGGGTACAGCGCACCGGCGCACGCCGAGGCCCTCGAGCGGCTCGGACCCTGCACCCAGCACCGCCAGACCTGGAGCCTTCCCGGCATGATGGACCACGACCACCCCGGCGGGACGGCCGAGCTCATCGCGCCGCCCGCCCCGCGAGCCCAGGAGCGAGCCGCCCGATGAGTGACGAGCGAGGGACGAGCCGTGAGCGCTGAGGACCTGGACAACTACGAGACCGAGATGGAGCTCGCGCTGTACCGCGAGTACCGCGACGTCGTGGGCCTGTTCACCTACGTGGTCGAGACCGAGCGGCGGTTCTACCTCGCCAACGGCGTCGACGTCGTGCCGCGCAACGCCGACGGCGAGGTGTACTTCGAGCTGTCCCTCACCGACGCCTGGGTCTGGGACGTCTACCGCTCGGCCCGGTTCGTCAAGTCCGTGCGCGTGGTGACGTTCAAGGACGTCAACGTCGAGGAGCTCGCCAAGAGCGACCTCGAGGTGCCGAAGCCGGACGGCTTCGCGAGCTGATGGTCCTCACGGCGTGGCCGCCCTCGAGAAGCGCGCCGCCACGGCCGTGAGGACGAGGAGACACTGCCGGGTCTGACGGATCTCGAGCGGGACCGGCTGCGACGGGTGGGGGAGTTCATGCAGGGCGAGTTCGGCTACATCGCGCTGCAGTGCACGCGCCCGGCCTGATCGGTGCGATGACGGCCGACAGCCCCGTCGCGCAGCTCGCCTGGATCCTGGACAAGCTCCAGGCGTGGACGTGGCCCGTCGACGCCGCGGCCGCCGACGTGCTGGGCGAGGAGTTCGTGCTGGCGAACGCCTCGCGCTACTGGTTCACCGCGTCGGCGGGCGGGTCCCGACCGCGGCCCTGCAGCTCGCGCACGACATCGGGCTGCGCCACGTCGCGGAGCAGTCGACCGCGATCGTGCGGTGGACCGACATCGAGGACCGCGGTGGCCACTTCGCCGCCCTCCAGGAGCCGGAGCTGCTCGTCGGTGACGTCCGGGAGTTCCTGCGCCCCCTGCGGTGAACGTTCCGGGGCTCAGTCGACCGGCACCAGCGGGTGGACGGCGACATCGCCGGCCAGGTGACCGTCGGCGGCGGCGAACGCGGCCGCCACGTGGGGCGTGCGCAGGTGGGCGTCGAGGTCCTCCTGCGAGCGCCACCGCTCGACCGTGACGAAGGTGCCAGGGGCGGCGGCCGACTCGTACAGGTCGTACGCGAGGCACCCCTCCTCCTCGCGGGTGGCGGCCACCATCGTCTGCAGGGCGGCTCGGATGGCGTCGACGGACCCCGGCTTCGCGGGGATGGTCGCGACGGCGTGCAGCTCGGTCATGGGGTACGCCTCTCGGTGGGGGAGCCCAGCCTCGCACGCCCCGCCGTCCACAGGGTGTCGTGGGAGCCGGTCGTCCACAGCCGGCGCCGTCCGGGTGGTCGGACGGCCCGGTGTCGGGGCACCGTCGGCGCTGTGAACACGAGGCGCGAGCTGGGGCAGCGGGGTGAGGCGGTGGCGGCGGCGCACCTGCGGCGCGCCGGGATGCAGGTGGTGGCGCGCAACTGGCGCTGCCGGCAGGGCGAGCTCGACGTCGTGGCGCTCGAGGGCGACCAGCTCGTGGTGGTCGAGGTCAAGGCCCGGCGGTCGCTCGGGCAGGGGCACCCTGCCGAGGCCGTCACACCGGTGAAGGCGGCGCGGCTGCGACGGCTGTCGGCGGCGTTCCTCGCGGCGAACCCCGCTCTGGCAGGGGCGTCGGCGGTGCGGGTCGACGTCGTGGCGGTCGTGTTCCGCCGCGGGCTGCCGGCCCTGCTGCAGCACCTGCGGGGCATCGCGTGAGCGAGCGAGCCAGCAGGCACAGCGTGCATCTCACGGCGAGGGACGAGCCGTGAACGAGGGTGAGAGCGGGCTGGGCCGCACCAGCGCGATGGCGCTGATCGGTTTCGGGGCGCACCTGGTCGAGGTCGAGGCGCACGTGGGGGCGGGGGTGCCGGGGTTCGCGATGGTCGGCACCCTGGACAGGTCGTTGCAGGAAGCGCGCGACCGGGTCCGAGCGGCCCTGGCCCGCTACGGGTTCGCGCTGCCGCCCCACCGGCTGACCGTGAACCTGACCCCGGCCTCGCTGCCGAAGGCGGGCTCGGGGTTCGACGCCGCGATCGCGGTGGCCGTGCTCGCCGCTCTCGGGAAGCTGGGCGCCGCCTCGGCAGAGGGCACCGTGCACGTCGGAGAGCTCGGTCTCGACGGCCGGCTGAGGCCGGTGCCCGGCGTGCTGCCGGTGGTGCTGGCGGCCGTGCGTGCCGGGAAGCGCCGGGTCGTGGTGCCGCACGCCAACCTGGCCGAGGCCCGGTTGGTTCCGGGCGCCGAGATCGTGCCCGCCGTCGGCCTCGCCGACGTGCTGCGCGCGCACGGGGGCGACGTGCCCCGCGAGGACGACGAACGCCCTGTCCCGCTGCCACCGATCACGATCCCGCCGCGACCGGTCGTGCCTGACCTGCGCGACGTCGCCGGGCAGTCCGGCGGGCGGGCCGCGCTCGAGGTGGCTGCGGCGGGCGGGCACCACCTGCTGCTCAGCGGTCCGCCCGGCGCGGGCAAGACGATGCTCGCCTCGCGGCTGCCCGGTCTGCTGCCGGACCTCGACGACGACGACGCCGTCGAGGTGACGGCTGTGCACTCGGTGGTGGGCGCGCTCGACCCCAGCCGCGGGCTCGTGCGGCGGCCGCCGTTCGAGAGCCCGCACCACAGCGCGTCCGCAGCGGCCGTCATCGGCGGCGGCAGCGGCCTGGCCTCGCCCGGCGCCGCGAGCCGGGCGCACCACGGCGTGCTCTTCCTCGACGAGGCGCCCGAGTTCAGCAGAGGCGTGATCGAGGCGCTGCGCCAGCCGCTGGAGTCCGGGCAGCTCGTGCTCTCGCGTTCGCGCGGGACGGTCGTGTTCCCCGCCCGGTTCCAGCTCGTGCTCGCCGCGAACCCGGGCCGGTGGGGGTGGGCCGGGGGGCGCGGCCGGCGGTGCCGCTGCAGCGCGTCCGCGCTGATGGCCTACCAGAACAAGCTCAGCGGTCCGCTGCTCGACCGCGTCGACCTCCAGGTCGAGGTGCTGCCGGTCCCGCTCGCGCAGGTGGGGCTCGGGGCGGGCGAGGACACCGCGACCGTGGCCACCCGGGTCCGGCGGGCCAGGCAGGCCCAGCGCGAGCGGTGGGAGGGGACCGGCTGGAAGACCAACGCGGCCGCTCCCGGACCCGCGCTGCGGGCTCGCTGGCGGTTGCCGCGCAGCACCACGCGGCTGCTCGACCAGGCGCTCGACCTCGGCGTCCTGACCCTGCGCGGCTACGACCGGGTGCTGCGGGTGGCCTGGTCGCTGGCCGACCTCGACGGCACCGCGGGGCCCGACGGCGACCACGTCGGTCGAGCCCTGCTGCTGCGCCAGCGCGTGGCGGTCGCCGCGTGAGCAGCGTTGTGCGAGAGCCGTCCTGGGTGCACGACGACCGCCTGGCGCGGGCTGCGTGGAGCCGGGTGGTCGAACCCACCGACCGGGTCGGTGCCCGGGTGGCGAGCCGGATCGGGCCGGCCGCGGCCCTGGGGCACGTGCTGCGCGGCGAGCCGTTGCCGGTGTCGGCGGGGTCCTCGTCCGAGCGCCACGGGCCGGCGGCCGTGCGAGCGGCACTCGCCGAGGCGGCCGAGCGCTGGCGGGTGCGGGCCGTGCACGTCGACCCGGTGCGCGACCTCGCGACCTTGCACGACGCGGGTGGTCGGCTCGTCGTGCCCGCCGACCCGGACTGGCCGGCGCGGCTTGACGACCTCGGCGAGAACGCCCCCTCCTGCTTGTGGGTGCGGGGGACCGGGGACCTGCGTGAGCTGGACCGCTCGGTCTCGCTGGTCGGGTCCCGGGCGGCGTCGCCGTACGGGCAGCACGTCGCGCGCGACCTCGCGGCGGGGGTGGTCGTCCACGACCTCGCGGTGGTTTCGGGCGGCGCGTTCGGGGTCGACGCCGCCGCCCACGCCGGCGCCCTGGCCGCGGGCGGGCGCACCGTGTGCGTCCTGGCGTGCGGGGTCGACCGGGCGTACCCGCGCACGCACGGGCGGCTGCTGGAGCAGGTGGCCGGGTCCGGTCTGGTGGTGTCCGAGAGCGCGCCCGGTGCCGACCCCACCCGGTGGCGGTTCCTGGAGCGCAACCGGCTGATCGCCGCCCTGTCGTCGGCGACCGTCGTGGTCGAGGCGGCCTGGAGGTCCGGCGCGCTCAGCACGGCCCGGCACGCCGTCCGGCTGGCCCGGCCGCTCGGGGCGGTGCCGGGGCCGGTCACCGCGGCCTCGTCTGCCGGGTGCCACCGGCTGCTGCGCGAGAACGGCGCCGTGTGCGTCACGGCGGCCGACGAGGTGGTCGAGCTCGCCAGCGCGGTGGGGGAGTTCTACCCCGCGCCACCGGCGGCGGCCCGGCGTCCGCACGACGACCTCGCCGGTGCCGACCTCCAGGTCTACGAGGCGCTGGCACCGCGGCGATGGGCCACCCCCGAGCAGCTCGCCGTGATCGCGGGCCTGGGGGGCACCGCGGTGCTGGCGGCCCTCGGTCGGCTCGAGCTGCTCGGCCTGGCCGAGCCCGACGCCGACACCGACGGCAGGTCGGTGTGGCGCCGGGCACCGGCGAGGAGGGGGACCGCCTAGCGGATGACCCTGACAATCCAGCGGTGCAGGCCGCGGACGTCGCCGTAGGTGCCGGGGTGGTCGGCCTCCGCGCAGCCGATGCCGCCGCTGACGACGCCCACCTGGCGCCAGCGGTTGTTGATGCTGACCCACAGCGGGCCGCCCGAGTCTCCCTGGCACGCGTCGCGCCCGCCGGTGCCGAGCCAGCCGGCGCACAACGTGCTCGGGCCGTTCAGCTCGGGGTAGATCTTCTTGCAGGCGTTGTCGGCCACGATCGGCACCTGGGCCTGGCGCAGCACGTGGGCGTAGTTCGGGGTGGCGAACTCCGTGGTGCCCCAGCCGACCACGGTCGCGACGGTGCCGGGTCCCCACTTGCCGTCCTGCGCCGGTCCGGCGAGGTCGGCGTACGGGCCGGGCAGGGCCGTGTCCAGGCGCAGCAGCGCCACGTCGAAGCGCCCGGCCGCCCACTCGTCCGCCCACTGGTACCTCGGGTGCGAGACGACCTTGGTGACGTCGACGCGGTCCGCCGCCGCGATGTCGCGCAGCCGCGAGGAGCCGACCGCGACCTCGACCTCGGAGGGGTCGATCACGCTGCCGCCCTCGCCCTCGACGCAGTGCGCCGCCGTCAGCACCCAACGCGCGGCCACCAGGGTGCCGCCGCAGAACTGGGCGTCGTAGGCGTCCTGGACGCCGGGGACCAGCAGGGCCGCCTGCATCGGCCAGGCGTCCTTCGGGCTGGCCTGGCCCCCGACGACGTTCGTGCTGGGGCCGGTGCCGACCTGGGCGGGGGCGGCGCCGGCGGCGCCGGCCCCACCTCCGACCAGGGCTACGGCCGCCAGGGCGACCAGGAGGCGGCGGGTGGTGGTGGTGCGGTGCACGGAGCACTCCTCGGGTCGGCGCCCGCCGCCCCCGGCGGCAGGTCAGCCGGAGTGTGTCACCCGGTTCGTGCGGCGGACACCCCCGAACGGGCCATCCCGGGGCGGACGCCACGCCGCGGACGTCCTTGCCTGCGGCCCCGGTCGGAGCGACGGTGTGCCCATGGACCTGCCCGAGGCCTACGCGCTCGCGCTGGTCGACTTCGAGCGCTTCCTCACGGCCGAGCGCGGACGGTCGACGAACACCGCACGGGCGTACGTCGCCGACGTCGGCCAGCTCCTTAGCCGCGCCGCCGCCGAGGGGCGGGACCGGCTGGACCAGCTCGACCTGGACCTGCTGCGCGGGTGGCTCGCGGCGATGACCCGGGCGGGGCTGGCGCGCTCCACGATGGCGCGGCGGGCCTCGGCCGCCCGCACCTTCACCGGGTGGGCGGCCCGGACGGGCCGGATGACCCACGACCCGTCCACCCGGCTGTCCGCACCGCGCCGCGAGCAGCACCTGCCCACCGTGCTGCGGGCCGAGCAGGCAGCCGCGCTGCTGGACCTCGCGACGGTACGGGCCGACGACGCCGAACCTGCTCACGTGCGCGACCGGGCTGCCCTCGAGCTGCTCTACGGGACCGGCATCCGGGTCGCCGAGCTGGTCGGGCTCGACGTCGACGACGTCGACCTGGACCGGGGCGTCCTGCGGGTGGTGGGCAAGGGCGACAAGCAGCGGACCGTCCCCTTCGGCCTGCCCGCCGGGCGAGCCGTCCGGGAGTGGCTCGCGCGGGGGCGGCCACGGCTGGTCCGCGACGGCTCGGGTCCGGCCCTGCTGCTCGGGCAGCGAGGCCGGCGGTGGGACCAGCGTCAGGTACGCACCCTCGTGCACGACCTGCTGCGCGAGACCGGGATGGGGGTGGACGCCTCGCCGCACGCGCTGCGTCACAGCGCCGCCACACACATGCTCGACGGCGGAGCTGACCTAAGGAGCGTCCAGGAGCTGCTCGGTCACGCTAGTCTCGCCACGACACAGGTGTACACGCACGTGTCTGTCGAGCGGCTGCGACGTAGCTACGAGCAGGCTCACCCACGTGCCTGAGAGCGAGGGGGTTCGTCGGTGGCACGGTCGGAGACTGAGCTCGACCACGACCTCGACAGCGCCCAGCTCGCCGCCGCGGCGGAGAAGGCGACCGAGGAGGCGCGCGTGCGCGCCGTCTGGGAGGACTTCAAGGCCACCGCCAGCCCGGCGGCGCGCGACCAGCTCATCCTGAAGTACTCCCCGCTGGTGCGCTACGTCGCCGGCCGGGTGGGCGTGGGCCTGCCGCCCAACGTGGAGCACGCCGACCTCGTGTCCTACGGCATCTTCGGGCTGATCGACGCCATCGAGAAGTTCGACCTCGAGCGGGCGATCAAGTTCGAGACCTACGCACTGTCACGCATCCGCGGCGCCATCATCGACGAGCTGCGCTCGATGGACTGGATCCCGCGCTCGGTGCGCTCCAAGGCCCGCGAGGTCGAGCGCACCTACGCCGAGCTCGAGACCGAGCTGCACCGCACGCCCACCGAGCCCGAGGTCGCGGCCCGGATGGGGATCCCGTTGCGCGACCTGCACTCGATCTTCAGCCAGGTCTCGTACGTCAACGTGGTGGCGCTCGACGAGCTCCTCGGCGGCGGCAGCGGCGGCGACAAGGCCGAGGGCATGTCGCTCGGCGACACGCTGCGCGACAACAAGGCCGTCGACCCGGTGATGGCGTTCGAGGGGGAGGAGACCAAGTTCCTCCTGGCCCGCGCGATCGACCAGCTCCCCGAGCGCGAGAAGATCGTCGTGACCCTCTACTACTACGAGGGCCTGACCCTGGCCGAGATCGGCTCCGTGCTCGGCGTCACCGAGTCACGGATCTGCCAGATGCACACCAAGGCGGTGCTCCAGCTGCGCGGACGGCTCGCCGAGGTCAGCTGACCGCCACGGCGGCGGCCCAGCAGACGGCGACCCCAGCCACCAGGCTGCCCGTGGCGTACGCCACCCCCTGCAGCGCTCGCCCGGTCTCGACCAGCCGCACGGTCTCGTACGACAGCGCCGAGAAGGTCGTCAGCGCACCGCAGAAGCCCGTGCCGACCAGCGCCGTGACGGCCCCGGTGCCCGGCCGACCCACGGTGGCCCCGGCGAGCGCCCCGATCACGGCCGACCCCACGAGGTTCACCACCAGCGTCCCCCACGGCAGGTCGTCGTCCCCGCTGCGCAGCCACCAGCGCACCACGAGGTCGAGCACGTAGCGCAGCGGAGCCCCCATCATCGCCCCGAGCACCACGAGCAGCACGGTCACGGGGCCACCCGCACAGGTGGACGGCGGACGAGGGCGCCGGCAACGGCGATGCCACCCCAGGCCGCGAGCACGGGGAGGACCAGGCCCAGCACGGTCGCCAGCGCCGCCACCCCGATCCGGCCGTCGGCCAGGTGCCCCTGCACGTCGAGGGCCGCCGCGGAGAAGGTCGTGTACCCACCGAGCACACCGGTGCCGAGCAGGGGTCGCAGCCGGCGCGACGTCGGGCGCCCGAGGGCCAGGGCCTCCACGAGCAGGCCGAGCAGGGCCGCGCCGGTGACGTTGACGACCAGCGTGCCCCAGGAGGGCGATGCGCTCCCGGACGCCAGCGCGGTGCCGACGCCGAACCGGGCCAGCGACCCGACGGCGCCGCCCAGGGCGACCAGCAGCACGAGGTCGAGCCGGGACCGCAGCAACGTCCCCAGCGAGGGGCGGGGGGACCCGGGGTGCGGCACGACGCGAGCCTAACGACGCGGTCCCGCGCGCCTCCCCGAGCGGCAGCAGCACCATCGGTGGCCGGGCCCGTACCATCGGCACCGGGTCGAGGTAGACCTCGCCGCGGCGCAGGCCCCAGTGCAGGCAGGGGCCGACGCGGCAGTGGTCGTGACCGGTGCCGACCACCGCCACCGGGTCTCCGCGCGCCACCTGCGACCCCACCGCGAGCTGGCCGGCCACCGGCTCGTACGAGGTCCGCAGGCCGGACCGGTGCTGCACGGTGAGCACGCCGCGGTCGACGACGGTGCCCGCGAACACGACGACCCCGTCGGCCGGGGTCAGGACCGGTGAGCCGGCGACGGCGGCGAGGTCGACCCCACGGTGCCCGGGCAGCCACGGCGAGGGGAGGACCGCGAACCGCCGCACCACCAAGGGGCCGCCCCGGCCCGGCGCGGTCGCGAGCGGCCAGGACCAGGTGCCCGGCGCGTCGACCGCCCGGGCACCGGCGCCCACGGACGTCGAACCGTCCGCGGGGCCGGTACCCGCCACGAGCAGCACCCCGAGTAGCACCCCGAGCAGCAGGACCGTGCCCGCCGCCCGCTGACCCCGGTGACCGCCCACGACGACCACGCTGTCTGCACGAGGCCACCGCGCGCCGCAGGCGAGGGGCCACCTGTGGACGACGGCCCGGATCGGGGGGCTGTGGACGGCGGGGCGGTTCAGCCCGTCGCGACCGGCTCGCCCACCGGCGTCGCGACCACCACGCGGTTCTGGTCGTAGTGGCGTGCGACCGGGTCGAAGTCGCCGGTGCAGGTGATCAGCACCAGCCGGTGCGGCCCGGTCTGGTCCAGCGCCGTGCCCGACGACGCGAGCGACTCCTTGCTGACGTCGCCGACCTCGCTGACCCGGTAGCGGGCGGTCCAGCCCTCGCCGACCACGTCGACCTCGTCCCCGACGGCGGCGTCGAGCAGCGAGGCGAACACCCCCAGGCCCTGCTCGCGGGAGTCGACGTGCCCGGCCAGCACCGTGCTGCCGAAGGGGTCGCCGACGTGGGCGCTGCCGTCCCACCAGCCCACCCGGTCGACCTGGACGGGGACCTCGAGGACGCCGTCCCGGGTCACCGCCGGCTGCACGGGGGCGCTGCGCCCACCGGGCAGGAGGACCTCGTCGGGGACGAAGGTCACCCGTGCCCCCGCGGCCTCGCGCCCCTCACGGGCGGGGACGGGCGAACCGCTCGGGCTCGGCGTGCTGCCGGCCGTGGACGTCGCCGCGCCCGGTGCCGCACCAGGTGCCGCGCCGCCGCCGTCGGCCCCCGCGCAGGACGTCAGCAGCAGGGCGGCGAGGAGCAGGAGTGCCCGGGGACGCACGTCAGGGCGTCCCGAACCACCCGCCCGGGAGGCCGCCGACACCGCCGGCCTGCCCGCCCGAGCCGGTGTCGACCCGTCCGGGAGCAGCCGAGCCGGCGGAGGCCACGGCCACGACGTGGACGACGACGCGCATGTCGTCGCTCTCGGGGTCGCCGACGGCGTAGACCCGGTTGAGCGACTTCCCGGCCACGGCCAGGTCGAGGGGGCCGAGCACGGCCGGGCCACTCGTCCCGGTCGGGACGATCGAGACCGCGTAGCTGCCGGCGGGCACCACGGAGTCCAGGGACTCGCCGTTGGCGACGTTGGCGAACAGCACCTTGCCGTCGACCACGATGTCGGCCGGCGGCACGGCAGCCGTGTGCGAGACCACGAGCCGACCCTTGTCGGCGGGCACGGCCGCGAGGTCGTTGACGAAGGTGGTGACCACGGGTTCACCACTGGAGCTGGCCGGCAGGTGCACGACGAGGTCCTTGCTCTCGCCCGCCGCGACGGTCACGGTGCTCGAGAGCACGCTGCCCGTGGCGGACCGGACGTCGAGGACGTGGCTGCCCGCAGCGAGGTCGAACGGACCGGCCAGGCTCGCACCGGCGACCTCCTCGGCGACGACGCGTCCGTCGAAGGCGATGCTGACGGTCTGCTCCGGGAGGCCCTGGACGACGAAGACGCTCGCGGCGCTGTCGGCGACGGCTGAATGCGGTGCGGCGGCGAGCACGGCGACCCCGGCGGCCGCGAGGAGGGCGCAGCGGACGCGCCGAGTGACCAGAGACATCGTGACCCCTTCTGTTCGGGTGAATGGCTTGACCCGATACGTGCACCGTAGTCACGATGCGTGAGAGTGCTCGCGTGGCGGGCTTTCGCCACCCGACCGGGCTAAGGCGACGTCACGACGGGGGAGGGGGTGCTGGATGCGTCTCGACTACGAGTCCAGGCTGCGGCTGCGCCGCGTCGGTGGGGTCGCCGGTCCGGCTGTGCTGCTCCCGCTCGCCGTGTGGTTCTACGCGGCGACACCCTCCGCGGTGCTCGCTGGGGCGCCGACCGACGCCCCCGCCCCGTCGGACCCGGTGCCGGTGGTCGAGGCCGCCGGCCTCGTGCTGCAGGTGAGCGTGCTGCCGGACGGCGCGTACGAGGTGGTCGAGACCGTGCGGCTGGGCGAGGCGGTCCGCACGATCGCCCTCTCACCGCCCGACGTCAGCCGCGGCGGTGCCACGTTCGCCGACGCGGTGCTCATCTACCGCGACGTCGAGGTGGAGGCCCAGGGCCAGGACGTCGTCGCCGTCCCGGGCATCCGTGCCGTGGTGGCCGTCCCTCTGGCCGCACCGGCGACGGTCGTGGAGGTGCGATACCGCGTGGAGGGCGCTGCGGTGCGGACCATCCCGTCTCCGGACGGCCGGGCGCTCGGGGTCATGGCCCCCCTGACCGTCGCGACCGACCTGCTGGTCGGGTTCGAGGTCTCGGGGACGCCGGTGCGCGCCCTGACCTGCCCGCTGCTGCCGGACCGGCCGCTGTGCGGCGCCGAGGTCGACGGCACCCTGCGCACCGAGCCGGCTCCGGCCGACGACGCTCTGGTCGTGGCCCAGCTGGACCTGGACGACTGATGGCTGAGGCGACGAGCTACCTCGACGCGGCGTACCGCGCGCTGGCCTGGTGCGGGTACGCGGGTCTCGGCGGCGCCTTCGCGGTGCTGCTGCTGTGGCCGCAGGGTGCCCGTCAGCGGCGGCTGGCCCTGGTGGCGCTCGCAGGTTCCAGCGTGCTGGTGCTGGCGACCGTCGCCTGGCTGCTGCTGCGCCTGACCGTTCCCGACGGCGTCCCGCGGGTCGAGGGGACGAGCGCGATCGTGCGGCTCGCCGTCCTCGCGGCCGTCGGCGGCTTCTTCACGGACCTGCTGGACGGGCCCACCCGCGGTCGACGCCGTGCGGCCGTGGCGCTCTGCGTGGGGGCCCTCACCGCGACCATGCTGGCCGGGGCGGTCGGGGGCGTCCCCGGCCAGGTCGGCACCAGCCTCACCGGCGACGTCTACGTCGCGCTAGCAGTCCTGGTCCTGGGCGGGTGCGCCGCGCTGGTGGCCGTGGTGCGCCCCGGTGACGCCCGCGCGCACCTACCCCTGCTGCGCCAGCAGACCGCGCGCCTCGCGCCGCCCGCGCTCGGCGTCACTGCACTGGCCGCAGCGGTGCACGCCGTCGCTGCAGAGCGCAGCCCGCTCGGGGTTCCCGGACTGGTGGTGGCGATCGAGGCCCTGCTCCTGCTCGCGTGCGTCGGTGCCGTCGTCGCCACCCGCCGGCTGGTCGGCGGCGGCGGACCGCGCGCTGCCGTCGAGACCCTTCGCACGGCCTCGACCTTCCCGGCGGTCGTCGGCGCGAGGACCGTCGCCGATCCGCTCGCGCTGGACGACTTCGCGCTGCTTCCTGACGACCGCGCGCCATCGACCGTCGGACGGTTCGAGCGGGTCGTGATCGACCGCCACCCCGCCGTCAGGGTCTACGCCGGACCCAGATCAACCCTGCCGGGCGGGACCGACCCCGCCCCGGCTCCCCAGCCGGTCCACGTCCCCGAGCAGGAGCCCGAGCCCGAGCAGGAGCCCGTGCAGGAGCTCGAGCCCGTCCTGGTGCTGCTGCCCGACACCGACGCGGCGGCGGCCGGGCCCGCGCCGGTCCGACCCCACCGGTCCTCGGTCCGCACGCAGGTGCGGGCGCGGTACGTGGCGGGCATCGGACGACTGGCGCTGCCTGACAGCACCGAGGCGCCTCCGGTGCGCCGCACCGTGCGCGTGGCCGGCGCGGCCGAGCCGCTCGTGGTGGTGCTGCCCGACACGCGCGCGACCTCGTCCACCCGCTGAGGTCGACTCATCCCCGCCGAAGGGCCCCGAGCCGCTGCACGGCCTCGGCCAGCACGTCGTCGCGCTTGCAGAAGGCGAACCGCACCAGGGTGCGCGCGGGCTCGGGGTCGGAGCAGAACACCTGCACCGGGATCGCCACCACACCGGCGCGGTGGGGGAGCTCGCGGCACCACGCGAGCGAGTCGGTGCAGCCCAGGGGAGCGGCGTCGGCCACGACGAAGTAGCCCGCCTCGGGGGTGATCACCTCGAGCCCGACGGACTGCAGCCCCTCAGCGAGCACAGTGCGGCGCCGCCCCAGATCTGCTGCGCGAGAGGCGAAGTCGACGTCCGGCGCGTCGAGGGCGGCGGCCACGGCGGGCTGGAAGGGCGCCCCGCCGACGAAGGTGAGGAACTGCTTCACCGTCGTCACCGCGTCCACCAGGTGCGCGGGGCCGGTGACCCAGCCGATCTTCCAGCCGGTCACCGAGAAGGTCTTGCCGGCCGAGCCGATCGTCAGGGTCCGCTCGGCCATCCCCGGCAGCGTGGCGACCGGGGTGTGGGTGCGGCCGTCGAAGACGAGGTGCTCGTACACCTCGTCGCTCACCACGACGGCGTCGTGCTGCTGGGCGAGGCGGGCCACGGCGGCGAGCTCGTCGGCGTCCAGGACCCGACCGGTGGGGTTGTGGGGGGTGTTGAGCAGCACCAGCCGGGT
>JBBQSN010000059.1:0-19112 GCA_038213835.1 Actinomycetales bacterium
GCCGAGGTCACGGCGTCCGATCGACCCCCGGTCGCAGCGCACGGAGGCGGAACGATCGTTCGCGAGGCGGCACCGTGCGATCCTGCAGTCACTCTCACCTCTGCGAGACCGCTACGAACGCTGGGCCGAAGGCGTGGATGCGCCTGCCCTGGACCGCTTGGCGGTCGGCCTGACCGTCTGCAGTCCCTTGCTCGGGCTGCGGCCGGGGTCGCTCACTCACTGGGACCTCGACGAGGTGCAGGAACTGAGGTACGCCCTGAAGGCGCTTGAGTCTCTCGGGTCCGGCCGGGTCGACGCGCTCGTTCGTGCGACCCTCTGGCTCTTCGCACGGTTCCTTCAGGACAGCGGGCTGTGGACCGGCTCGCGCGACGCCCTCGCGGAGCTCCTCACCGTCTTCGCCTCCGTCGAGGAGCCGGACGCCTGCACGTGCGGGTACAGCTGTTGACCGCCTCGATGAGGCGCGCCCGGCGCTACTCTGGCGCCCTGGCCACGATCCAGGTCAAGCACGTGCCCGAGGAGACCCACCGGGTACTGACACGTCGCGCGGCGGCCGCCGGCCAGTCGTTGCAGGAGTACCTTCGCACCTCGCTCATCGAGCAGGCATCGCACCCGACGCCCAGGGAGGTGCTGGACCGGATCTCCCGACGGGCCCCGGTCGACGTGACGCTCCCCGAGGTCGTCCAGGCACTGCACGACGGCCGTGCTGGTTGACGCCTCGGTCGTCGTCGCGGTACTGCTCGACCTCGACCACCGATCCGGAGTCGCACGAGCACGGCTGGAGGTGGATGAGTCGCTGGCGGCGCCCGAGGTCATGGACCTCGAGGTGACCTCTGTCCTGCGGCGGTTGGCGCTGGTCGGGGTCGTGTCGAGCGACCGAGCCGGCGACGCGCTGACCGACCTGTTCGACCTCCCGATCACGCGCCTGTCCCACGCTCCTCTGATCGGACGGTGCTGGGAGCTGAGGGAGAACCTGACCGGGTACGACGCCGCCTACGTCGCCGCCGCCGCCGCCGCCGAGATGCTCGACGCGACCCTGGTGACCGCGGACGCGCGGATCGCCGGCGCGCCGGGCGTGCGCTGCCCTGTCGAGGTCATCGCCTGACGGCTATGTCCTTGGCAGCCACTCACCAGCGGGAGCGTCGCCGGGAAATCCTGGCGCCGGCAGGACGGCGACCGCGGACGGCTGGACGTGGCCGGACGGGCGCGACTCCGAGCGGCGCCGTCGGCTGGTTCGTGGTTCCGTAAGGGGCGGTCGGGGGAAGACCCACCTAACTGCCTACGTCCCATGAGGAGATCCGATGACGACCAAGGTCGAGAAGTCCGTGATGGTGAACGTGCCGGTGAGCGTGGCCTACAACCAGTGGACCCAGTTCGAGGAGTTCCCTCACTTCATGGGGGGCGTGAAGAGCGTCACCCAGCTCAGCGACCAGCGCCTGCAGTGGGTCGCCGAGATCGCCGGCGTCAAGCGCCAGTGGGAGGCCAGGATCCTCGAGCAGGTCCCGGACCAGAGGGTCGCCTGGGCTGCGACCGAGGGCGCGACGAACGCCGGGCAGGTCGCTTTCGAGGACCTGGGCGGCGGCCAGACCCGCGTGAGCCTGACCCTTGACTACGAGCCCGAGGGCCTGGTCGAGAAGGTCGGGGACAAGCTGAACATCGTCGAGAAGCAGGCCGAGGGTGACCTCGAACGCTTCAAGACCTTCATCGAGGACGAGGGCTACGCCACCGGTGCGTGGCGCGGCTCGCACAACGAGGGCTCCGTGGCCGGTACGCCGGGTGTCGAGGACGCCGCCGCCTCCGAGGGCGACAAGGGCAAGGCCGGGGTGTCCCTCAAGGCTGCCGCCGCAGGCGTCGGCGTGGCCGCGGTCGCTGCTGCCGCCGTCGCCGCCACCCGCAGCGGTGACAGCGAGACCTCGGACGTCACGGTGACCGAGGCCGACGAGCCCGCTCCGGTCACGGACCTGACGGCGGTCGAGGAGACGGTGGCGGTGGGTCCGCCCGTCAGGAGCACCTCCGCCGCCATCGACGACGACCTCGAAGGACGCGAGCCCGACAAGGGTCGCGGCATCTGACAGACCTGTTGCACGACGCGCCCCGTCCACCTCGGTGGGCGGGGCTTCGTCATGCCGGGGACGTTCAGCCGCGGCCGCGACGGCGCTGGCGCACACCCGCACGGGTCCGATCGGCGTGTGCTCAACTGGGGCAGATCCAACCGCTTCCCACGAGGCGGACGGCGGCGTCCGGGAGGTGGTCGTGGCCGCGCACGTAGGGACGTCGGGGTGGAGCTACGCGCACTGGGAGGACGTGCTGTACCCGCCCGGCACGCCACCGGCTGCCCGCCGGGACCTGTACGTCCGGCGCTTCTCGACCGTCGAGCTCAACGCCAGCTTCTACCGGTGGCCCGCAGACCGGACCTTCGCTGCCTGGTGCACGCAGCTGCCCGAGGGGTTCCAGCTCTCGGTCAAGGCACCTCGTGGACTGACCCATGCCAAGAAGCTGCACTCCCCCGAGGTGTGGGCGCAACGCCTGGCAGGCAGCTGGCACGAGCTCGGCGGCCGGCGCGGCATCCTGCTGGTCCAGCTCGCGCCCGGTCATGCCCGTGACGACGCGCGTCTGGCCTACTTCCTGGAGCGGCTCCCCCCGTGGATGCGGGTGGCGGTCGAGCTGCGGCACGAGAGCTGGCACCAGGACGCCGTGTTCGACCTGCTGGCCCAGCACGGCGCCGCCTACTGCGTCATGAGCGGCGCGCGTCTGCCGTGCATCCTGCGCACCACGGCGCGGCACGTGTACCTGCGCCTGCACGGGCCCGACCACGACCACCTCTACGGCGGCTCCTACTCCGACGACGACCTGCGCTGGTGGGCGGAGCGCATCGGTGAGTGGGAGGGCACGGGCCATGAGGTGTACGCCTACTTCAACAACGACGGCCACGGCCACGCCGTGCGGAACGCCGAGACCCTGCGCCGGCTGCTGGGTCAGTGAGACAGGGCCCCGGTGTGCCGACGGGTGCCCTCAGGCACCGCGTCGACGACGGACCAGGTCGACGACACTGGCCGCGAGCGACAGCAGCACGGTGGCGAGGGCGACCCGCAGAGCGATCGCCGCGCCGTCCTGCATGTCGCCGCCCGCGGTGACCGTGAAGAACACCGCACCGACGAGTGCGATGCCGGCCGCGGTGCCCATCCGCTGGCCGGTCTGCAGCACTCCCCCGGCCGTGCCGCCCTGCTCGACCGGCACGTCCGCCAGGGTCAGGGTGATGTTCGGCGCGATGACGAAGCCCGAGCCGATGCCGGCCACCAGCAGCGGAAGGGCCAGCGCCCACGCGAGGTCGTTGCCGTCCACCGTCGACAGCACGACGTCGACGGCCAGCAGACCGATCACCACGAGCACCAACCCGCCGGTCACCACGATGCGGCCGAGCGAGCTCACCAACCGTCCGCCGATGCCCGCGGTCACGGCCGAGCCGGCGGCGAACGGCGTGATCGCCAGACCCGACATCAGCGCGGACATGCCGAGCCCCTCCTGGAAGAAGATGGTCAGGACGAAGAAGATCGCGGTGAACCCGGCGAAGTAGACCGTCCCGACGATGGCGCCGGGGGTGAACCCGCGCTGGGCGAACAGCCGCAGGTCGATCAGCGGCGAACCACCGCGAGCACTGACGCGTCGCTCCCACAGCACGAAGGCGACCAGGAGGACCGCGCCGACGGGCGCCGTCCACCAACCCAGCCCGCCGCCCTGTCGGCCCTCCACCAGCGGCAGCAGCAGCCCGAGGACGCCGGCGCCCAGGAGCACCACGCCGACCGGGTCGAGGCTCTCGCGCGTCGTCGTCCCCGCCGCCCGGGCCGGGATCCAGCGCAGGGCCAGGACGATGGCGGCGATGCCGACCGGGATGTTCACGAAGAAGATCCAGCGCCAGCCGTCGGCCGCGCCGGTGCCGCCGATGATGAGACCGCCGAGGATCGGGCCGACGGCCGTGGAGATGCCGACCGTGGTGCCGAACATGCCGAAGGCGCGACCGCGCTCGGCGCCCCGGAACAGCTGCTGGATCAGCGCCGAGACCTGCGGGTTGAGCATGCCGCCGCCCACGCCCTGCAGCAGCCGCGCCGCCACCAGCGTCTCCTGGTTCGGCGCGAGGCCGGCCAGCACGCTGGAGACCGTGAACAGCCCGACCCCGAGGACGAACATCCGCCGACGCCCGGTGGTGTCGCCGAGGCGGCCGGCCGAGACGAGCACCAGCCCGAAGGTGAGCGCGTAGCCGGAGACGACCCACTGCAGGTCGCTCTCGGACGCACCGATCCCCTCCCGGATGGAGGGCAGCGCGACATTGACGATGCTGACGTCGAGCAGCGCCATGAACCCGGCGACCAGGCAGACGGCGAGCGCCTTCCAGCGGCGGGGGTCGGGCTCGTGCTCGGCGTCCGGGCCGGCCGCGGACCTGGCGGGTGCGCTCATCGGGCGGTCGGGAGGTGGTCGGTACGCACGTCGCCATCCTCGCCCTCGCCCCGGGACCGCGCGCGGTGGGCGCGTCCGGGCACGCCGGGGCCACCCACCCGGTGTCGGCCGTGGTCGCTACGGTCGCGACCGTCCGGCGCCCGCCGCACTCTGACACCAGCACTAATCATGCTAACTTTCTTCATCCTAGCTAGATTGATAGGAGGCATCGTGCGGTCGTTCGCCGACCTGGACCGGACCCTGGGCCGTGTCCCTTCGCGCGTGGTCACGGCCCTGCGCGCCGTCGACATCGGGTCCGGCACGGAGGAGCTCTACGCGCACCAGGCGCCGGCCCGGCTGGCCGAGCTCGCGCACCGGGCCCGGATCGAGTCGGTCACCGCGTCCAGCGCGATCGAGGGTGTCACCGTCGCGGACCAGGCCCGCGCCCGCCGCATCATCGACGGCCGCGCCCGCACCCTGCGCACCCGCGACGAGCAGCAGCTCGCCGGCTACCGCACCGCGCTCGACCACCTGTTCCAGGACGACTGGCGACCGCTCACGGCGGGGCTCGTGCTGCACGTGCACCGGCTGCTCTGGTCGCACACGGCCACGCCGGGCGGGCAGCTCAAGACATCGGACAACCTCGTCGTCGACCGGGCGCCGGACGGCGGCGTGAGCGTCCGGTTCCGGCCGGTACCGGCCGACCGCACCGGGTTCTTCCTGCAGGAGCTCGTCGACCGCTACCGCGCGGCGCAGGCCACGGGCGCGCACCACCCCGTCCTGCTGGTCGGCCTGTTCGTGCTCGACCTGCTCGTCGTGCACCCCTTCGAGGACGGCAACGGGCGCGTCGCCCGGGCCCTGGCCAACGCCCTGCTGTCCGAGGCCGGCTACCAGGTGGGCCGCTGGGTCTCGATCGAGCAGCTCGTGGCCGACCGGGCCGACGGGTACTACACCTCGTTGCTCGCCTCGACCCACGACTGGCACGACGACCGGGCCGACGTCTGGCCCTGGCTGGAGTACTTCACCGACACCCTCGCCGCGGCCTACGGGCAGTTCGCCGAGCGGGCCGCCAGCGCCACAGTCACCAGACGGTCGAAGCAGCAACGCGTCTCGGCCTGGGTCACCGAGCGGGCGCCGACCACGTTCACGGTCGACGACGTGCGCGCCGCCGTGCTCGGGGTGAGCGACCAGACGATCCGGCTGGTGCTGAACGCCCTGCGGGACGACGCCCGGATCGAGTCCGACGGCCCAGGCCGGTCCGCCCGCTGGCGCAAGCTGGGATGAGCCGTACGCGGTGACGGCGGTGGCACACGGACGACAGGTGGAGCTGACGTTCGCTGGGCTCGACGGTCAGCGGGACGGGCCGGGCGGGAACGCGATCTCCACCAACTGGTCCACGACGGCCTCCTCGTGCACGGCGACACCCCGGCGACGCATCGCGGACCCGAGCTCGTCGTCCCACCGCGGGAAGACCGGGCGCCCCTCGAGCGGCAGGAACCCTGGTGCCGAATCGTAGGCCACCGCGTCCATCAACCACGGCGTGGCGCCGCAGAGGTCCATCACCTGGTGCGCGATGGCGATGCCCGGCCAGTCGAAGTCGCCGTGGTAGCGAAGGTCCGCGCCGAGCGCGTGCAGCCTGCTGAGGAGGTCCTGCACCACGAGGTTGGGCCGGCCGCTCGTGCACACCACCGGTCGAGACGTGCCGAGCCGTTCCGCGTGCGCCTCGAGCACCCTGGGGTTCTCGCACACCAGGACCGGCGTCCCCCTGGCCAGGATGGGGTCGGTCCGAGCGAGGTCCCATCCGGTCACGTGCACTGGACCGCACGACGTCCGTTGGGCGGGAACGCCTCTGGCCCTCCACTCCAGACCCAGCGTGAGGCAGGTCGACGACACGGCGTCGACGCGTATCCCGACCGACTCCCAGAGCACGAGCCGTTCGGCCGCGTCGGCGGGGATCGGTCGGCCCGCCCGCTGCGCCAGTCCCCGCAGGACGAGCCGGGTGACGGGACGCCCCTCGTCGAGCCCGTGCGCGTCGTGCAGGAGCCGAGCGGCGATCTCCGTCCGAGCCCTGCCGGCGGTCCGTCCCGGCGGCGGGTCTCCCGCGGCGACCTCCAGCAGGACGCGCACCGCTGCGTGCAGGGAGCCGACGGGGTCGGTGTACCGGGCGACCAGCCCCTCGCGACGGAGGGCGCCCAACCAGCGCGCCACCCAGTCCTGGTCCTCCAGCGGGGAGCCGTGCAGCTCGCTCGCGGCCACGGCGAACGGTTCCTGCCGGGCCGTGGTCCTGGCGGTCCTGACCGCCGGACGGTCGACGAGCTCGCGGCACAGCACGCGCTCGGCGCACTCCACGAGACCGGCACCAGCTCGTTCACCCAGCCGTGCATCCAGTCGCCCCAGGTCGATCCGGCAGCTGCCGCCGGTCACCGGACGGCCGATCAGGTCGCCGACCGCGTACCGGACCGTGGTGTCGGCGAGCGGCACCTGGGTCCAGCCCACCGGGTCGAGTCCGGACCGCTCGACCCGGTGGGCGAGTCGCTCCCACGTGTCGCGCAGCACCGGGTCGCTGACCCAGGCGGGCAGGCCGGCCACCCTCACCTCATCCGCCCACCGCGTGCAGCCGCCGTCCGTCCCACCGGTGGTGGTACTGGGCGATGCCGCGCTGCCCGGGGTCGCGCAGCGCCTCGTAGATGGCCAGGGAGGGCACCGTGTCGTGGTCTCCCCACAGCCGCTCGCTGGTGACGACGAAGTCGAGGTCGAGCTCGACGAGCAGCCCGAACAGCTTCGGGTGGGTGCGGGCATCGATCTTGGGGAAGGCGTCGTCGAGCAGGATCAGCCGCGGCGCGTTCGCCGCAGCACCGGCGCGATTGGTGTAGTGGGCTGCTGCCGCCGCGAACAACGGCAGGTAGCAGACCACCTTCTGCTCGCCCTGGGACAGCGGGGACTTGCGCCGCAGGTCCAGCCACGTGCCGCCACCCTCGGGCCGCAGGTAGGTGATCCGGAACTCGTACCACTGGCGGTAGTCCAGCGCGCGCGCCAGGTGCTCGGTGTAGGAGTCCTCAGGGGCCTCGGCCCGGGACGCCTCGATCAGGCGGTGCAGCGCGTCGCGCAGCTCGTGCCGTTCCTGCGGCAGCAGCGCGTCGACCCGTTCACCGAGCAGGGAGACGGCTCGTCTCGCGTCGGCCGGGACGTCGTCGCGCAGCTTCCAGGACAGCCGGACCCGGATCCCTTGGGAGGTGCTGACCCGATCGAGCTGCTGGTTCATGGCCCGGACCAGCTCGGACGCCTCGCGGCGACGCTCGCGCAGCGCCTGGCCGAGGTCTCCGAGGACGTGCTCCTCGAACATCCTGCGTTCGCGGTCGCTGAGCAGGGCACGGTCGTGCTCGAGGGCCGACCGAAGCCGCGGACCGAGTACGACGATCGGGTGCTCGCCGCCGTCGTCACGACCGGTGACCAGGTAGAGACCGGCCATCTCCAGCAGCCGTGGCTGGGCCTCGGCGCCGGGACCTGCCAACAGGTCGCGCCAGCCGTCCAGCATCCTCGTGACCGAGACGGTGCCGAGGGAGGCCTGCTCGACGAGGATCTCGGCGGCTTCCCGAGTCGCCCGCGCCAGGCGTGGTTCGTCCATGCCGACCTCGGCGACGAGGCCGGAGAGCGCCTGCCGGTGAGCAGCGTCCAGAGCGGGCTCGCCCGTGGCGGCGTCGAGCGCGCCGGGCACCGCGATGGCCGCGGCCAGCGCCTCGCCCGCTCGCGTCAGCGGCCCCCGCGCCTCGCCGACCCGCTCGCCGGCCAGTCGCACCTCGGCCTCCAGGGCCCCCAGGCGGCGCACCGCCTGCTCCTGCTCGTCCGCCAGCCGCTCCAGCACCCCGACCAGCTCCGCCTGCCGGTCCTGCAGGACGGCCAGCCGCGCGCGCAGTGCGGTGACCTCGCTCCCCACCGCGGCCGCGAGCTCGGCGAGCCGCTCCGCGACCCGGACATGCTGGTCCGACGCGGCGGCGAGCTCGGCCTCGCGCTGCTCGGCCTCGGCGGCGTCGGCGCGGGCCCGGTCGTCGTCAGCCACCCACCGGGTGAGCGTGGCGCCCAGGGTGCGGGCACTGCGCCGGTGCTCGACCAGCGCCGTGCGGATCGACGCCAGCCGGGTGCGGTGCCCGTCCAGGCCGTCGCGGTCGACCGGCAGCCCGTGCGTCGACGCCAGCCGGTCGAGGTCGCCGCGCAGGCGGGCTGCCGTCGTGCGCGCCGCCTCGGCGGCCCGCTCCGCCTCGGTCATCCGGACCTGCGTCTCGTCAGTGACAGAGGTGAGGGCGTCGAGACGGCTCCAGGCCCGCGCCAGCGGTCCGCCGTCGGGGACGGCGGCGACCCAGTCGTCGACGGCCTGGACGGACTGCCGAGCCTGATCGCGCTCGGCCGTCAATCGTATTGCTGCAGAATCGATCTCGGCAAGGGCGGCATCGATGACAGCCAACCGGCGGCGACGTTCCGCCGCGCGGGCCCCGGCACCCACGTACTGGGCCGCGTCCTTGCCCGTGCGCCCGGCCAGGTCGCCCACCCACCACCGGCCATCGGTCGACACGGACATCGCCAGGTCCGGGTTCGGCCCGCCGAGGCCGATCCGGGCGAGCACGGCGTGAACGACCGCGGCCTCGACCTCGCACCCCGGCGGTGGTCGGTCCGGGAGCAGCACCTCGGCGAGGGTCCCGGTCAGGTCCCCTCCCGGCGGCCCCGAGGCGACGACGACGTCCTCGCGCTCGTCCAGGACCTGACCGTCCGGGCGGACCCACGCGTCGAGCAGGCCGGCGCCCTCCAGCGCGGCCTCCAGCCCGGCTCGCGCTGCGGCGTCGAGGGACTCGGCGAAGTCGACGAGCCGCCAGAGCGGTGCGCCAGGCACGTCCCCCCGGTCACCGCGGCGGACCGCAGGTGCAACCGGCCGCGGATCGAGCTCGGACCCGACCTGGCGACGAAGCTCCTGCTGCTCGGAACGCTCCTGCTCCAACTGGGCGAGCCCGGCCACCCGCTGCGCCACGACCTGCGCGCCGGCCGCGCGGTGAGGGGACGCCACCAGGCTCGCGAGGGATGCCAGCCGCAGCACGTCGTCCTGGGCCGGGCGGGGCACCGGGACCTCGAAACCCGGCGCCAGCGCCGCCCAGGTCGCGAGGTCCGAGGCCAGGTGCTCGGCGAGGTCGTCGGACCCGGTCCTGGCCTCCTCCCGCCGGGACACCGCGAGCTCGTGGCTCTGCGCGGCCTCCGCCGTCCTGTCCTCCTGCCGCCGCGCCTCCGCACGAGCGACGTCGTGGTCGCGGCGCGCAGCGTCGACGGTCTCGACCGCGGCCACGAGCCGGCCCAGGCGCCCCTCCTCCTCCCGCACGATGCCGTCGACCCCGGCGAGCCACTGCTCGAGCTGTCCGGCACCGGCCCGGTCCCGCGCCGACGGCACGTGACCGACGGCGGGGCCGTCCTGCCACCCCGAGCGCGTCATCAGCCCGGTCGTCCTGGTCCAGTCACGGTGCTGCGCCTTCGCCTGCGCCGCGAGCTGCTCGAGGTCGTGGTCGGCCCGCGCTCGCGCGTCGTCGGCCCGGGCCCGCGCCGGCACGGCGATCGAGCGGGCCAGGTCGGCGGCGGCGCGCCGCTCCCCGACGGTCGCGGTGAGCGACAGCAGGGCCTGCTCGCTGCGCGCCTCGGGACCTGCGCGCAGGTCGCTCAGCCGATCCCCGACGGACACCGCCTCCGTGTCGGCCGCGTGGCGTCGTCGCTCGATCTCGTCACGGTCGGACGTGACGGTGCCGAGCTCGGTGCCGAGCCGGGTCGCCTCGCGACGGCGCCGCCGGTACTCGTCATGGGCCGCGACCAGATCGTGGCCGAGCTCGGCCAGGCGGCCGCGGACGTAGGACGTGTACGTGCGGCCGAAGCGGTCGACGGCCTCCGCCGTGCGACCACGACGGTCGATCTGCTCACCGAAGGCCTGCAGCTGGTCGAAGGTGTCACCTGCCGAGCGGATGGCGGAGTCGTCGACCTCGGGCAGGGCCTGCACCAGCTGGCCGGCGAGTCGCTGCGGGTCGATGTCCTCGCCGACCTGCGGCTGGCGCAACCAGTACAGCAACCGCAGCAGCTCGGCGTAGCGGGCCGGGTCGAGGCCGAACAGGGTGCGCCCCACCTGCTCTCGGTACTCGCGCACCTTCATGACGTTGGACGCGCCGATCTGGGCCTCCAGCCGCGGCTGGAGCAGGGGCCCCGCGTCGTCCTCGAGGTGCAGGTCGTGGCCGACCCGGCGGTCGGTGAGGAAGTGCCAGGTGATGACCTGCTTCGCGGACACGGAGGCGCGGATGCCGATCCCGCAGGTGAGGTGTTCGCGGCCGCCGTCCTCGCGGAGCCGCTCGAACTCGACCCAGACGTACCCGGTGCGGGTGCTGCCCTCGTCGTAGCCGTCGAGCATCAACCAGGTCAGCGACGTGTGGTGCCGCCCGCTGGCCGTCATCCGCAGCTTGTCGCCGTCCAGGACGAACGGGAGCAGCATCTCCAGGGTCTTGGACTTCCCGGCCCCGTTGGTGCCGCGCAGCAGCAGCCGGCCGCCGTCGATGTCGAACACCTGCTCGTCGTACTGCCAGACGTTCAGGACCCCGGCCCGACGCAGCCGGTACCGGTGCGGGTTGCTGCCCTCCGGCACCGCGCCGCTGGTGCTCGTCGACATCTCAGTCCTCTCCCGGACGGTCCGGCGCGTCCTCGGAGTCGCGCTGATCGCCGGCGAGGTCGAACAGCGACTGCTCCCCCGACGTCGCCTGCTCGGACAGCGTGGCCCTCGGCGCGTACCGGGCGGCGGCGGCGTGCACTCCGACCAGGTCGCCCGAGCCTCGCAGGAGGCCCAGGTCGACCAGGACGTCCAGGGCCAGCTCGGACGCGCGGGCGGGGTCGTCGCGGACCTCGCGCCTCAGGCCCGCGCCCCACCGCGCCACCAGCCGGGTGCCACGTGCGCGCAGGTCGGCGCCGCCCACCTCGCGCCACGGTCCGTCGGCGCGAGCCGTGGCCGCGAGGTCGACCGCCTCGGCGAGCAGGAGCAGCGCGAGGTGCTTGGTCGAGCCGCGTCCGGGGAAGTCCAGGTCGGACAGCTCGTCGTCCGGGTCGACGGCGATGGCCCCCTCGGCCCGCAGCTCGAGCTCGAGGCCGAACCGGTCGGCGAACCAGTCCCGCTCGCGGTTCCGGTTGCGCCGCCACCACTCCGACTGGTCCTCGTCCAGGTCGTCGGTGCTGAGGACCGGGCTCTCCAGCAGGCGGCGGCGCAGCTCGATCCGGGCCCCGCCGGCCGCTGACGGCAGGGCTGCCACGTCGAGCAGGGTCTCGGGGCCGTCTGCACCGGTGAGGGGAGCAGAGACCAGCAGCGCGAGCACGTCCCGACGCACGTCCAGCAACGACTGGGTGCGCTGGTCCGCCCAGTGCTCGAGGTCACCGTCGCGCTCGACCAGGACCCCGAGGTCGACGAGCCGGGTGAGCGCGCCGTGCAGCGCCCGCCGGTCGGTCGCCGTGTCGAGGTCGACGTCGAGCTCTGCGTCGACCGCCGCGGACCGGACCTGCGCCACGAGCTCGTCGACGAGGAGCTGGGCGCGGCTGCGGGTCAGGGCGGCCACGGTCAGCGCGAACAGGGCGTAGGTGCGCGGGGAGAAGGCCGTGCCGGCCCGTCGTCGCCACGGGCGCGATCCGTCGCGTCCGAGACCGGTCTTGAACAGCCGCGCGGCTCGAGGCTCCACCACCAGCCGGTACCCCAGGCCGTCGGCGAAGGTGCGCACCAGCTCGTCGCGGTGGCGGCGCACCAGCCGCAGCG
Organism: Actinomycetales bacterium; assembly: GCA_038213835.1. GTDB lineage: Bacteria > Actinomycetota > Actinomycetes > Actinomycetales > CAWJMD01 > JBBQSN01. The sequence goes on from JBBQSN010000059.1 coordinate 12,233, forward strand.
CGTCGGGGTGCAGGTGGTCGACCAGCAGCGGGGTCATCAGCAGCGAGCGCGCCGCGGCCCGGACCTCGTCGTCCAGGTGCGGGTCTCGTTCTGCGGCAGGGCGTTCGACCCTGGTCCGGGCGGTGGCGATGGTGCTCATCCCACCGCCTGGACCCTGCGCGCGCCGGTGACCAGGGTGAGGCTGCGGTCGACGAGCACGAGCTCTCCTTGCGGGCTCATGATCCGGGTACCGCGTCCGGGGGTCTCATGCACGACCACGGCGAGCTCCTCGGCCAGACCGGTGCCCCGTCCGACCAGCTCGTCGGACGAGCGCCCCGTCCCCGAGGACAGCGCCCTGCCGTAGAGCTCGAGCAGCAGCCCCCTCGCCTCGTCTCCGAGCCGCACGTGTCCCAGCTCGCGCTGCTCCCGCTCTCCGAGCAGGTGGGTCAGCTCCTGGACGCACTCGCGGCGACGACGCTCGTCGGCGGCCCGGTCGGCCAGCCTGGCCGCCTTCGCCCGGCTGTAGTCGACCCGCGCGCCCGACCTGCCGGCCACCTTGCGCTCACCGTGTCTGCGCAGCATGACCGGGACGTCGGCCGCTGGCGCGTCCCACCAGGACGTGGTGGGGGGAACGGTGGTCACCTCGGTGCTGACGAAGCCGAGGTGCCTGCTCTGGTGCAGCCCGAAGACGGCCGCCGACAGGGCCGCTGCGGTGTCGTCGTCCGCGAGGTCGAACCAGCGGGCCACCCGCAGCAGGTCGCCGTACCGGCTCTGCTCCCGTTCGCTGCTGGCGACGATCCGGCGCAGGTTGTGCAGCAGCGCGGCCATGGCGGCGGTGGCCAGGCCGCGGACACCCGCGGCGTCGCTCTGCCGACCGGCCCGCCCCGTGAACCAGGCGGTCAGCCCGTCCCAGTCGGCAGGGTCGAGCCCGGCGGAGCGACGTGCGGTCCGGCCGTCGACGTCGACCAGGCGCTGCCCCGAGTTGGCGTGCGCGCACAGGGCCTGCGCCGTGGGGTGGACCGTGCGCAGGGTGTCGGCGAGCTGGGGCATGTGGCGGTCGACCTCGGCCACGAACCGCTGCAGGTAGTCCAGCAGCGCGGTCTTGAACGCCTGGAACTCCCCGCGATCGAGATCGAACCGGCTCAGGACGTGGGTGAGGTAGGTGTAGAACTCGCGGGTGCTGGCGACCAGCTCGCCGAACTGGGCGAACACGGTGCCGATCCGTCCGGCCAGCTCGTCTGGGTCGACCGAGTCGAGCGTGACCGGGTCGATGGCGGCCAACCAGGCGAGCCCCTCGAGGATGCCGCCGAGCATCTCGCTGGAGACCTCGCGCACGCTCTCGCTGTGTCCGAGCAGCTCCTCGACCTGGCGCTGGACGAGGTCGCCGCGCTGGGTGATCTGGTACCGGGCCCGGTTGCGCAGGTAGTCCTTCACCGTGCGCGCCTCGGTCTCGCGCGGGCTGCGCGCCAGGTTGCCGTGCTCGACCAGGTAGACCAGGCGGTCGTCGACGGTGTCGAGCTCGAGGTCGATGCCCTGCTCGAGCAGGCGCTGGCGCACCTCCTCGGCCGACAGGTCGCTCATCAGCCCCGACAGGCCCTCGGTGAACATCCGCATGGTGGCGACGTAGGTGGCCGCCTCCTCGTTGACCGCGTAGCGCAGCGCCTCGAGCCGGACCCGGTCGACCGGCCGCGCGGGCGCACCGGCGGAGGCGCCGGGGACGGGGACGGGCTGCGCTGTCACGGTCCGAGCCTATGAGTGATCGTGTCTGCGCCGTCGGCACCGGTGGGGTGGTGCTCCGAAGAGTCGGTCACCGGGGGGTCGTGGTCTACGGTCAGGGACGGACGTCCAGCAGACCGCGTCCGCGGGGCAGGTGCGCAGGGGCGGTGTCAGGACGTGTTCGAGCGAGCGGGTGACCTCGAGGTCGACTACCGAGGTGTCGACTGGGCGTCCACCGGGCTCGGCGACCCCACCACCTGGGACGCCACGCTGAGGCAGGCGCTCGACCTCGCCTGGCACACGGGGTACCCGACGGCGCTGTTCTGGGGTCCTGAGCACGTCCTGCTCTACAACCGCGCCTACGTCCTGCTGGTGGGCGACAAGCACCCGTCGGGCCTGGGCCGACCGCTGCAGGAGGTGTTCCCGGAGGCGTGGGACCTGATCAGCGCTCGCCTGGAGGCGGCCCTGTCCGGGCAGGGCACCACCTACTGCGAGGACGAGCTGGTCCCGCTGGTGCGGGCCGGCTTCCTCGAGGACTGCTACTTCACCTACTCCCACTCTGCCGTGCACGGACCGGACGGTCGGCCGCACGGCGTCATCAACATCGTGTCGGAGACCACCCGCCAGGTGATCGACCGACGGCGGCTGGAGCTCCTGACCCGTCTGCAGGCACTGCTCGGCGCGTCCGACGACCGGGCGGCGATGCCACGGCTGCTGGCCGGGCTGGCCGAGCTCGATCACCCCGACCTCTTGGAGGTCGAGTACCGCGAGTCCGCGACCGTACCGGCCGAGGACGCCGTGTCACACACCGTCCTGCCCCGCTCGCCCGGTCAACCCCTCCCGGAGGGGGACCTGGTGCTCGAGGAGACCGCTCGCGGACGGGTGGCGTGGTTGCCGCTGCGGTCCTCAGGTGCTGACCCTGCCGACCCACCCGTCCTCGTGGTCGCCCTGAGCGATCGCCTGCCCGCCGGCCCGGAGTACCTGAACTTCCTGTCGCTCATGGCGGCGGTGGTGCGGCAGGCCATGGACAGGTTGCAGCTGCTGGAGTCCGAGCGGCGGGTCGTGCGCACGGAGCGCGACCTGTCGGAGGCGTTGCAGCGCAGCCTGCTCACCGCCCCGGCGCAGCGGCCAGGCCTGCAGGTCGCGGTGCGCTACCTGCCGGCGGCTCACGAGGTGCAGATCGGTGGCGACTGGTACGACGCGTTCGTCGTCCGGGACGGCTCGCTGACTCTGACGGTCGGGGACGTGACCGGCCACGACCGCGAGGCTGCCGCTTCGATGGCGCAGGTACGGAACCTGATGCGCGCGATCGCCTATACCCTGGCGGAACCGCCCAGCCGGATCATGACGGCCTTGGACGAGGCGATCTCCGGCCTCGACGTCGACACCACGGCCACCGCGCTTCTCGCCAAGGTCGACCCCGTGGCGGACGAGCCGTCCGGAGACCAGGTGCTGCGCTGGACCGTTGCCGGCCACCTGCCGCCCGTGCTGGTCGCGCCGTCCGGGGAGGTGCGGTTCCTCCACGCCCCGCCTGACCCACTGCTCGGTGTGGTGCCCGAGTCGGTGCGGCACGACCACGAGGTGGCGCTCGAGCCGGGCAGCAGCGTGCTGTTCTTCACCGACGGGCTGATCGAGCGCCGGCACGCCTCGCTCAAGGCCGGGATGGACTGGCTCGCCGAGCACCTGGCCGGACGAGTCGGTCTGGACGCCGAGCAGCTCGCCGACCACGTGATGAGCGACCTGGCCCCCGACCTCGAGGACGACATCGCGGTGCTGGTGCTGCACGTCGGCCACTGACCGGCCGGAGGCCGGACCCACGTCGACCCGGTCATCAGGTCAGCAGGTCGGACGGACCGCGTTCTGGTTAGGGTGGCGCGCGTGCCCCGCAAGCGCCCCCGAGGACCCGAGCACGACGCCGACCCGCGCCTCGCACAGCTCGAGGCGGCGATGGCCGGCATGGACGCCGAGCAGATCCGCGAGCTCCTCGGCGCCGTGCTCTCCGTCGCTGGCGAGAGGGCGCGGCTCAACGTCGTCCCCGAACCCGAGGCTCTGCCGGACCCACCGGCAGAGGTCTCGACACTACGGGTCCGCGTGGACCTGCACGGGGCGAGGCCGCCGATCTGGCGTCGGCTGGAGCTGGCCGGGGACCTGCACCTGGACGCCGTGCACCGGGTGCTCCAGGTGGCGATGGGATGGACCGACAGCCACCTGCACGCCTTCACCACCGGCTCCGACCCGCACGACCCAGCGGGCACCCGGTTCGTCACGGCGTTCGACCTCGAGGAGGGCGACGAGGGGATCGAGGAGACCGAGGTGCGGCTCGACCAGGTGCTGATGGCGGTGGGCGACACCCTGTTCTACGAGTACGACTTCGGCGACGGCTGGGAGCACCGGATCGTCCTGGAGGGGGTCCTCGGCCGTGCCGACGACGACCCGCGCGCCCGTTGCGTCCAGGGCCGCCGGTCGTGCCCGCTTGAGGACGTCGGCGGCGTGCACACCTGGAACGACGTCGTCCGGGTGCTGGCCGGCACGGTGCCGGTCGAGGATCTCGATCCGGAGTTCCAGGACTGGCTCCCCGACGACCTCGACCCGGCTGACTTCGACCTCGATGCGGTGAACGCCCGGTTGCCGTTCGCGGTCCTCGGTGACGACGGCTCGCTCGAGGGCCTGACGCTGGCGCAACCGGTCGTCGACCTGCTCCGCTCGCTCGGCCCGGACGTGCGGCCCTACGTCGAGGATCTCGTGGTCGGTGCGGGTCTGGACCAGCCGCAGGCTCTCGACCCTGCCGCCGCCGCCGCGATGGTCCACCAGTACAGCTGGCTGGTCCAGCGGGTCGGCGACACCGGCATCACCCTGACGGCGGCGGGCTACCTGCCGCCGGCCGTGGTGTCCGAGACGTCGCAGGCCCTGGACCTGGACACGGAGTGGATCGGCCGGGGCAACCGGGAGCTCGACACGATGCCCGTGCTGATCCTGCGGGAGTCGGCGCAGCGACTCGGACTGCTGCGCAAGCACCACGGCCGGCTCCTCCTCACGGCGGCCGGTCGGGCCGCGCGCGCCGACCCGGTCCGGCTCCGGCGGCACCTGGCCCAGCGCCTTCCCATCGGCGACGAGGCGTCGCGGATCGCGGGCGTGGTGACGATGCTCGTCCTGTGCGGTGGTGCGGCCCGTGCCGCCGACGTCAGCGGTGCCGTCCGGACCGTGCTCGGCTCGCTCGGGTGGCAGACGAGCAGCGGGCCGCTCCAGGCGAACGACGCCTGGCGTCTGGCGGGTCCCACCCTGGAGGTCCTGGATCGGCTCGGGATCGACGTCCGCCCGCGGTTCGGGCACCTGGACGACGAGGCGGCGGACCTGTCCCCGGACGCCGTGGCGTTCCTGCGGGCCGCACTGCGCGGGGACGACCAGGCCACGGGCTCGCCTCGGGCCGGGAGCCCCGGGTGAGCAAGCAGCACCGCACCCGCAAGGCCTCCTCGCAGAAGCCACGTCGCCGACCTCGCGCTGCCGGCGCCTCGTCGGAACGGACGGCCGCGATCGCCGAGAGCGTGGACCGCCGCCTCGACCGGCTCGCCGGTGCTTTCGACCGGTGGGGCGTATCCGACATCGAGTCGGTGACGTTCGCGGACGTGGCCGAGCCGTTGGCGTTCGCCTTCCGCTCGCTGGCGTTCTCGACCGGACACTCCGACGTCACGAGCTGGGACCCGGACGAGCTGACGTTCCTGTTCGACGTGGTCGTCCCCCAGGTCGGTCTCGAGCCGGACACCGAGCGGATGCTGGCCGCCGCGATGTACCAGCTCACGGCGTTCCTGCGGGACACCGGTCGCTGGACCGGCTCTCCGCAGGCGCTGTCGGTGTCCCTCCTGCTCCTGCAGGAGATCGCGGGCATCGACGACCTGGGCGGCGAGCAGATGCGGGAGGAGCTGACCGCGGCCGCGACGACGCAGGTCGATCCGGTCGTCGAGCTGGGTGCGCTGCGCAGCCTGCCGGTCCTGCAGCACCTCGAGGCGCTGCTGAGCTGGCTCGGCCCGGGACGGGCGGTGACGGCCACGGGCGCCCTGCGCCTGGCGGATCTGCCTGCCGCGGCGGCGCTGGTCGGGGTCCCGGTCCGAACGACCGCCCGCTCCCCCGAGCCGGCGCAGCTCGCCCTGGAGGGTGTCGCCCCCGGACCGAGCACCGTCGGGTCCGAGGCCTCCCTGGTCGCGAGCATGTGGGACGTCACCGAGCTGGCCTCGGTGTGGGTCACGGCTGCCGAGACCGGCCTGATCGAGATCGGCAGCACCCGGGTCCGGCCGACGCAGCGCTCGGCCGACCTGAGGCAGGCCGACGACGGCACCCGCGTCGAGCTGGCCCGGCACGCCTGTGCTCGCCACCTGGACGCCTGGCTCGAGCGGGTGCTCACCGAGAGCATCCTCGGTCCCGGCGTCGTGGCCCCGGTGGTCAGCGCGTTCTTCGGGGCCCTCACGGGCGAGCCGCTGCGTGCCGCCCAGGTCGCGCAGGTGGTGGTCGGCGCCTTCGTGAAGACGGGGGAGCCGCCGGACCGGGTGGTCCTCGACCTGGCGCTGGAGCTGGCCGGCTCCCGGCTCGAGCAGGTGGTGGAGGCGGGGTTCCTGCGGCTCGAGCCGGACGGAGCCGGTACCGCCTATCGCGTCCCAGACGCCCTCGTCCCCGCCGTGGCGCAGGCGATGCTGCGGTTCGTCGGCGACGACCGTCCCCTCGACCCGTCGTGACCGGCGTCCGGAGCCGACGACGAGCCGGGTCGTCACGGCCGCCGATGGGTTTCGTGGCTGCGGAAGGTCGAACGGGTGACGCAGTCCCGCCCAGGAGGTTCCCGTGATCGACCAGAGCACCCCCGCCGCCTTCCATCGCACCGTCGCCGGCCGGTTCACCGAGCTCGTCCGCGGCGCCACCGACTGGGACGCACCCGCCCCCGTCGCAGGCTGGACGGCGGGCGACGTCTCCGGCACCTGGTCGAGTGGTTCCCGGGGTTCCTGGAGGCGGGGTCCGGGATGACACTGCCGGCGGGACCGTCCGTGGACGAGGACCCGGTCGGCGCGTGGGTGACCCGGGCCGAGGCGGTGCAGGCGATCCTGGACGACACGGAGATGGCCGAGCGCGAGTTGACGGACCGTCACGTCGGGACGATGACTGTGGCAGAGGCAGTCTCGCGGTTCTACACCGGTGACGTCTT
>JBBQSN010000060.1:0-19029 GCA_038213835.1 Actinomycetales bacterium
GGGGTGCCGGTCGGCGCGCTCCCCCGCCGCCAGCTGGTCGGACCGGTCGAGCGCGACGCCGAGCTGCTGGAACCGCGGCCGGGCGACGTGCGCCCGTGCGGTGGTGCAGTCCTCGCGCCAGCCCGGCAGCTGGTCCCGAGCGGACCGGAACCTCTCGGTGGTGGTCTGCGTGCGGCTCGTCCTGGCCCGGGGGCGTTGCTGCGGTCGGGGCGCGAGAAGGCCGCGAAACGTGCTGACCGGACCACGGATCACGCCACCGATGCCGTCGGTCGGGCGTCTCGGGCCTACTGTCGGGGTATGACGCGCCTCGGAACCCCGATCCCGACCTCGGCCCTGCACGAACCGCGGGTGGTCACGCCGTGACCGACGCACAGGCCCGGCGGATGGCTGACCCCGCGTACCGGGAGCAGGTGTGGGAGCAGCGCTACGCCGACCACATCAAGCCGATGAACCAGTGGATCGACTCGCTGAACACCCCTCGGCGGTGGATGCCGTACGTCTCGCCGATCCACAGTGCCGGCGCCCACGTGCTCAGCGTGATGCGCGACCCCGGCCCGGCCACCGGCTGGGGCGAGGCGTTCGACGAGGACGACGGCGAGGTCCGTCGTGGCTTCCTCAGCATGGAGAACGACGACGCGACCGCGGAGGAGAGCCTGCGGCTGGTCACCGAGGTCGCGGGCCTCGACACCCACGACGTCGCCCCGTGGAGCTCGCACCCGTTCTACCTGGGCCACGACAGCGCGCTGACCGCGAACCAGATCGGCGAGGGCAGCAAGTACCTCAAGATGGCGCTGACGCAGGTGCTGACCAACGTCATCGTCGTGGTGCTCCAGGGCACCGAGGCGAAGAAGTGCTGGGCCTCGGTCGCGAGCCGCGACCGCCGGTTCACCGAGGGCTACAAGGTGCTGCACACGCACAACCCGGCCGCCCGCGCCCTGCAGCGCGACCGCGAGGACCGGATCAAGCACCGCGAGGACACCTGGCGCACCGTCGGCGAGTACCTCGCCTGATCGGCTCTCGTTCGGCACCGTCGGCCGGCCCCCTGGACCAGGGGTGCCGGCCGACGTCGTTCAGCCGGTGTCGACCCGGGCCCGTGCGGTGGCGCGCAGCTCGATGCCCCCGGAGAACGCCTCGAGCACCCAGCCGACCAGCGCAGGACGCGCCGTCGCCGTGAGCGAGACCTCGGCCGTGCGCCCGTCGGGAGTGCCGGTGCTCGCGCCGACGGCGAGGTCCTCGAACTCCGCGCGGGCACCTCGGTCGTCGAGGTAGCCCTCGACCCGGTCACGCACCGACGCGTCCGAGAGCGGGACGCTGCCCGGATCGGCGCCGGCGGGGAAGTAGATGCTCTCGTCGATCTCGTCGGCGGCGTCCAGGGCCGCACCGTCGGCGACGGCGATCAACCGCTTGCGCTCGAGGTGCACCGTGGACGCGCTCACCACGACCAGCACGAGCGACAGCGCGATCGTCGCGTAGGCGATCACCAGCAGCAGGACCTGCCCGTCGTCGCAGGCGTCGCCGTCACCCCGCCCCCGGCGGACCCGGTCGCCGACGCTCCTGCAGCGGGTCACGGGACCAGCCCGGCGAACCGCTCGACCACGGACTCCCCCGTCGCGCTCACCGGCACCCGGGCGGGGATCGCCGCGTCCACGAAGGCCGGCACGCCGGGCAGCAGGACCTCCAGCTCGACCGTGACGCCGACCCGGGTCTCGGGGGTGGTGCAGGGTCGGTCCGAGCAGAACACCGTGACGACCGGCGCCGGATCGCCCTCGCCGGCCAGGCCCTGGTCGCGCAGCGCCATCGCGACGACCGCGTCGACCTGGCGGGCCGCCTGGGCCTCGTCCGGCGCGGAGGCCAGCACCCTGGCCGCCTCCCGCGAGGCGCCCTCGACCGCGAACGACGCCGCCTGCAGCTGTCCCAGCGCGACGACCAGGTAGACCACCGGGACGAGGAGCAGCACCCCGAGGGTGAGGAACTCCAGCAGCGCGCTGCCCTCCTCGGCCGGCTCCCGGGCGCGTCGGACCCGCTGCACGACCGCCGACCGGGCCCGGTTCACCCCTCGTCCACGCGCTTCTCGTCCACGCCGTGACCGGCCACGGAGATCCCGCTGCCCGGTCCGAGCAGGCCGATCACCGGCAGCGGCGCGCTCACCCTCACCTCGACCACCGGCACGCCGTCCACGAGGGTGCTGCCGGCGGTGACGTCCTCGGCGTACCGCGACGACAGCGACAGCGCGATCAGCTCGCGCGTGCGAGCAGCCCCCTGCGCCGGTGACCTGTCGGCGAGCCCGCCGTACCGCGCCCCCTCCGACGCGCAGTCGACGAGGGTGTTGCGCACGTGCAGCACCACGGCGAGCTGGATCACGCCGACGAACATCAGCGTGACCAGCCCGCCGACCAGCGCGAAGTCGACGACGGCCGACCCCGTGTCCCCGGTCGGCCGGCGGGTCCGGCACCCGTGGGTGCTGCGCTGACGGCCCACGACGTCAGGAGTTCAGGACGCGGGACATCGCCTCGGTGAACACCTGCTCGAGCTGGTCGCCCGCCAGCGCCCAGATCCCGACCACCAGGCCGGCGGTCATCAGCGTGACCATCACCCAGCCCGGGACGTCCCCGCGTTCCGGATCGGCCACCGTCGCTGCCAGGCGTCGGCGCAGTGCTCGTGCGGACGTGCTCATGTCTACCCCTCGTGACGTCGTGCCGGGCGGTTCGTCGGTCCATCGATCCAGCAGGCCCCGGCTCATCCGAGGTCCAGTCGCAGCACGGCGAGGCCAGGGTAGACGGCGAACAGCACGGTGACGGGAAGGACCAGGAAGACCACCGGGACCATCATCGCGATCTCCTTCTTCCCACCCTCCTCCATCAGCTGTCGCCGGCCGGCCTCGCGGACGTCCTGCGCCTGGGCACGCAGGACGTCGGCCAACGGGGTGCCACGCTCGACGGCCACAGCCACGCCGTCGACGAAGCGGGCCAGGATGGGCAGGCTGGTGCGTGAGGCGAGGCCCTCGAGGGCCTCGACGAGCGAGGCTCCGGCCCGGGCGTCGGCCAGGGTGCGGCGCAGCTCGATCGACAGCTCGCCGCTGGTGCTGCGCGCCACCCGCTCCAGGGCGCCGATCGGGCCCTCGCCGGCACCGACCGAGAGGGCGAGGAGCTCTGCGACGGTCGGGAACTCGGTGAGGATCCGCTGCTCACGACGACGCACGGCACGACTGAGGGCCTGGTCGCGGCCGAACACGCCCAGCAGGGTCGCGATCACGACGAGCCCGAGCATCGGTACCGGACGCACCCCCTGCCGCGCCCCGACGAGCATCGCCAGGGCAAGACCGGCGCCGAGGCCGAGCACGCCCCACACCACCTGCTGGGCCCGGAACTGCTCCACGCTGGTGCCGCGGCCGAGCTGGTCGAGACGTCGGCGCACCGTGCCCGGCCCCCCGGTCAGCCGCTCCACCCACGTGACGGCGTCAGACATGACCGGGCGCAGCATCCGCTCGATCACGCCGAACGGCCCGTGCACGGGGGTGTCCAGCAGCAGCGTGGACGGCGCGGCGACGTCGCGCACGTACGGCGCCAGCCGGTCGTCCAGCGTGGGCCGGCGCAGCACGGGCAGCCGCACGACCGCGAGCCAGGCGCCGAGCCCCCCGGCGAGCCCGAGCACGGCTCCGAGCCACCAGGACGGTGTCATCGCAGCACCCGGCTCTCCTCGGGCAGCCGCCCGACCCGGACCATCACCCGGTAGGCGACGACGGACACGACACCGCCGACACCCAGCACGGCGACCCCGGTGCCGGTGTTGTACGCGGTGACCGCCTCCGGGCGTGATGACAGCAACGCCAGCACGATCCACGGCGCGGCCACCGCGAGCCGTGCGGCGTTGACCGTCCAGCTCTGCCGCGCCTCCAGCTCGGCCCGGGTGCGGGCGTCGTCGCGCAGGAAGGTCGACAGGGTGCGCAGCAGCCGCCCGAGGTCGCTGCCGCCGACCTCGCGGGTGAGCCGCAGCGCCTCGACGATGCGGTCCGCGACCGGGTCGGCCAGCCGTTCCTTCAGCCGGTCGAGGCAGTCGACGAAACGCCCTGTGGCGCGGTAGTCCTCGGCGAAAGTGAGGAACGCCGGACGGAGCTCGGCCGGCCCGCGCTCGCCGAGCTGCGCCAGCGCCTCCGGCAGCGACAGACCGGCCCGGATGCCGGACGTGAGGTGGTCGACGGCCTCGGGCCACAGGTCGCGCACGAGCGTGCGACGTCGTCGGGCGCGCATCCGCACCACCGCGATCGGCGTCCAGGACGCGATGGCGGCGAAGCACAGCGCGATCGGCGGGGACGACGAGACGGCGAGCACCACGAGCAGGGTGGCCAGTGCCACTGCGGCGCAGGTGAGCAGCAGCGCTCGCGGACCCACCCCCGCCATGTCGGCCTGTCGCAGCTCGTCCTCCAGCCGGGTGCTCCAGGTGGGCCCGGCGTCGTCGACGACTGCGGGTCGGGGGGCCGGGACCCAAGCCGACCACCAGACCAGGAAGAGACCTGCTCCGAGGACGATGCCGACGAGAGCGCCCACGGCTCAGGCGCTCTCGCGCTGGAGGATGCTGGTGACGTCGATCCCTGCCCGCTCGAACCGCTCCGGGTGAGGCGGGTAGCCGTCGGCACGGACCAGGCGTCCAGCTCGGGTGGTGAAGACGTCGGCCGTCTCGACGACGTCCAGCTCGACCCGGCCCGGTACCGCCACGACCTCCCGCACGCGACGCACGCCGTCGGCGTCCAGCACGACGTGCACGACGAGGTCGACGCACCCCGCCACGGTCGGGACGACGAACCGGGAGCCGACGTTCTCGCCGGCCAGCAGCGGCAGGGTGCACATCTTCGTGATCGCCTCGCGGGCGCTGTTCGCATGGATGCTCGCCATCCCGGGCAGGCCGCTGTTGAGGGCGATGAGCAGGTCGAGGCTCTCGGCCTGCCTCACCTCCCCGACGACGATCCGGCTGGGACGCATCCGCAGCGCCTCCTTGACCAGCCGGCGCAGCGGAATCTCCCCGGTGCCCTCGAGGCTCGGCTGCCGGCACTGCATGCCGACGACGTCGCGCAGCGGGATCTTCAGCTCGAAGACCTCCTCGCAGGTGACGACCCGCTCTCGCGGCGGGATCGCCGCGCCGAGGCAGTTGAGCATGGTGGTCTTGCCGGCCTGGGTCCCGCCGGAGACCAGGACGTTGAGCCCCGCGACCACGGCGGCGTCGAGGAAGTCGGCGCACTGCCGGGTGAGGGTGCCGAGCTCGACCAGGTCGTCGAGCCGGTCTGCCTTGACGACGAACTTGCGGATGTTGAGCGCCCAGTGCCGCCTGGTGATGTCGGGGATCACGACGTGCAGTCGGCTGCCGTCGCTCAGCATGGCGTCAACGAACGGGCTCGAGAGGTCGACCCGGCGGCCGGACGACTTCAGCATCCGCTCCACCAGGTCGCGCACCATGTCGCCGGTCAGGATCGTCGTGGTCAGCTCTGGAACCCCGTCGCGGGCGACGAAGACCTTGCCGGGCTCGTTGACCCAGACCTCCTCGACCCGCGGGTCGTCGAGGTACTGCTGCAGCGGGCCGAGCCCGGCGACGACGTCCAGGACGGTCTTGACCGCGGCGCCCGGGTCCGGCAGCGGCGGCAGGCCACCGGACAGGGAACGTGCGTCGTAGTCGGCGACGGCCTCCTCGACCAGCCGGCGGACGTCGACGACGTCGCGGGACGGGTCGACCCCGCGGCGGCGGATGAGCTCGCGCACCTCGGTCTCGACGATCGTCACGGCGTCCACCATGACCCCCTCCCGGTCGATCGGGGCGAGTATGGCAAACGACCGCCAGCCGTATCAACCGTCTCCACCCGTTAGGGTGAGTGCCTGAAGCCGACGAGGTCGGCGAGACCGGGAGCGCTTGGGTGGCGACGGGTAGGACGCAGGGCGCGCCCCCCAGGGTCGTGCGTGATCAACTCGTCATCGCCCGATCCGAGGCGCCGGGGTGCGCGCCCGGAGGACCTGATGGAACGGGACCTCGCCGGCAGCTCACCACGCCCAGGTCGAGGTGGCCGACGACGTGGACGAGGACGCCGTGGTGGTCCAGGTGAACGTCGACGGCCGTGGACGGTCGGTTGGCGCGCCGGGGCCTCTCGGGTGCATGGCCCGGCGGGTTCGGGATGACCCCGCGGGCCGAGCCCGGCATCGGATGTGGTGGCCGAGGCGGCCGACGATACCCAGGCTCTGGAAGCCGCGGCGGAAAGGTGCCGTTATGCGGCAGTTTGTGCAGCCTCACCCCAGTACCGATCGGGCCGTCGCACGCTGATGGCTGTCGCTCGGCGCGTTGGTTCCGAATACTGGGCAGGTGCGCGTTCGCGCACGCAGCCAGGAGGAGAATCTCATGTCGCACTTCACCATTCGTCGTCTCGGCGTCGCCGCTACCGCGCTCGCGCTCGGTGCCACCGGCGTCCTCGCCGCCACGACATCAGCACAAGCCCGCGAAGCCGGTCGTCAGTTCACCACCGACCTGAACGGCGCCGACGAGGTTCCAGGCCCCGGGGACCCCGACGGCTCTGGGGACGCCACCATCACCGTCCGGCCCGGCGCCAACGCGCAGATCTGCTGGGACGTGTCGGTCGAGGGCATCGACACACCCGTTGCCGGGCACCTGCACGAGGCACCCGCCGGCGTCGCCGGGCCTGTCGTGGTGGGCTTCGCGAACGCCGCAGGCTCGTTCGACTTCGCCGGCTGCGCGACAGTGACGAAGTCGCTCGCGAAGGACGTCCTGAAGAATCCGGCGAACTACTACGTCAACGTGCACAACGCGTCGTACCCGGCCGGGGCCCTCCGCGGGCAGCTCTGACCGACGTACGCCCCCCGACCACCCCCTTCGCCCCGCCCGCGCCTGCGATGGGAACGGCGGAGGTCTCCTTGCGAACCGAGCCGTGCTTCGCTGTCCAGCGACGAGGTCGACGTCAGGCCTACCCGCCAGAACGGCTGCTGACGCTGCGGAGACCTCGAGGGGCTGTTCGCGGTTCAGGGTGTAGCGGTGGCGGCGCACCGTCGGCCGGGTAGGTGTCGAGGTCTTCCGACGACGGGTTCTCACCCCCCCGCAGCCGGAAGACCTCGGCGTGCCTGACGCCGGCTTCGCTCGTCCGGAGCTTGACCACGTCCTGCAGGCTCGACGAGCTCGGCCACGGAGGCCGGCGACAACGGCTCGAGCCCGATCGTGCAGTCCTGCAGGCCCTGAGGTCCGGCTGGAACGGTGATGCCGTCGGTCCGGCGCAGGAGCTCCTCGCGACAGCGACGTCCTGAGGCTGGCGCACGAGCCGATGGGGGTGGTCCTCGACGGCGGCGGTGTTCTGGACGGTCCACCGTTCCCACCAGGGCCATCACAGCACTTCCCTCAAGGGGGCGGCGGGGCCTCGGGTGTGTCACGACGTCACCATCGCGAGCTCGAAGACCTCCTCGCAGGTGACGACCCGCTCGCGCGGCCGGATCGCCGCGCCGAGGCGGTTGAGCATGGTGGTCTTGCCGGCCTGGGTCCCGCCGGAGACCAGGACGTTGAGCCCGGCGACCACGGCGGCGTCGAGGAAGTCGGCGCACTGCCGGGGGGGCGCCGAGCTCGACCAGGTCGTCGAGCCGGTCTGCCTTGACGACGAACTTGCGGATGTTGACCGTCCGTCTCTAGATGTACCAGTCACGGACGGGGACGAGCACGCAGGCAGGAGGCGACCGCAGGCCGATCCCTCCCGCCGTGGCCCGGATGAAGCCACCCGCTGTCCCAGATGGCACCCAACCCCGGCGCTGCCGCCCATCGGCCTTCCATGTGGCTCCCCCTGCTGACCCAGCCCCCCGGGTACCCGTCGATCGCGATGAGCACGCCGCGGTGGTGCGCACTCGTCGACTGGCTCGAGGCCGCCACTCGCAATCTCGCTCAGCGCAAGCCCGCGCACTCACGAGCCCGCTGATACCGGACTCAACGAACAGCGAGAAGCAGATCCCGCAGGCGGATCCGATGCGGCGACTACTCCCAGGGCTGCTGGGGATCGAGGTGTCGTTGGAGTTCCATTGCGTCGTGGAGGACCCGTCCGACGATTAGGACGTCACCGTCGCGGCGGCAGATCAAGAAGTGCCGCGGGTGGTGGACAGTACCGCCGGGCGAGCGAGTGCGGCTCTGCGCGAGATGCCATGAGAACACCCCGTCACCCAGCTCAGGACGGACCCTCCGCCCAAACTCGTCGCTGCGCGTGGCCGCGTCCCGGATAGCCGTGCCGATCAGTGCCTCGTAGCGCTTGCGTGCTTCCTCACCGAACTGGTCGTGCGACCAGGCGAGGATCGAGACGATGTCGGACTGGGCGGCAAGGGTAAGGCGATACCTCGCCATCAGCCCGCTGACAGCGTCTTGGCCGCGCGGACGCCAAGCTGCCCGACGAAGTCGTCGAGGGACTCGTCATCTACTTCATCGAAACGCCCCGAGGCGAGATCCGCCCAGCCCTGTTCGGCGGCTTGGCGCAGGACGGCAACCTTGGCCGCCTCTTCGGCTTGTTGGCGCTCCAAGAGTCGAAGACCTTCGCGAAGCACTTCACTGGCGTTCTGGTAGCGCCCAGACTTCACCAGCGACTCAACGAGTTCGTGCTGGTGCTGACTCAGAACGACGTTTCTTGTCGCCACGGCGACCACCTCCGTTGGCAGTATATGCCATCGCACGAACGCTGGTTCGGATCGTCGCAAGCCGATCCGCTTGTGGGACGCCCGTATCAAGTTCGTATGGCGACTGCACCGGTCAGATCGCTGATGAGCGCAGGTTCACGCACGACGCCCGGCGTGCCCTGGCATCTGGCAGATGGCTCGCGGCCAAGATGCATGGCCGGGTGCACGACCATGGATGCTCCGGTTCGTAGGACGCCTGGCACGCCCTTGCCACGCCGACGCGCGGGGCGGATAGTCGCCGGTGTCAGCCCTCGTCGCGGGACCCCTCACCGCTGCCCGCAGCGGGTCCCTCACGTCCTGGGAGGAGGATCGGCTATGACAGCTCCGACCTGGCACCATGGCGTCACTGCGCGTTGGTGGGCTGAGTTCAACACTTCCGGCCCTGAGATCGAGTACTTCCGCCGCCACGTCGAGCCCGGGCAGCCGGCACTCGACCTCGCGTGCGGCACCGGCAGGCTTCTGCTCCCGTACCTCCGCGACGGCCTCGACGTGGACGGCTGCGACGTTTCGGCGGACATGATCGCGCTTTGCCGGGAGGCGGCCGAGCGCGAGGGCCTCGCGCCCAGCCTTTACACGCAGCCCAAGCACCACCTCGATATTCCGCGTCGCTACCGGACGATCTTCATGTGCGGCGCGCTCGGCGTAGGCAGCACCCGCGCCGAGGACATGCAAGCGTTCGAAAGGGTCTACGGGCACCTCGAGCCGGGCGGCATGTTCGTCCTCGACAACGAGGTTCCGTACGCGGATGGCAACGGTTGGGAGCTCTGGCCGACGGAGGGCCGCGAAACCCTCCCGCGTGCTCGGCGGCCGCCAGGGGGCCGGGATGTCGGCGCGGACGGGGCCGAGTACGAACTCCGCTCCCGTGTGCTCGACCTCGATCCGCTCGAGCAGAGGATGACGATGGAGATGCAGGCCTTCATGTGGCGCGACGGCGAGCTCGTCGCGGCGGATGAGCAACTGTTGACCCTGACGCTCTACTTCAAGGACGAGATCGTGCTGATGCTGGAGCGGGCGGGCTTCGTGGAGGTCACCGTCGGGGCCGCACTCACGGACGCCGAGCCCACCGCTGCCCACGACTTCCTGGTCTACACAGCACGGCGACCGGCGGGGGCATCTTCCGCGAATGCACGCGTATAGCGCGTGCCGGGTTTCCGAGCACCTGGATGGCGTCGCCGACGTCCTCAGGAGATCGTTGCCGATCAGGCTTGGCGCCGGCGGCGGCGCGGGCCCGCGGGCACGCCGGCAACCACCGACTGCACGATCGATGGCTGCGCTTCGAGGAGCGCAAGAAGCGGACCGTGATCGCGAACGTAGCCGTCGCCCGCGAGCTCGCCGGCTGGTGCTGGTCGCTCGCCATCCTCGAGGAACCCCAAGCCACGGGAGGGCGCCGACGGTAGCCCCCGCCACATGGCGGGAGTCCCTGTCCGAGAGGGCAACCCGCCCCCAGCCAGCAGCCGGCCGGTACCACGTTGGCGGCAGAGCGTGGAGTGACCCGCGATCTAGTGTCCTGCACCGGAGATTCGCGATAGAAGTCGTCCGAGGGACTCGAGGATCTCTTCGGCGGTCTTGGTCCAGATGAAGGGTCTTGGTTTGGTGTTCCAGTTGGTGACCCAGGTGCGGATGTCGGCTTCGAGGGCTTGGACGGATTGGTGGCTGCCGCGGCGGATCATCTCGTCGGTGATGAAGGCGAACCAGTGCTCGACCTGGTTGAGCCAGCTGGAACTCGTTGGGGTGAAGTGGATCTGGAAGCGTGGGTGCTTGGCCAGCCAGGCGTTGACTGCTGGTGTCTTGTGGGTGCCGTAGTTGTCGCAGACCAGGTGCACGTCCAGGTGAGCGGGGACCTGGGCGTCGATCTTGGCCAGGAACTTCTTGAACTCGACCGCTCGGTGGCGGCGGTGGATCGAGGAGATCACGGTGCCGTCGTCGATGTTGAAGGCCGCGAACAGGCTGGTCACCCCGTGCCGGACGTAGTCGTGGGTCCGGCGTTCGGGCATGCCAGGCATCATCGGCAGTACCGGTGAGCTGCGGGCCAGCGCCTGCACCTGGCTCTTCTCATCCATGCACAGCACGACTGCGCACTCGGGCGGGTTCAGGTAGAGGCCGACGACGTCGAAGACCTTCTCCACGAACAGTGGGTCGGTGGACAGCTTGAACGTGTCGACCCGGTGCGGCTTGAGGTCGAACGCCTTCCAGATCCGCCCGATCGTGCTCTTGGACAGTCCTGACTTCTCGGCCATGGAGGCCCGGGACCAGTGCGTGGCACCCTTGGGGGTCGCCTCCAACGTCGCGACCACCACGGCCTCGACCTGGTCGGCACTGATCGAGGGCGGCCGGCCCGGGCGGGGCTCGTCGACCAGCCCGTCCAGGCGATCGGTCACGAACCGGGCCCGCCACTTGCCGACCGTGCCCTCAGAGCAGCCCAACCGCGAAGCGACGCCCTTGTTGTCCAGGCCGTCGGCGCACGCCAGCACGATCCGCGATCGCAGCGCCAGTGACTGCGCGGACTTGGCCCGACGGGACCACTTCGTGAGCTGCTCACGCTCGTCGTCGCTGAGCGTCAACGGGGTCTTGGGTCGTCCTGTTCTGGGCACACCACCAGTCTACGACTTATGTAGCGAATTACCGGCGCGACACACTAGATTCTCGGCGTCGAAGTTCTCCTCCGGGTCGATGCAGTCGTTTGGTTGGTCCCGAAGCGCGACCCAGACAGGATCCCCTCGACGGCGCACCAGAAAGGGCGGGGCGAAGACCGTGCAGTCATCAGCAACGAAGCGGTCCAGCACGAAGCGAAGATCGCGCAGGACACTCTCCACCCAAGGGCGAGGCTCGTCCAACTTGCCGGCGATCACGTCGACAGTGCCGGGTGCATCGGCAACGACATACTTGAGGGGCCACTTGCCAGCCAGCTCCACAGCGTTCTCCTCGACCACTCGCCGACTTGCGGCATCGGCACCGTGGCTGCCGCGCTTAACACGCAACGGGGACCCGGCCCGCATCCATCGAAACGCTGCGCAGTCATGGCCGCGCGGTCGAGCCGGTCCGTCACGTGCTGCGTACGCACGACTGCCTGGTAGCGCGCCGACCTAGCGGACCCGGCGCGCTCAGCGCCCGGTGGCTCGCACGACCACCAACCCCACGTCGCAAGATGCGGTCCGCGACATCGCCAGGTGCACCATCACCGGCGGGCGGCGTCAGTTGAGCGCTGAGGGCCCGGTACGCGCGTCGCCGAACGACGCCGCACCCCGCCGTACGGCCAACAAGACGTCAGCAGCCTCGACCAGCCCGTTGGTCGCTCGTTGATCCAGACCTCCTCGACCCGCGGGTCGTCGAGGTACTGCTGCAGCGGGCCCAGACCGGCGACGACGTCGAGCACGGTCTTGACCATGGCGTTCGGGTCCGCCAGCGGCGGCAGCCCGCCGGACAGCGAGCGGGCGTCGTAGTCGGCGACGGCCTCCTCGACCAGCCGGCGGACGTCGACGACGTCGCGGGACGGGTCGACCCCTCGGCGGCGGATGAGCTCGCGCACCTCGCCCTCGACGATCGTGACGGCGTCCACCATGACCCCCTCCCGGCCGGTTCCGGCGAGAGTCTGGCAAACGCCAGCCACGCGCATCAACCACTACCACCCGATAGGGTGAACACAGCATCATGCATCGGCGGCCGTGGGATGCTCGGGTGATGACAGCGTGTGGCTGCGAGTGTCCCGGACCTGCGGGCGAGATGGTCAGGAGCCGCAGCGAAGGCGCCACGGGGTCCGTGTGCAGGCGGCATCAGCCGGACGTTCGGAGCTCCCCTGCTACCACCTGGCGCGCCATCGACGTGTGCGCTTCACCTTGGCGGTGTCGACCCGCCCGGCGATCGGCGCAGAGGTGTTCCGCGTGCCCAGGTGGACGACCGGCGCCGACGCGGCTTCGGCCGCAGCAGGGCGCCTCGCCGCTCACGCCGTCCGTAGCCGCCCGGACCGCGCGCGCGTGAGGAGCATCAGGCCGGCACCCACCGCGACGACGACCGCCGCGGCCGCGAACGCGCCGCCGAGGCCGGCGGGGCCGGCCAGGCCCCCCAGCAGCAGCGGCCCGAGCCCGAGCCCGATGTCGACCATGATCGAGAAGGCAGCTGCGGCCGAACCGCCGCGCGAGGCCGGGACCCGGTCCAGGACCACCCGGTAGGCGGCCGGGGTCAGCAGCGAGACCCCGAGTCCCAGCAGTACCGCCCCCGGGTACAACCAGCCACCCGACGGCGCTCCGGCCATGACGGCGAGACCCGTCGCCGCCAGCAGCAGCGACCAGGCGGCCACGAGCTCGGCCGACCAACGGTCGGCGATCCTGGCCAGTGCGAGGCGGCTCGCCACGACGACGGCGCCGTAGGCGGCGAGCACGCCTCCTGCTCCGCCCAGCCCGAGCTCCCGGGCGTAGATCGCGACGAAGGCCAGGAAGCCCGCGGCGCCCACGAGCCCGCACACGAACGCTGCGCCAGGCGCCAGCAGACGGCCGACCGCCAAGGGCGCCGCGAGGTCGGACCCGTCCTCGGCCGGGCCGGCCAGGACCACCCGGCGGGGCAGGGACGAGGCGAGTGCGGTGGCAAGCCCGCCGAGGGCCGCAGCCCCCGTCCACGCCGCGGGGTACCCGCCCACCCGCAGCAGCTGCTCACCGACGGCGGGTCCCACCGCGATGCCGAGGTACAGCCCCAGCGAGTTGTAGCTGAGGGCCTCGCCCACCCGCTCGGCCGGGGCGAGCGCGGCGAGCAGGGTGATGCCGCCGACGAAGTACACGGCCTCCGCCGCCCCCAGCAGCACCCGCAGGCCCAGCAGCGCGCCGTAGTCGTCGACGACGAGGTGAGCGGCCGCGACCAGGGCGAAGAGGGCACCGCCGACCTGCATGAGGCGGCGAAGGTCCAAGCGGTCGGCCGCCCGGCCGGCCAGCGGACGCAGCAGCAGCGCGGAGATGCTGAAGGCCCCGACCACGAGCCCGACCCGACCCGCGTCCGCACCCAGTTCCTCGCCGGCGTACAGCGGCACCACCGGGATGAACACCCCCAGCGCGGTGAAGTAGGCCAGCTCCGAAACGGTCAGCAGCAGGAAGGCGGGCGTCAGCAGCCTTCCGTCGCCCGCCGGGTGGGTCACCACGAGACAGGCGGGGCGGCCGTGCCGATGAGTACGGCCCTACCCATCGCCACCGGCCAGGAACTCGTCGTCGACGTGGGACAGCAGCTGCGGCTGGGCTCGGGGGCCGTGGGCAGGTGGATGCGGCTGTCCAGCACCACCAGCCGGCTGTCCGGGACCAGGGCGGCCAGCCCCCGGGCCTGCCCGAGCGGCACAGGGACATCGTCTCGGGAGTGGATGATCAAGGCCGGGCATGTGACCTGTCGCGACGTCGGCCACGCCGATGATCAGCCTGCACCGCGGCCCGGTCCAGGTCCTCGGGCGACAAAGGCGTGCAGCATCTTCCGCTGCGGCGACGTCGACGACGACGCACACTCGTGGTGGGCCAGCTGCAGGTACCGCGCCGCACGACCGTCCCGGTTCCGCCGCGACCAGGTCCTCACGAACATGTCACCAGACGCTACCCGTAGAAACCACGACCACAGCGGCACCGGCGATCGCAGGTGCCGCTGTGGTCGTCCCTGGACGAGCGGCCGTCGGCCCCCCTCTCAGGTCGCTGCGGTGATCCGGCTCAGCAGTCGCCGGGCGCGTCGCGGTCGATCCGTGGCACGCCGGTGCCGGGTGGGGCGAGGTAGGTCACGAGGAGCACGACGTCGCTCGAACCCTCGTTGCGGGCGATGTGGAGGTGGCCCTGGCCGGGATCGATGAAGGCCTCGCCACTGTCGTAGGGCTGTCCCGAGTTGCAGTCGGCGCCGTCGTAGAGGGTCAGCACACCCTGCTGGACCACGACCACCACGGGACCGGGGTGGGAGTGCCAGCCGGTGTGCCCGCCGGGGCCGAGCACGATCTCCTGCACCACTGCTCGGCCGGCACCATCGATCTTCGACACCTGCGTGCCGTGATGGCCCGAGACCTTGAACTTGGCGTCGAGCCCGTCCTGGAAGTCGCCCTGGGCAAGGATCCTGCCCGAGACCACGCCGCTCCCGGGTGTCGCTCCGGCGACGGTCGTGCCGCCCACCACCGCGCAGAGCGCAACGACCGGGACGAACAGCTTCAAGCGCTTGAGCA
The DNA here is from genome assembly GCA_038213835.1 of Actinomycetales bacterium. Lineage (GTDB taxonomy): Bacteria > Actinomycetota > Actinomycetes > Actinomycetales > CAWJMD01 > JBBQSN01. The sequence continues at coordinate 14,854 of JBBQSN010000060.1, forward strand.
TCCTCGTCTCCTCGAGGTCAGAGGTCCGTCAGGACCGGGGGACGACTGCGGAGTCGCAGCCGCCGACGGGCAGGCCGCCGCGGTCAGGTCAGCGCCCCCGCCTGCAGCGCCTTGACGTCGGCGGTGGTCAGCACGTTGCCGGCGATGCCCCAGTCCCCACTCTTGACCTCTTCGAGCGTCACCCAGGTGACGGAGCGCATGGCCTCGCCCTCGACCTCGACCATGGCGTCGGTGAGCTTGCGGATGAGGTCCTGCTTCTGCAGGGGGCTGAAGACGCCCTCGATGAGCTTGACGTTGACGAACGGCATGGTGGTCCTCCTCGGTGCTGTCCGGCGGGGTGCCGGACGTGACCGAAGGTGGCACGGGGGGTGTTCCTGGAGCGTTCCTCGCGCATCAGGCCCTGACGCCGCTCGTCACCGACGTGCCTGCGCCATGGGCGCTGGCGGTGCACCGCTGCTCGTCCAGGGGTTGGCCGCACGCACGGAAGCCGTCGGCGGCGGTGCGGAAGCGGCCGGCCGCGGCACCGCCGTCCCCGGAGGCGAGCAGGAGGTGGCCGTGCACCTCTTCCACCGCTGCGCTCCACGCGGGCAGGCGCATGACGACGGTGGCGAGCACCTCGGCCTCCTGCGCGTACTGCCTGGCCCGGTCGAGGTCGCCGGCCTTGGCCGCGGCGACGGCAGCGGGCACGACGAGGGTGATCCGGCAGCCGGGGCAGGTCTCGCTCGGACCCTGCACAGCGCCCTCGGCGTCCTCGACCGCTGCCAGCGACCTGGCGACCGAGATGCGGGTCCCGTAGATGCGATCGAACAGGTGGAAGCCGACGTCCGACTCACGGGCCACGGCGAGCGCCTCGTCGAGCAAGGTCGTGGCGATGGCGCGGCTGCCTGCGTGCACGGCGATCTCGGCCCGCCGCTGCAGGGCCAGGGCCTCGCCGACCCCGGCCCCCATGGCACGGCTGAGCCGACCCGCCTCGAGGAGGTCCTCCTCCGCCCCGGACAGGTCGCCCGACAGCAGCCTGGCCTCTCCCCGCAGCGTCACGGCGAAGGCCAGGCCACGAGCGGCGCCCAGCCGCTGGGCCTCGGCAGCGAAGGAGTCAGCGAAGGCGATGACCTCGGGGTACGGCAGGGCGCCGTAGAGCAGCCGCTGGGTGATGCACAGCTGACCGTCGAAGACGCTGACCGCCAGGTCACGCAACCCTTGCGTGTCGCGCAGGTCGGCTCGCAGGCTGCCTCGCAGGTCACCACGGGCGTGCGCCGCTGCAGCCTGGGCCCAGGACGCGACCACGAGCGCGCCCGTGTCGCCGGTCTCCAGCGCCAGACGACGGCATTCGGCGGCCTGTGCCGTGCCGAGCTCGGGCTCGGCGAACCCGAGGGCCGCCGCGCCGCTCCAGGTGAGGGCCTGCGCGAGCCGCCCCGCCACCGTCACCGGCTCGAGCCCCGCCACGGTGAGCAGCGCCCCCGGCGGGTCACCGAGCTTGAGCTGAGCCAGCGCCTGCTGAGCTCGCAGGTCCTGCACGGCCCGTTCGCCGGCGACCTGCGCCGCCGCTGCGTACGCCGCCGGAGCCCGGGGGTCGCCGAGCGCGTCGAGGACGGCTGCCCGCACGGCGAGCCCGTCGGCGTGCTGCGGCTCGTGGGCGAGCAGCTGTTCGACCTGAGAGAGGGCGTCGGCGTAGGCGCCGAGGGCGACCGCCTGGCGCGAGGCCGCGAGCAGCCACGGCGTCGCCTCGTCCGCGCGCCGGCCGTCCAGCCAGTGCTGGGCGACCAGCGACGGCGCCGCTCCTGCCCTCGCCAGCCGCTCGGCGGTCTCCCGGTGCACGACGAGCCGCTGGTGCGGGGGGACCTGCTCGATCAGCGCCTGGCGCACCAGCTCGTGCCGGAACCGGTACCGAGTGCCGCCCACGGTCAAGGCCCCGGTCTCGAGGGCCTCGTCCAGCACGGCGAAGGCCGAGGGCTCGTCCAGTCCCGTCAGGGCCGGGACGTCGGCCGGGTCGAACTCGTCCCCGGCCACCGCGAGCCGGCGCAACGCGCCTGCGGTCGTGTCGGCGACGTCATAGCACCTCGCCGTCAGCGCCGCCCACGCCGACGGCGGGACGGTCGAGCCGGCGCCCGCGCCGACCGCCCTGGTCAGTTCCAGCGTGAACAAGGGGTTGCCGTGCGCCAGCCGGGCGATCTCGGCGACGACGTCGGCGTCGAGCCGGGCGCCGGCGGCCGCGCAGGCGAGGGCGACCACGTCCTCGCGTCCCAGGGGGCCGAGGTCGACCTCGACGACCCGATCGGCCCGCTCCAGCACCCCCACCTGGCGCACCAGTCCTGGCCCGGCTGCCTCACGGCGGTAGGCCAGGACCACGAGGCACGGCGGTCCCGCGGACGCCCGGGCGAGCTGCACGCACGCGTCGACCGTGGCCTCGTCCGCGAGGTGGGCGTCGTCCACGACCAGCAGCACCCCGCTGCCGCACGCGGTGAGGAGCCGGCGGACGGCGCCGAGGACGAGGTGGCGGGTCAGGCCACGCTTCCGCGGGTCGGCACCGGGCGGCCTCGTGAGCTCGGCCAGGGTGGAGCGGGCGTGCTCGTCGAGCCCGTCCAGCACGCCGGGGTGTCGGCCCGCCAGCTGCTCGACGGCGTCGACCAGCGGGGCGTACGGGCTGCCCCCGTACGCGGCTGCCACCGCGACCGCGGACCACCCGCGCTCGGCCGCCGTGACGGTGAGCTGCCGGCACAGGGCCGACTTGCCGAGGCCGGCGGAGCCTCGTACCACCAGGGCCCCGATCTGCCCCTGTTCGGCGGAGCGCAGCGCGACACCCGTGCGCGCGAGCTCCAGCTGGCGCCCGACGAATGGCGTCGAGCTGCGTTGCAAGCCGATGATGCACTGCGCATACAGCGCCCGGCTCTGGCTGTCGGGCGCCAGGCCGAGCTCGTGCGCCAGCGCAGTCCGCAGCCGCCCGTACCAGTTGATGGCCGCGTGGCGGTCGCCGTCCGCCAGCGCCCGGCGGATCAGCTCACGGTGAGCATGCTCGTCGGCCGGCTCGAGCTCCACGACGCGCTCCCAGCGGTGCAGGACACGCAGCAGCCCGATGTGCATGGCGCGCAGCCGCCCCCGGTCCTCGTCGGTCCATCCTTCGTAACGCGCACCGGGGAGCAGGTCCCCGGCGTAGGCCGAGGCCGCCTGCTCGCAGGCCGAGCGGTCGCCCGACCGCAGGGCCGCAGACGCCAGGCGCTCGAAGCGTTCGGCGTCGGTCTCGATCGGCGTGCCTGGGAACAGGGCGACCGTACCGCCGTGGAGCACGAGCGCACCGTTGGCACCGAGTACCTGCCGAGCGTGATGCGCCGCCTTGCGGAGGTTGGCTGCCCCGGCGTCCGGGCCCAGGTGTGGCCACAGCGCCTCGCAGACCTGGTCGCGCAGCAGGCGCCGCCGAGGAGCCAGGGCCAGCAGCTGCACCAGCTCGGCCGACCGCCTGCTCGGCCACGCCGCCTCCTGCACCACCTGGCCATCCAGGACGACCCGGAAGCCGTCGAGGAGCTCGATCCTGACATCCATGTCATGCGCGTGCATCGTCACAGCCCACCTGCCAGGTGCTCGCACGGGCACCGCCCACATCGACGGGCACGGGCGCGGGCGCCGCGTCCGGCGCCGCATACCCGCCACGGCCGCCGCGGGTGCTCCGTGGCGCTGATGGCTCTACCTTCCTCCCGCACAGTGGGTCCCGGCAAGGAGCGGGCCACCGGCCCGCGCCCTCTCCCATCCACGACCATGGCGGACCCTACCCGGCCATCAGCCACCCGGCGCCAGACGTCCTGCTGCCTGATCGGGCACCGGGTCGAGGCTCACTCGGTCCGTCCGCAGCACCGGGGGCGCCTCCTCGGACGCACACGTCAGCGACATTGACACCCAGTATCAACAAGGCTTGGGTAGCCACGTGACCGACAGCAGCAGCGCGTACGCGGAGGCCGCCGAGTTCCTGGACGTGGCCATGGGTCCGACGTGGCGGCTGCTGGAAGCGCGCGTCCGGCAGTCGCTGGCCGGCGTGCCGGGCGATCACCCCGTGGTGGACATCGGTGCCGGCACCGGTCGCGGAGTGCTGGCGGCGGCGCACTCCGTGCCGGCTGCGCCGCTCGTCGCGGTCGAGCCGTCGGCCGGCCTCCGAGCGGTGCTGCTCGCGCGGATCGGCGCGGACCCGGG
>JBBQSN010000061.1:0-18661 GCA_038213835.1 Actinomycetales bacterium
CACGCCCTCGGCCTGACCGTGGTCGCCGAGGGCGTGGAGACCCTCGAGGTGCTCGAGCACCTCGCCGCGCTCGGCTGCGACGAGGCCCAGGGCTGGCACGTGGCTCGTCCGATGGCGGGCGAGGCGATGGTGACCTGGGCCGGCGAGCTGCAGGACGCGACCACCCGGTTACAGGTCGAGCGGGCCGTCCCCGCCCAGCTCCCCCGCGGCTGAGCCTCTCGACCTGCTGGGGACGCTGCTGGTGATGGTGCCGCTGCCCACGACCCGGTCCCCGCGGTAGAGCACCAGGGTCTGCCCCGCGCTCACCCCCGCCAGCGCGCCACCGACGTCGACCCGCAGCGCGCGGGCATCGGCCTCCAGCACCGTGCACGGCACGGCCCGCCCGTGCGCCCGCACCTGCGCCTCCACCCGGGCGCCGGCCGCCGGCGGCTCGGCGAGCCACACGACCGACTCCGACGCCACCACCTCGGCCACCGCGAGATCCTCGGCGGGGCCGACCGTCAGCGTGTTGTCGACCACCGAGACGTCCAGGACGTAGCGCGGACGGCCGTCCGCCGCGGGTGTGCCGAGCCGCAGGCCCTTGCGCTGCCCGACCGTGTAGCCCTGGGCACCGTCGTGGGTGCCGACCCGTCGTCCCTCCCGGTCGCGCACGGCGCCCGGGCGGCGCTCGATCCGGGAGTCGAGGAAGCCGCGGGTGTCGCCGTCGGGGATGAAGCAGATGTCGTGGCTGTCCGGCTTGGCCGACACCGACAGACCGCGCCGGGCGGCCTCCTCACGGACGACCTCCTTGGACGTCGCGTCGCCGAGCGGGAACAGCGCCCGGCTCAACCGGTGCGGCGCCAGCACGGCCAGCACGTAGGACTGGTCCTTGGCGGCATCGGCGGCGCGGTGCAGCGTCGGGGGCTCCCCCGGGTCGACCCGCGCGTAGTGCCCGGTGGCGACGGCGTCGAACCCCAGCGCCACGGCCTTGTCGAGGAGCACGGAGAACTTGATCCGCTCGTTGCAGCGCACGCACGGGTTCGGCGTCCGCCCCGCGGCGTACTCGCTGACGAAGTCGTCCATGACGGCGCTGGTGAACTGCTCGGCGAGATCCCAGACGTAGAAAGGGATCCCGATGACGTCGGCCGACCTGCGGGCGTCGCCGGCGTCCTCGATCGTGCAGCAGCCACGCGCGCCCGTGCGACCGGTGGCAGGGGTACGCGCCAGGGCCATGTGCACGCCCACGACCTCGTGGCCGGCCTCGACCGCGCGCGCTGCGGCGACGGCGGAGTCGACCCCGCCGCTCATCGCCGCCAGCACCTTCATGCGAGCCGCGACGCCAGCCCGGCGCTACGGGCCCGCTCGACGACCGGACCGATCTCGGTGGCGAGCGCCTTGACGTCGACCTCGCTGCTGGTGCGACCGAGGCTGAAACGCAGTGCCCCCCGGGCGTCCTGGCGCGCGATGCCCATCGCGGTGAGCACGTGGCTCGGCTGCGGCACGCCCGCCTGGCACGCCGATCCGGTGGAGCACTCGATTCCCCGTGCGTCGAGCAGGTACAGCAGCGAGTCGCCCTCGCAGCCGGGGAAGGTGAGGTGCGCGTTGCCGGGGAGGCGATCGGGGCCGAGGGCCGGGCCGCGCAGGACGGCGTCCGGGACCGCCTCCAGCACGCCGGACACCAGGGCGTCGCGCAGCTCGGCGAGTCGGACCGCCTCGTCCTCGCCGTCGCGCACCGCCAGCCCGGCCGCCACGGCGAGGGCCACGACCGACGGTGAGTCGAGCGTCCCCGAGCGGATGCCGCGCTCCTGGCCCCCGCCGTGCAGCACGGGGACGAGGTCGAGGCCGCCACGCAGCACCAGCGCGCCCACCCCGACGGGGCCGCCCATCTTGTGCCCGGAGAGCGTGAGGGCGTCCAGACCGCTGGCCCCGAAGTCGACGGGCAGGTGGCCGACGGCCTGCACGGCGTCACAGTGCACGGGGATGCCGTGGGGGGCGCAGATCCGCACCACCTCGGCGACCGGTTGCACCGTGCCGACCTCGTTGTTCGCCCACATCACCGAGACCAGGGCGACAGAGGCCGGGTCCTGCTCGACAGCGGACCGGAACGCCTCCAGGTCCAGGCGGCCCTCTGCGTCGACGGGCAGCCAGACCAGCTCGGCTCCCTCGTGCTCGGCGAGCCAGACAGCCGGGTCGACCACGGCGTGGTGCTCGACCGCGCTCAGCAGCACCCGGCGCCGACGGTCGTCAGCCGCGCGCCGCTCCCAGTACAGGCCCTTGACGGCGAGGTTGTCGGCCTCCGTGCCGCCCGAGGTCAGCACCACCTCGTTGGGTGCGGCACCGACCGCCGCGGCGAGCTTCTCGCGCGACTCCTCCACGGCCCGCCGGGCCCGGCGTCCTGAGGTGTGCAGGGACGACGGGTTCCCCCCGACGGCGAGCTCCTCGGTGAGGGCCCGCAGCGCCACGGGGTGGATCGGCGTGGTCGCCGCGTGGTCGAGGTAGACCGACGACGGCATGTCCGGAGTCACGACCCGATCCTAGATCGGGGAGCGAGAGGTCTCCTGCCGGGCCGGTCCGTGGACCTCAGCCCTTGGACTTCTCGACCGCGTCGGTGGCCTGCGGGAGCACCGAGAACAGGTCGCCGACGACGCCGAAGTCGACCAGCTCGAAGATCGGCGCCTCCTCGTCCTTGTTCACCGCGACGATCATCTTGGACGTCTGCATCCCGGCCCGGTGCTGGATCGCGCCGGAGATGCCCGCGGCCACGTACAGCTGCGGCGAGACCTGCTTGCCGGTCTGCCCCACCTGGTTGGCGTGCGGGTACCAACCGGCATCGACGGCAGCGCGGCTCGCGCCGACAGCGGCACCCAGGGAGTCGGCGAACGCCTCGACCGCGGCGAAGTCGCCGTTGGTGCCGCGACCGCCCGAGACCACGATGGCGGCCTCGTTCAGCTCGGGCCGCCCGCTGCGCTCGCGCGGCTTGCGGTCGGTGACCTCGGCCTGGGTGGCTGCGGCGGACAGCGTGATCGTCACGGCCTCGGTGGACGGCGAGCTGTTGACCGCCTCGGGGGTGGCCGAGTTCGGCTTGACCGTGATGATCGGCGTGCCCTGGGTGACCTTGGCCTGCACCGTGTACGAGCCGGCGAAGACCGACTGCGTCGTGACCGGGCCACCCTCGCCCGCCTGGACGTCGACGGCGTCGGTGATCAGGCCCGAGGACGTCTTGATCGACAGCCGGGCCGCGATCTCCTTGCCCTCGGTGTTCGAGGGGATCAGGACGGCCGCCGGGGAGGTCTGCTGGACCAGCTGGGCGAGCACCTCGGCCTTGGGGGCCACCAGGTACCTCGTCACCTGGTCGTCGTCGACGGTGTAGACCTTCTCGGCGCCGAACTCGGCCAGCACCGCAGCGGCCCGGTCGTAGCCGGCGCCGATGAACACCGCGGACGGCTCGCCGAGGCGGCGGGCGATCGTGAGCAGCTCGGACGTGGTCTTGCGGACGGCGCCGTCGACGTGGTCGACGAGGACGAGGACCTCAGCCATGGGGGTGTCTCTCCTTCGTTCTCGCGGACGGGGTCAGACGAACTTCTTGGACACGAGGAACTCGGCCAGCCTCGCGCCGCCCTCGCCCTCGTCCTGGACGACCTGCCCCGCCTCGCGGGGCGGGCGCGCGGTGAACGACTCGACGGTCGTCCACGCCGCCCCCTGGCCGACCTCGCCGGCGTCGACCCCGAGGTCGGCCAGCGACCAGGTCTCGAGCGGCTTCTTCTTCGCGGCCATGATGCCCTTGAACGACGGGTACCGGGGCTCGTTGATCTGGTCGGTGACGCTGACCAGCGCGGGCAGCTGGGCGGTGATCGTCTCGGTGGACGCGTCGCCGTCGCGGCGGATCGTGACCGCCCCGTTCTCGACGCCGAGCTCGGAGGCCATCGTCACCTGCGGCAGGCCCAGCCGCTCGGCCATCATCGCGGGGACGACGCTCATGGTGCCGTCGGTGGAGGCCATGCCGGTGAGCACCAGGTCGGCGCCGCCGATCTTCTCCACCGCCTTCGCCAGCACCAGCGAGGTGGCGGGTGCGTCGGAGCCCGCAATCGCGTCGTCGAGCACGTGGACGCCCGAGTGGGCACCCATCTGCAGCGCCTTGCGGACGGCGTCGGTGGCCTGCTCGGGGCCCATCGTCAGGACGACGACCTCGCCCTCGGCGGCCTCGACCAGCTTGAGCGCCTCCTCGACCGCGTACTCGTCCAGCTCGGACAGCAGCCCGTCGACGGAGGTGCGGTCGGTGGTGAGGTCCTGCTCGAAGGTGCGCTCGGCCTGGGCGTCCGGGACGTACTTGACGCAGACGACGATCTTCATGGCGGGACGGTTCCTCCCTGGGAGCGGATTCGTGCTCGTGGCTGGTTCACAGCCTGCCACCCCCGGGGTGGTCGACGCGGCCCGGGTGAGCCAACGCACAGCCAGGTTACCTATGAGTAACACCGGCTTCCACCTGACCGGGGGTGACGCGGGGCACACGGCGGCGTCCCCGTCCGCCGTGTGGCAGGGTGCGACCGTGCCCGCCGCCTCCGCCGACCCGTCGCGGGCCGCCCGCCCCCTGGTCTCGCGGTGGCTGCCGTGAGGGTCCTGCACGTCACCCGGGAGTACCCGCCCGTCCTGCACGGTGGCCTCGGCCACCTGCTCGCCGACCTCGCCCCCGCGCAGGCCGCCGCCGGGCACCAGGTGGGTGCTGTCGTCCTCGGGCACGACGTCACCGGCGGCGGTCGGCTGCGCGAGGCCCCGCCGCGCGAGGTCCGCGACGACGTCCGGGTGCAGCGGGTGCTCCTCGCCGGCGTGCCCGACGGCCCCTGGGACGGCCAGCAGCTGCTCGATGCCGCCGACGCTCTGGTCGCCCCGGTGGTCGCGGCGATCACAGCCCTGCCACCGACCGACGAGGCGGTCGTCGTCCACTCGCACGACTGGGTGACCGCCGCCGCGGGAGCTGCTGCGGCGGAGGCCCTGGGCGCCGCCTGGGTGCACTCGGTGCACGCCACCGAGTTCGGGCGTCGCTCTGGTCGCCTTGACAGCGACCTGCCACGCGCGGTGCACCGTGCCGAACGGGCTGCGGTGCAGGCGTTCTCGACCGACCGTCGTCCTGACGCGGTCGTGGTCTGGTCCGAGGCGATGCGCACCGAGGTGGTGGGCGTGCTCGGCGCCGAGCCGGCCCGGGTGCACGTGGTGCCCGCCGCGGTGGACGCGGCCCGGTGGGTCGCTCCCCCGGCCGACGCCGAGCGGGCGCGCGGGCTGTGGGCCTCGCACGACGGCCCGCTGCTCGTGGCGGCCGGACGGCTGGAGTGGGAGAAGGGCTTGTGCACCGTCCTGCGCGCGCTCCCGGCGATCGCGCGGCGGCACCCGGGCGTGCGGCTGGTCCTGGCCGGCGACGGCTCCTACCGGCCGATCCTGGAGGCCCTCGCCGTCCAGGTCGGGGTCGTCGACCGCCTGACCTGGACGGGATGGCTCGCTCCCGAGCCGCTGCGCGCCCTGCTGTCGGTGGCCGACGCCGTGCTGGTCACCAGCCGCTACGAGCCGTTCGGGCTGGTGACCCGGCAGGCCCAGGCGGCCGGTGCCCCCGTGGTCGTCACCGACGTCGGCGGGCTGGCCGAGTCCGTCGACCCCGGGGTCACCGGCCTGCGCGTGGCGTCCGAGGACGTCGACGACCTCGCCGCACAGGTATCGGGCCTGCTGGCGGACCCGCGCCGGGCGGCCGGGCTCGGCGAGGCGGGACGTGCCGCCGCGCGGGCGTGGACGCCGGCGGCGATGGCGGCCGCCGTCAGCGCGACGTACCCCGCCTGACCTCCTGCACCGACGCGCGGTGCTTGCGCTCCACGGCCACTGCTCCCGCGACCGCACCGGGCAGAGCACCTGGAGGACGACGTCGCGTGCGTCGTCGATGCAGCGCTGGTCGAACGCGATCGACCACGTCTCGTCGTAGCTGCCCGCGCCCCGGTCGTGGTGGAGCACCTGGGCGGGCTCGGTGTCCTCGAAGGCGCCGGCGACATCCTGCTCGGAGGCCGGACCGCCGCTCATCGTCCGGTGAACCGGGCCTTGCCCGGTCCGTCCCGGACGAACGAGGCCATACCGATGGCGCGGTCCTCGGTGGCGAACAGGGCGGCGAAGGCAGCTCGCTCGATCTCCAGCCCGGTGGCGAGGTCGACGTCGAGCCCGTGGTCGATCGCCTCCTTCGCGGCGCGCAGCGCGTAGGCGGGGCCGCCGACGTACCGGCCGACCAGCTCGCGCGCGGCCGTGTAGACGTCGTCCGGCGCGACCACGCGGTCGACCAGGCCGATCGCCAGCGCCTCGTCGGCCGCCACGAACCGGCCGGAGAAGATGATGTCCTTGGCTCGCGCGGGGCCGACCAGGCGCGGGAGCCGCTGGGTGCCACCGGCGCCCGGGACGATGCCGAGCAGGATCTCGGGCTGGCCGAGCTTCGCGTCGTCGCCGCAGACCCGGAAGTCGCAGCAGAGCGCCAGCTCGCAGCCGCCACCGAGGGCGTACCCGGTGATCGCCGCGACCGTGGGCTTCGGGATCGCCGCGATCGCCGTGAACGAGGACTGCAGCTCGCGACCGCGGTCGACCATGTCGGTGTACGCCAGGGCCTGCATCTCCTTGATGTCGGCGCCCGCGGCGAACACCTTCTCGCCGCCGTAGACCACCACGGCGCAGACGTCACGCCGCTCGGTCGCCTCGGCGGCCGCCGCGACGAGGCCGGACTGGATGGTCGAGTCCAGCGCGTTCATCGGGGGCCGGTCGATCCGGATCGTCCCGATCCCGCCCTCGACCTCGAGCCGCACGTGCTCCGACATCGACCTGCCCACCTCTCCTCGACGACCACCCTGCTGCTGGCTGATGGGGAGACTAGTCCGAGCCTCCTGCGGGGCCGGTGTCGCCGTCCGTGCCCTCGATCTCCCGGTGCCAGCCCGCGACCGCGGCCAGGACGGCCTGGACGCTGGTCCGGAACAGCACCTCGAGCGGTGCGCCGTCGGTGACCACGGTGTCGACGGCGACGACGAGGATCCGGCGGTGCACGCTCAGCTTGGCGAGGTTGTGCGTGGCGCTGACCACGCTCGCGGCGCGCAGCCAGACGACCTCCTCGTGCTCGGCGGGCGAGGTGATCCGCCACTGGCCGAACACCCGCATCAGGGCCGGCTCGCCGTCGACGCAGCGCACGAACAGCTTCTGCTGCGAGGTGACGAACGCGACGTCGCCGTCGTCGTCCAGGCTCGGGGTGAGACCGTCGTCGATGAGGACGTCGAGGACCCGTCCCCGCAGGGGGTGCTCGTCCGCAGGGGGCGGGAAACTCGGGGTGGCCGACGAGTCGCTCACGCGGACCACGGTAGCCGTCGGCCAGACTGCTCTGCGTGACCGTCCCCGCACCCACCGCGTCCCGGCCCTACCCGCTCGGGCTGCACCTGCGCGCCGAGGGCGACGGCGCCGACGCCGCCGTCTTCGCGGCGCACGCCGAGCGGGTCGAGGTCTGCCTCCTGGACGACGACGGCACCGAGCACCGCACGACGCTGCCGTGGAGCACCGATGGCGTCTGGCACGGCCACGTCCCCGCCGCCCGGGCCGGCCAGCGGTACGGTCTGCGCGTGCACGGCCCGTGGGACCCCGCCTCCGGGCACCGGCACAACCCGGCCAAGCTCCTGCTGGACCCCTACGCGAGGGCCCTGACCGGGCAGATCCGCTGGGGGCAGCCGGTCTTCGGTCACGTCGTCGACGACCAGTGGCGTCCGCAGGACGGCCCGGCCGGGCACGGCGGCGCCCGGTGGCAGGACGCCACCGACAGCCTCGGACACGCACCGACCGGCGTCGTGCTCGGGCCGCTCGAGCCCCCGCGCACGCAGCCGCCACAGGTGCCCTGGGACCGCACCGTCGCCTACGAGGCGCACCTGCGCGGTCTGACCATGAGCCACCCTGACGTCCCGGAGGAGCTGCGCGGCACCTGGGCCGGGCTCGCCCACCCCGCTGTGGTCGAGCACCTCGTGGCGCTCGGCGTCACGGCCGTGGAGCTGCTGCCGGTGTTCGCGATCGGCGACGAGCCCGCGCTCGTGCAGCGCGGCATGCGCAACTACTGGGGCTACAACCACCTGTCGTTCTTCGCCCCCGAGACGCGCTACGCGACCGAGGCGGCCAGGACCGCTGGCGCGGGAGCCGTTGCGGCGGAGATCGTCGCGGCGGTCGACGCGCTTCACGAGGCAGGCCTGGAGGTCTGGCTCGACGTCGTCTACAACCACACCTGTGAGGCGGGAGCCGACGGGCCGACGCTGTCCTGGCGCGGCGTCGACAACGCCTCGTACTACCGGATGGATGAGCACGGCCGCGACCTCGACGTCACCGGGTGCGGCAACACCGTCGACTTCTCGCACCCGCGCGTCGTGGCGATGGCACTCGACTCGCTGCGGCACTGGGTCAGCACCTACGGGGTCGACGGCTTCCGGTTCGACCTCGCCCCCGCGCTGGCCCGTGGGGACTCGCGCCGCGGCGCCGACTCGTTCAAGCCGGACCACCCGTTCCTGGTCGCCGCCCGCGCCGACCCGCTGCTGCAGACCGTCAAGCTCGTTGCCGAGCCCTGGGACGTCGGGACGCACGGCTGGCGCACCGGGCAGTTCCCGCCGCCGTTCGCCGAGTGGAACGACCGGTTCCGCGACGGGGTCCGGTCGTTCTGGCTCGCCGACGCCGCCCACGCGATGGGGCCCTCGGACGGGCACCGGCGCTCGGACCTGCGCGACCTGGCCACCCGGCTGGCCGGCTCGTCCGACCACTTCGGGACGGCTGCCTCGGCCGACCGGGTGGCGCGGTCGGCCTGGGCCAGCGTCAACTTCGTCGCGGCGCACGACGGCTTCACCGTCGCGGACACCACCGCCTACGACCACAAGCACAACGGTGCCAACGGCGAGGGCAACCGGGACGGCCACGGCGACAACCGGTCCTGGAACCACGGGACCGAGGGGCCCACCGACGACCTCGCGGTGCGGCAGGCCCGGCACGGGTCAGCCCTCGCCCTGCTCTCGACGCTCCTGCTCTCGACCGGCACGCCGATGCTGCTCGCCGGCGACGAGCTGGCCCGGTCCCAGCGAGGCAACAACAACGCCTACTGCCTCGACGACCCCACGACCTGGATCGGCTGGGACGGTGGCGCCGAGCGCGACTCCACCCTCGAGGCCGTGCGGCGGCTCACCGCGCTGCGTCGAGGGCTCGCACCGCTGCGGCAGTCGTTGCGTCCCAGCGGTCGAACCGTGCACGCCGACGGCACCACCGACCTGGCGTGGTTCGGCCCCGACGGCGCCCGGATGGACCACGACCGCTGGCACGACCCTGCGCTGCGGACGCTGCAGATGTACCTGCACGGCCACCAGTCGGGTGAGCCGAGCGTGCTGCTCGTGGTGCAGGGCCACCACGATCCGGCGATCGTCACGCTCCCCGGCGGTCCGTGGGCCTCGTCCTGGGAGCCGATGTGGGACAGCGCGTCCCACGCCGCTGCGGCGTTCGGGGGCCAGACGCCCGACGTGCCTGCGGTCCCCGGTGGTACCAGCATCGAGCTCCCCGGGCGGACGGTGCGCGTCTACCGCACCTGAGGTTCCTGCGTTCGGTACTGCTCTGGCGGTCTGCCTGGTGCTCAGGATCGCGGCTGTGCGGCGCGGGCACGTTGCCGCGCACCGTGCGTGGATGATTCGCGCCTACGCCATCGCGGTGGCCGCTGGAACCCAGGTGCTCACCGCGGGATTCTCCGAGGCCCTCGTCGGAGCGGGGGAGCTGCAGGACGATCTGGCGAAAGCAAGCGCGTGGGCCATCAAACTCGCGATCGCGGAGGGGATCATCCGGCGCCACGATCGTCGTCGACCCCGACGCGAACGGGCTCATCGCAGTTGAGGGTGTCGTCGTGGTCTGAAGCCGCCGGTCTCGACCACGGTGCGGGAGTGGTTTGTCGGCCGCGTGATCGTGGTGGTGTCACATACTTCTTGAGGGTCGTGCTGGAGTCAGGCGATGAAATCTCGGTGTCCACGGACCCAGTCGATCTCGGTCGCCGCCCGTTCCAGCTCTCCGTCGGCGACCCACGTGCGTTGAGGCTCTCGCCCGTCGTCGGCCAGAGCCTCCACCAGGTCGCTGGTCGCCTGCATGCGCGCGGTCACGGTGTCGACGACGTCGAACTCGGGGAGCCCGCCGTACTCGGCGACGAACACCTGGATCCGGTGCCGACGGTCCGGCACCTCGGGGAAGTGGTGCCACTCCAGCGCCATCCGGTCGGACGGGAGGGGAGCGAACCACTGCAGTGCGTACGCCACGTCATCCAGACGCGGGGCAGGGTGCAGCAAGTCCCCGTCAACGAGAGCGACGGCTTCGTCCTCGCGCCAGATGGAGTTCCAGGGGCCTGGCTCGCCGTGGCAGTAGACGACGTCATCTCCGTTGACGACCGGCGCACCCCACACGGCGTCCGGAGGCGGGCTCCAGCTGGTGCTGGCGTCGTGGATGCGTCGCAGGAGTCTGGCAGCCGAGGCGAGTCCGAGGTCTGTGTGCTGGTGGTACCAGCCATCGCCTCCGTCGCGCCCTCGATGAAGCGGAGCGTCTCGACGCCATCGCCTTCACCCAGCGGCTCGGGCACGCAGTCCAGGGACGTGGACCACCGAGGTCGCCGCCCTACCCGGCCACGCCTGAGGTGGGCCCCACGCTGATGGCGTCGCTCAGGCGTTGACGACCAGGCCGGTCTCGGCCGAGCTCGCCAGGCCGTCGTGCTGCGGGAGCACCCGCACCGTGTAGCCGAAGGCACCGGTGCGCCGCAGCGTGAGGTCGGCGGCGAACTGGTGCCGACCGTCCTCGTACGTCTCGGTGTGCTCGAGCCGCTGGGCCACCGTGCCGGTGAGCTCGTCGGCGTCGTTGACTCGGCCGTGCAGCACCTCGACCCGGACGTCCTGCGGGGACAGGTCGCCGAGGGAGACGAACGAGCGCACGTGCAGGGTCTCCCCGACCTGCGGGGAGTCGCCGATGCCGGAGGACTCGACGTGGTCGACCCGCACCGAGGACCAGCCCTCGCGCACCTTGGCGGTCCAGGCGGCGAGCTCGCGGGCACCCTCGAAACCGGGGCCGTTCATCGCGGTGCCGCTGGCCGAGGCGGGGAGGTAGAGCCGCTCGACGTAGTCGCCGACCATCCGGGAGGCCAGCACCTTGGGCCCGAGCGTCCCGAGCGTGTGGCGCACCATCTCCAGCCAGCGGCCGGGCAGGCCCTCGGCGTCGCGGTCGTAGAACATCGGGGCCACCTGCTTGGCGACCAGGTCGTACAGGCCCTTGGCCTCCAGGTCGTCCCGCTTGTCGGCGTCCTCGACGCCGTCGGCGGTGGGGATGGCCCAGCCGTTCTCGCCGTCGAACCACTCGTCCCACCACCCGTCCAGGATCGACAGGTTGAGGCAGCCGTTCAGGGCGGCCTTCATGCCGGACGTGCCGCAGGCCTCGAGCGGGCGCAGCGGGTTGTTCAGCCAGACGTCGCAGCCCGGGTACAGGGTCTGCGCCATCTTGATGTCGTAGTTCGGCAGGAAGACGATCCGGTGCCGCACCTCGGGGTCGTCGGTGAACTGCACGAGCTGCTGGATCAACCGCTTGCCCTGGTCGTCGGCCGGGTGCGACTTGCCGGCGATCACCAGCTGCACCGGACGCTCGGGGTCCAGCAGCAGGGCCTTGAGCCGGTCCGGCTCGCGCATCATCAGGGTCAGGCGCTTGTACGTGGGCACCCGCCGGGCGAACCCGATGGTCAGGACGTCGGGGTCGAGCGCCTCGTTGATCCAGCCGAGCTCGGCCGGGCTGGCGCCGCGCTTGAGCCAGGACGAGCGCAGCCGGGCCCGGGCGTCGGTGACGAGCTGGGCGCGCAGCTCGCGCCGCACCGCCCAGACGTCGGCGGCCGGGACCTGACCGATCTCCTCCCAGCCCTGGGCGCCCTCGCTGATCGCACCGCCCTGGTGCTTCTCGGCGACCTCGAAGATCCGGCGGTCGACCCAGGTCGGGGCGTGCACGCCGTTGGTGATCGAGGTGATCGGCACCTCGGTGTCGTCGAAGCCCGGCCACAGGCCGTCGAACATGCCCCGGCTGACCTCGCCATGCAGCTGCGAGACGCCGTTGGCGCGCTGGGCGATCCGCAGGCCCATCACGGCCATGTTGAAGACGCCGGCCTCGCCGCCGGGGTAGTCCTCCGCGCCGAGGGCGAGCAGGCGGTCCATCGGCAGGCCCTCGAGGGCACCCGAGGCGCCGAGGTAGGTGCGGATCTGGTCGCCGCCGAAGCGGTCGATGCCGGCCGGGACGGGCGTGTGCGTGGTGAAGACGGTCGCAGCCCGCACGGCCGTCATCGCCTCGTCGTAGCTGAGGCCGTCGCCCATCAGCTCGCGTACGCGCTCGAGGCCGAGGAAGCCGGCGTGGCCCTCGTTGGTGTGGAACACCTCCGGCACGGGGGCGCCGGTGAGGCGCGAGAACAGCCGCAGCGCCCGGACGCCGCCGATGCCGAGCAGCATCTCCTGCTGCAGCCGGTGCTCGCCGCCGCCGCCGTAGAGCCGGTCGGTGATCGAGCGGGCGAGGTCGTCGTTCTGCTGGACGTCGGAGTCGAGCAGCAGCAGCGGGACGCGACCGACGTCGGCCTTCCACACGTGGGCGTTCAGCGCGCGGCCGCCGGGCAGCTCGATCGTCACGAGGGCGGGGGTGCCGTCCTCCTCCCGCAGCAGGGTCAGCGGCAGCCCGTCGGGGTCCAGCACCGGATACGTCTCGGTCTGCCAGCCGTCGCGGGAGAGGGCCTGCTTGAAGTAGCCGCTCTTGTAGAGCAGGCCGACGCCGGTGATCGGCACGCCCTGGTCCGAGGCGCTCTTCAGGTGGTCGCCGGCGAGGATGCCCAGGCCGCCGGAGTACTGCGGCAGCACGGAGGTGATGCCGTACTCCGGGCTGAAGTACGCGATCGAGGCCGGCTTGGGCTCAGGGAGCCCCTGGTACCAGCGCGGCTCCGCGAGGTACTCGTGCAGGTCGGCCGAGGCCTGCTCGACGCGGGCGACGAACGCCGGGTCGTCCGACAGCTCGGCCAGCCGCTCCGGGGACAGGTCGCCCAGCAGCCGGATGGGGTCGTGCCCGAGCTCGGTCCAGCGCTTGGCGTCGATCTGCTCGAAGAGGTCGCGGGTGGCGGGGTGCCACGACCACCTCAGGTTGATCGCCAGCTGGCCGAGGGCCGCGATGGTGTCGGGCAGGACTGTACGGACGGTGAACCGCCGGATCGCTCTCACGACCGGGTAGCGTACGGGAGGCGCCGGCTCGACACGCCGACGCCCAGCAAGACGTTGCGCGGGGTGCAAGAACTTGCCGGATCGTCCCGACCGCCGGACGCACGGATCGCGCGCGACCACCGTCCGTCGGTAGCGTGAGGCGAGTGAGCCGCGACACGCGCAGCAAGCGCCCCACGTCCGCAGCACCCGCCCCGACGGCCCCTGTGGCCACCGGCCCCGGATCCGACCCTGGACCCGATGCCGCCGCACCACCGATCGACCGCTCCGGCCTGCTCGGACGGATCCCGGTGCTCGACGTCGGCCCGGTCGTGGACGGCGGACGCTGGCCCGCCCGAGCCTCCGAGGGCGAGGTCGTGCCCGTCACGGCCACGGTCTTCCGCGAGGGTCACGACGCCGTCTGCGCCACCGCCGTGCTGCGGCGTCCCGACGGCACCGAGCACTCCCGGTCGCGGCTGGTCGAGACCGAGCACGGCCTGGGTCGTTGGCTCGGCCACGTCGTGCCGGACGCCCCTGGAGAGTGGTCGTTCACGGTCGAGGGCTGGGACGACCCGTACGGCACCTGGGAGCACGACGCCGTGATCAAGGTGGCGGCCGACGTCGACACCGAGCTGATGCTCACCGAGGGCGCCCTGCTGCTGGAGGAGGCCGCCGGGGACCACGGCCACTCCGCTGCCGACCGCGAGCACCTGCTGGCCGCGGTCACCGGGCTGCGGGACCCCTCGCGTCCGGCCCAGGCCCGGCTGGCGGCGGGCACGTCCCCCGCCGTGCACCAGGCCATGGCGCACCGACCCGTCCGGCGCGGTGTCACCGAGGCGGGCCCGTTCCCGCTGCGGGTGCAGCGCCGGCTGGCCCTGCACGGCTCCTGGTACTCGTTCGTCCCCCGGTCCGAGGGTGCGGTGCGCGACCCGGAGACCGGCGCCTGGACGCCGGGCACCCTGCGCACGGCGGCCGAGCGGCTGCCGGCGATCGCCGAGATGGGCTTCGACGTCGCCTACGTGCTGCCGCTGCACCCGATCGGGACGACCAACCGCAAGGGACGCAACAACACCCTGGTGACCGAGCCGGGCGACCCCGGCTCGCCGTACGCGATCGGCTCGGCCGACGGCGGCCACGACGCGATCCACCCCGACCTCGGCACCTTCGAGGACTTCGACGCCATCGTGGCCCGGGCCAAGGAGCTCGGCCTCGAGGTCGCGGTGGACCTCGCGCTGAACTGCTCGCCCGACCACCCCTGGGTCGCCGAGCACCCGGAGTGGTTCACCACCCGCGCCGACGGCACTATCGCCTACGCCGAGAACCCGCCGAAGAAGTACCAGGACATCTACCCACTGAACTTCGACAACGACCCGGACGGCATCTACCGCGAGGTGCTGCGGGTCGTGACGGTGTGGATCGAGCACGGAGTCACCGCGATCCGGGTCGACAACCCGCACACCAAGCCGGTCGAGTTCTGGGAGTGGCTGATCGCCGAGGTCGCCCGCGAGCACCCCGGGATCGTCTGGCTCGCCGAGGCCTTCACCCGCCCACCGATGATGCGGACGCTGGCGAAGGTCGGCTTCCAGCAGTCGTACTCGTACTTCACCTGGCGCAGCACCAAGGCCGAGCTCACCGACTACCTCACCGAGCTCAGCACCGGCAGCCACGAGGTCAGCGCGTCGGGCAACACCGGCACCGCCGACTACATGGTGCCCAGCTTCTGGCCCACCACCCACGACATCCTCACGCCCTTCATGCAGTTCGGCGGCCGAACTGCGTTCGCGCTGCGGGCCGTCCTGGCCGCCACCAGCATGCCCACGTGGGGGATCTACACCGGTTACGAGCTGGTCGAGAACGTGGCGCGGCCGGGCGCCGAGGAGCAGATCGACAACGAGAAGTACGAGATCAAGCCGCGCGACTTCGCTGGGGCTCTCGAGCGCGGAGAGTCGTTGCAACCGTTGCTGACCCAGCTCAACCGCGCCCGGCACGAGCACCCGGCGCTGCAGCAGCTGCGCGGCCTGGTGTTCCACCCCACCGACGACGACGCCGTCATCGCCTACTCGCGCCGCATCAGCGCCGAGCACTCCCCCACCGGACGCGAGGACACCGTTATCACGGTCGTCAACCTCGACCCGCACTCGGTGCGGGAGACCCACGTGAACCTCAACATGCCGAAGCTCGGAATGGACTGGCGGGAGGGTTTCGTCGCCCACGACCTGCTCTCCGGGCAGTCGTGGCACTGGGGCGAGCGCGCCTTCGTCCGACTGGGTTTCGACACCCCGGCGCACGTCGTGCACGTCAGGAGGGGCTGAGTGGCCTCGCAGCATCAGGCCGAGGACGGCGGTTCGCTCGACCCGCCGCTGGAGCACCTGCTGCACACCTGGATGCCGCAGCAGCGCTGGTACCCGGCGAAGGGCCGCGGTGTCTCGCTCCAGCCGTTCGGCTCGTACCGGCTCGGGGACGCCGACGGCGAGGTCGGGATCGAGGTGCACCTCGTCGGGCTCGACTCCGGCGACCGGCTCGACGTCGTCCAGGTGCCGCTCACCTACCGGAGCGCTCCCGCCGGGGGCCTCGAGGACGCGCTCGTCGGCACCACGACCCACCCCGAGCTCGGCGAGCGCTGGGTCTACGACGGCGTGCACGACCCGGTGTTCGTCCGGGAGTGGTTGCGGCTGGTGGCCGACGAGGCCGAGGTGGCCGGTGCTGGCGGCACCCTGTCGACCGCCCCCGACGCGCCCCCCGTCGACCCCTCGGCCACCGGTCGGGTGCTGTCCGGCGAGCAGTCGAACACGTCGGTCGTGATCGGTGCCGGCGCGCCGGACCCGTTGATCATCAAGCTGTTCCGCGTGCTCAGCGACGGCCCGAACCCGGACGTCGAGGTCACCTCGGCACTCTCCCGGGCCGGCGTCCGCTCCGTCCCGCGGGTCGCCGGCTGGGTGTCCGGCACCTGGACGGTGGGCGAGGACGTGTGCCGTGGCCACCTCGCCGTCGCCACCGAGTTCCTCGCCGGCAGCCAGGACGCCTGGCGCGAGGCGCTCGCAGCGGCCGCCGCCGGTCGGCCGTTCACCGCCGAGGCCACCGAGCTCGGCGCAGCCACCGCCGAGGTGCACTCCGCCCTGCGCACGTCGTTCGCCACCCAGCCGGCCACGCACGAGGTGCGTGCCGCCCTGGTGGAGCAGCTGCAGGGCCGGGTCGACTGGGCGGTCAGCAGCTCCGACGCCCTGGATACCCTGCGCGAGCCGCTGGCCGCGCACCGCGAGCGCCTCGCCCTGCTCGCCGACGGCGGGGTGCCCGACCTGCAGCGGGTGCACGGCGACTACCACCTCGGCCAGGTGCTGCACGCGCCCGGGCGCGGCTGGGTGCTGCTCGACTTCGAGGGAGAACCGTTGCGGCCGTTGGCCGAGCGCACCCTGCCCGACGTCGCGCTCCGCGACGTCGTCGGCATGCTTCGCTCGTTCGACTACGCCGCCGGCCACGTCGCACTCCACTCCGAGGAGCCGCGGATCGGCGAGCTCGCCCGGCACTGGGCACAGGAGTGCCGCACCGCGTTCCTCGCCGGTTACGAGACCGCTGCGGGTGCCGACCTCGGCGACCACGGGCTGCTGATGGAGGCGCTCTGGCTCGACAAGGCGCTGTACGAGGTGGTCTACGAGACCCGGAACCGCCCGTCCTGGATCGACGTCCCGCTCTCCGCCGTCCGGTCCGCATTGGCCTGACGCGTGGTGGCCCAGAGCAACCACCAGGCGCCGGCGACGATCAGCACGTCGCCGACGCTGAAGACGTTGGCGAGCGGGACGGCCGACGGGACGGCGAAGACGTCGCCGAGCCAGGGCAGCACCGGGTCCTCGACCACGCCGGAGTTCACGAAGCCGGGGCCCACCTCGATGCCCCCCGTCCGCAGCGCCGACTCCGACGCCGGTAGCGTCCCGCCGTTGAGGGCGATCGCGGTGCCGTTCGACGCGGCGCCTGCGGCGACGACGAGAAGGCCGGGGACCTTACGGTTCGCGACCACGAACACGCCGGCCGCCAGGTAGGTCAGCACGTGCAGGACGGGGCCGACGGCGGCGGGGAGCTCGGGGCCCTGCAGCACCGCGAACTGCAGCACGAACGCGACGAACACGACCCGGCGCAGCCGCAGCCGCAGGTCGACCAGGCCGCGAAAGCGCCCGCCCACCAACGGGATCAGCAGGAGACCCACGACGAACAGCGCGAGGATCAGCACAGGTCCTCACCCCCGACCCGGCCGCCGACCACGCGCAGCAACGGCAGCGTGTCCTTGCGGGTGCGAGGCGTGCCGGGCTCGTTCACGTCCAAGGTCGGCTGGTACCGCCGGGGGCCGCGCAGGTGCTGCGCCGCCAGCAGGGCCGTGACGGCCTCGTGGTGCATGGGCCGCCCGAGCAGGAAGCCCTGCAGGCGGTCGCAGCCCAGCGCGCGCAGGTGCTCGGCCACCTCCTCGGTCTCGACGCCCTCGGCGACGACCTGCAGACCGAGGTTGTGGGCGAGCTCGACGATGGAGCGCACCAGGATCTCGTCGTTGCCTCCGCGCAGCAGCCCGCCGACGAAGCTCTTGTCGATCTTCAGCTCGTCGACGTCGAGCCGCTGCAGCCGCACGAGCGAGCTGTAGCCGGTGCCGAAGTCGTCGATCGAGAGCCGGATGGCGATGTCGCGCAACGAGCGCAGCACCGAACTGGCCTGGTGCACGTCCATCAGGCTGCTCTCGGTCACCTCGACCACCAGCCGCGACGGGGGGAGACGCCAGTGGGCGAGACGTTCGGTGAGGTGGCCCGGCAACGAGTGGTCGGTCAGCTGGCGCGCCGACAGGTTGACGGCCACCCCGACGTCCCAGCCCTGGCGTCGCCAGCCGCTGGCCGCGGACAGGGCGAGCTCGAGGACGCGCAGGGTCAGCGGACGGGTGAGGCCGGCGCTCTCGGCCAGGCCGATGAACTGGTCCGGGCCCAGCATCCCGTGCACCGGGTGGTCCCAGCGCACCAGCGCCTCCACGGTCAGGTAGCGGTCGACGGCGACGTCGAGCTGTGGCTGGTACTCGACGACCAGCCCGCCGTTCTCGATCGCGTCGCGCAGGCTGGGGAGCAGTGCGAGCCGCTGGGCGGAGCCCGTGACGGTGCCGGGCGTGAAGACCCACGAGCGGGCGCGCTCGCGCTTGGCCTCGTACAGCGCGATGTCGGCCTCGGACAGCAGCGTGTGGACGGTGACCTCGCGACCGCTCGGCGCGGTGATGCCGATGCTGCAGTGCACCGACAGCACCTGGCCGTTCACGTCGACCGGACGGGCCAGGACGGCGAGCACCTGCTCGGCCAGCTCCTCGGCGTCGCGGATCGGGTCGTCGCTGCGCAGCAGCACGGCGAACTCGTCGCCACCGAGGCGGGCCACCGTCGAGCCGGTGTCGTCGGCGGTGCCGGGCGAGGCCGCGC
>JBBQSN010000062.1:0-18645 GCA_038213835.1 Actinomycetales bacterium
CGGTGCCGGGCCTGCTCCCGCACCAGCGGCGAGTTGACCTCCAGGACGACGGGGACGCCGGCGGCCGAGGCCCAGGCGGTGGCGGTGCGACCCCACAGGGAGTAGCGCTCGTAGACGAGGTCGACCGGGCCGTCCGCGGCGATCCGGTCCAGGACGCCGGCGACCGCGGCGTCGGTCCGTCGGGCGGACGACTCCCGCTCCGCCGCGCCGCCTCCCGCGACGGCCGGGAGGGCATGCACCCGCACGGGCTCGAGGCCGCTGGGCGCGACCCCGCCGGGTCGGGGCGTCACCAGGTGCACCTCGACACCGGACCGGACCTGGACGCGCAGGACCGCCTGGGCGTGCACGGAGGCCCCCTTGCGACCGAAGACGGGGATGCCCGCGTCGGTGCAGACGAAAACCATTCGCGCGATCACGACCCCGTCACCGCCGAGACCGGGTTCGAGCGGACCGGCACCGGTACCGGCTCGACCGTCGGCGGCCCGCCGGCGAAGACCGCCCGCAGCGAGGCCGCCTGGCGGTGCACGTCGAACTCGCGCTCGATCAGCTCCCGTGCACGGCGGGCCAGTCCGCCGGCCAGGTGCTGGTCGTCGAGCAGCCGGCCGAGGGCGCGGGCCAGCGCTGCGGGATCGTGCTCCGGCACGAGCAGGCCGGTCACCTCGTGCTCGACGGCCTCGGGGATGCCGGTGACCGGGGTGGCCACGCACGGCGTTCCGAGTGCCATCGCCTCGAGCAGGACGGTGGGGAGGCCGTCACGGTTGCCGTCCAGCCCGACGACGCACGGCGCCGCGAAGACCGTTGCCTCGGAAACCATCTCGCGTACGACGCCCTGGGGTTGAGCGCCGAGGAGCCAGACCTGCTCGCCGATGCCGAGCTCGTGCACCAGCTGCTCGAGGGGCGCGCGCAGCGGTCCGGTGCCGATGACGTCCAGGCGGAGCTGACGGCCCTCGCCGAGCAGGAGGGCCACGGCCCGCACCAGGTCGTCGAAGCCCTTCTTCTCGACCAGCCGACCCACGGCAGCGACCACGGGGGGACCCGTCGTCGACCCGGTGGACGGTACGAACGGGAAGCGCTCCAGGTCGAGCCCGTTGTACACCCGCTGCACCCGGTCCGCATCGGCTCCGAAGGTGAGCCGCAGGTGAGCCAGGTTGTGGTCGCTGACCGTCACGACGGCCTGCGCGTCGGCGAGCTTGCGGCGCAGGTCAGCGGGGTCGACCTGCTCGTGGAAGATGTCCTTGGCGTGCGCCGTGAAGGTGTACGTGACCCCGGCGACGCGCGCGGCGAGCCGCGCGACCGTCGTGGCGACCGAACCGAAGTGCGCGTGCAGGTGGCTGATCCCGCGCTGCCGCACCGCTGCGGCGACCTGGACGGCCTGCAGCGCGTCGGTCGGCGCGGCGTCGAGCAGGTCGTCGAGGTGCTCTCCCAGGTCGGGCAGCGACGACGCGGCCGCCGAGAGCGCGGCCCACAGGTCGGTTGCCCGCGAGGGCACCGGCACGTAGGTGACCTCGGCCTGCACCTCGGCGAGGCTCTCGTGGAAGCGCCCGTCCGCCGGGGGCCGCAGCGAGAACAGGTCGATGGAGGTCCCTGCCTGCTCCAGCGCCAGCAGCTCGTTGACCACGAAGGTCTCGGAGAAGCGCGGGTACATCTTCAGCACGTAGCCGACCCGTCCGGTCGGGGGCGTCTCATCCAGCAGCACGGCGGGCCTCCTCGGTGGTCAGGACTCGGACAGCGGGACGGACAGCGGGACGGAGATCCGCGCCGAGGCGGGACAGCCCGCGGGCCCGGGAGAGGGCACCGGGGCGGGCGCCCACGCTTGCACCGGCACCGGGACGCCGGCTGGTCCCGGCCAGCACGCCGACCACAGCCAGGCCGTCCAGGGCCAGCGGGACGCGGTCGGTGGGAGGCACCCGGTCCCCGACGGCGGCCAGCCACCGGCCCAGCGCCTGCGGGGACAGGGCGGGGCTGCGCAGGAGGTCCACCCACCCCAGCGCCGACAGCCGTTCGGCCCGCAGCAGCTGCTCGGTGCGCGGGACCTCGCGGGGGACCAGCAGGGTGCGGCAGCCGGAGGCCAGCAGCTCGCAGGTCGAGTTGTAGCCCGCCATCGACACCACCGAGTCGGCGGCTGCGATGAAGTCCTCGGTGTCCGGCACGAACTCGACGACCCGCATCGTCCCCTCGTGCTGGGCCGCGGTGTCCCTCAGCGCTTCTCGCTGTTCGCGGCGCATGTACGGGCCGGTCAGCAGCACACCGGTGCGCCCCTCGGGGAGAGGGGATCTGGCGAAGGCGTCGGCCAGGTCGAAGCCGTCCTGGCCGCCTCCGACCAGGCAGAGCACGTACGGCTCCTCGGGCGGGGGTACCCGTGGGACCGAGCGCACCCGAGTGACCGTGCCGGCACCGCGCCCGTTCGCGAGGTAGCCGGTGTGACGCACCTTGGTGGCCACCTCGGACGGCAGCCCGTACTCCTCGACGGGGTCGCACACCGCGCGGTCGCCGTAGACCCAGACCGCGTCGTACAGGTCCCGCACCGTCTCGGTCGTGGCGCCGGCCTCCCACTCGCGGCACGCGACCTCCGCGTCGTCGAGGATCTCGCGCAGCCCCAGGGCCACGAAGCAGTCGGTGCCGCGCAGGTGGGTCAGGGCGGCGTCCAGCTCGTTGCCGATCCCCCTGGCCACCTTGTCCACGACGAACAGGTCCGGCCCGAAGCTGGCCAGCGCGGCCGCGATGATGCTCGACCGCAGCGCCAGGACGTCGGCGAGGCTGGTCTCGAGCACCCGTGCTGCGTAGCGACCGGCGCCGTCCTTGCGCAGCGTCGGGAGCGTGAGCACGTCGGTGCTGGGCGGCAGCGGCAGCCCCGTGGCCTCGGGTGCCCCGGTGATGAGCAGCACGTCCGTGGCCGGGTCGGCCTCGACGATCGCCGCCGCCAGGCCGATGTTGCGGCGCACGTGCCCGAGGCCCTGCGTGTCGTGGGAGTAGAGCGCGACCCGACGACGGGCCGGGACCACCCCCTCCTCGCCATAGGACGGCACGGCTCGTTCAGGGCGTGTCCACCTGCGCGTCATCTTCACGGACCGAACGGTGCTGCGCGCAGATGTGGTCGGCGTGAGCCCCGGGTGAGGGCTTTCTCATCCAGCACGGCGGCCGAGCGCAGGCCGCTCGTGGCGGTCGGCCCCTCCACCTGTCCGGCTCACCGGGCCCCACCAGGTCGGTCGATCCGTCCCGGACCCCCGGCGACGACCTCGTCGGCGTCGGCGTCGGCGTCGGCCGCCACGCTCAGGCCCGCGCTCCCGGGGTCACGTTCTCCAGGACGACGGCCAGGCCCTGGCCGACCCCGATGCAGATCGCCGCGACGCCCCACCGCTGCCCGGACTCGACCAGGCGCGCGGCCAGGGTGCCGAGCACCCGTGCGCCCGAGGCGCCGAGCGGGTGGCCGATCGCGATCGCCCCACCCTTGGCGTTGACGATCTCGGGGTCCCGCAGCCCCTCCGGTGTCCAGGCGTCGACGCAGGCCAGCGACTGGACGGCGAACGCCTCGTTCAGCTCGACGGCCCCGACGTCGGACCAGCCGATGCCGGCCCGGGCCAGGGCGCGGTTCGCGGCCTCGACCGGCGCGATGCCGAACAGGGGCGGCTCGTTCGCGGCCGTCCCCCGCCCCGCGATCCGGGCCACCGGCTCCAGACCGAGCGTGCCTGCCGCGGCCTGCGTCCCCAGCAGCACCGCCGACGCGCCGTCGTTCAGCGGCGACGCGTTGCCGGCCGTGATGGTGCCGTCCGGACGGAACGACGCCTTCAGGCCCGCGAGGGTCTGCTGCGACGTGGTGGGCCGGATGCTCTCGTCCCGGTCCAGAGCGGCACCCGGCACCGGGACGACGAGGTCGTCGTAGAAGCCCTCGGTCCAGGCGCGGTCGGCCTGCTGGTGCGACTCGACCGCGAACGCGTCCTGACGCTCGCGCGAGATTCCGGTCCGCCCGGCCAGGGCCTCGTTCGACTCCCCCAGCGAGACCGTCCACTCGCGCGGCATGCTCGGGTTGACCAGGCGCCACCCCAGCGTCGTCGAGACCGCGGTCGCGTCGCCCGCCGGGAAGGCCCGCGAGGGCTTGGGCAGCACCCAGGGCGCACGCGTCATCGACTCGACACCACCCGCGACCACGACGTCCACGTCGCCCGTCTCCAGCATCCGGGAGGCCTGCATCGCTGCGTCCAGCGAGGACCCGCACAGCCGGTTCACGGTCGTCGCGGGCACCGACACGGGCAGCCCCGCGAGCAGCACGGCCATCCGGCCGACGTTGCGGTTGTCCTCCCCCGCCTGGTTGGCGCACCCCCAGACCACCTCGTCGACCTGCGCCCCCTCGAGCCGGGGAGCCCGGGACAGCACGCCCCGCAGCGCGGTCGCGGCCAGGTCGTCGGGCCGCACGTCGGCCAGGGCACCGCCGAACCGGCCGAACGGGGTCCGGGCGGAGGCGTAGAGGTAGGCGTCGGTCACGGAGGCCACGGTACGGACAGCCGGTCCGGAACGCCGTGCTGGCAGCCGGGACACCGCAGTGAACCCGGGCGCCGGTGGCCTGCCGGCGCTGGCGTCGGCTGGGTTCAGCGGTTTCTTCGAGGCCACGAGCGTCGCTGTGCTCAGGCCTTCTGCTCCAGACGGCGCCGGAGCAGGCCGCCGAGGTCGACGTCGTCCGGCACGGGCTCGGTGAGGTGGTCCAGCGGAGCCGCCGAGCCGCGTCCGCGGGCCAGGTCCCTCGTCCGCTGGACGTCGACGCCGCCGCCCCGTCCCGGACCGGCGGCCAGCAGGACGGGGAGGGGAACCGTCAGCTCCACCGGCCGGTCGATCCGCACCCGCCAGCTCGCGCGGACCCCCACGGGTTCTGGCACGGGACCGCGACGCACCCTGGCGTCCTGTCGCAGGGCCGGGTGTGCGGGCCGCCGGTCGTCGGCGAGCCAGACCCCGACGTCCGGGCCACCGCGCAGCACCGAGGCCACGACGAGGAGCGTCGTCTCCGGCGCCCAGCCGCGGTCGTCGACCTCCACCACCGTCACCGGGCGCTCGAAGGCGAGCCCTTCGGGGCGCAGCGCCGCAGAGGGCAGCAGGTCGGCGAGGACCAACGCCTGCTCGGTCAGCACCCGCCGGTGGTCGACCTCGCGGCCGGCGAGGTCCGGTCCGTCGTGCCAGGCCACCGCCTCGGGCACGTGCCGCAGGTCGGCACCCGCCAGCCAGCAGCGGTGCGCGAGCTCCCAGTCCTCCCCGCCGTAGGCGACGAAGCGCTCGTCGAACCCGCCGACGGCGTCCCACAGCTCGCGGGTGACGTTCAGGACGGCGGCGATCACGTGCCGGTAGGACTCGTCGTCGGCCTGGCGCAGGTCGTCGCTCCAGCGGTACGCGTCGGCGAGCCAGGCCGGGTCGTCCAGGAGCCGCGGCTCGCGCGCCCCGGGGCGACCGCCGACCCACTCCACGACCTCGTCCGCGTCCCAGCCCGACAGGTCGGCGTGCCGTCGGCGTCCGACGAGCAGCCCCCGCGGACCCAGCTCGTCGGCCGCCGCGAGCAACGCCGACAGGTAGCCGGGGGTCGGGACGGTGTCCCCGTCGAGGAAGCACATCAGCCGCCCACGTGTCCCCGCCGCGCCGAGGTTTCGGACGGCCGCGGCCCGGAAACCCTTGTCCTCGTGCGTGACCCTCCGTACCTCGTAAGGACGTGACCCCAGCACGGGCGGGCGAGGGGACCCGTCATCGGCGACGACCACCTCGAAGGAGGAGGCCCCGAGGTCCTGCCGCTCGAGCGCACCCAGGACCCGGTCCAGCCCGGCCTGGTCGTCGTAGGTGGCGACCACGACCGACACCAGCGGCGTCACGACCACACCTCGACCAGCCGCTGCAGCTCGGCCGACGCGGCGGCGGCGGTCGGGCCGAGGACGACGTCGTCGCGCAGCCACGTGCTCGCCGGGTCGGTGAGAGCCGCGCGGACGCCCTGCCCCAGGTCGTCGACGAGCTGTAGCGAGCCCGGGAGCCGTCCCCCGACCTCCTCCGCGTAGGTGTTGCGCAGCACCACCGGGCGTCGGCCGACGGACAGCCACGTCGCCAGCGACCCGGAGGCCGAGACGTGCTGGTGCGCCACGAGCGGGACGGCGGCAGCGGCGAGCCGGTCGTGCACCTCGGCGTCGTCCAGCCAGCCGGTGCAGACGAACCGCCGACCGAGCCGGCGGGCGCGGCGGGCGAGGTGGTCCACCAGGTCCTCGTGCCCGGGCGAGGGACGCCCGAGCGCGACGAGCCCGACGTCCGGGTCGGCGTCCGCCACGGCGTCCAGCGCCTCGTCGTGCCCCTTACCGGGATAGAGGAAGCCGAGGACGACGACGTCACGTGGTCCGTCCGCCCTCGGGACCCTGGCCGGGACGTCGGCGGTCTGGACGACGTGGTCGACGACGGCGAGCCGGTCCGATGCCGCGTCCCCGAGGAGTCGCCGGAGCAGGCCGAGCTCGTGCCGGCTGCTCACCACCGCCCCGCGCGAGGCCGCCACGACCCGGGCGTAGGACCGCGCGCGATCCTGCTGCCGTGCGCCGTCGGAGGACTGCGGCAGGTCGTGCAGGGTCACCGTGGTCGGGACCTGCCGACCGATGCCCTCCAGCACGTCGGCTGCCTCGTCCGGCGACGCCCCGAAGAGGTGGTCGGTGACGTGCACGTGCACGTGGCCGTCTCGGCCGGGCAGACGGGCGAGAGTCCCTGCGAGAGAATCTCTGTCGAGTCGTCCGACGACACGCACGACCCCGTCCGACGGCACGGACGCCGCCAGCCGCAGGGCGTACCGCGTCACGCCGTGCTCCGACGAACCGACGACGAGGTGGGTGACGGCGGTCATCGGCCGAGCAGCTCAAGCGTCGCCCGGTGCCGGTCCAGACCGGTGGTCACGACCTCGGGGTTGTCGGCGTACCAGCGCAGCTGGGTCGCTTCGACCTCGGCGACCGTGACCCGGTCGCCCCGCACGATCCAGTCGGGTCGCGCGTCGTCCTCGTCGAACCCGTTGGCGCGCAGCACGTCCGGCTCGAGCGGGGCAATCACCTCGCCGAGCAGGGTGCGTCCGGGGTCGTGCGCCGTCTCCGGGTGCCCGAGCGCGTCCTGGACCCTGCGGGCGAGGCCGACGAGGACGTCGTTGCCCGGGTGGTTGACCGTGTGGGTCGCCCGGGTGCCGGCCGCCACGAGGAGGTCGGAGACGCGCAGCGTCCCGTGCAGGTCCTCGCGCCGAACCAGCTCGCGCACGCTCGCGGCGCCGATCTCCCGCAGGGCGCCTGACGACGCCGGCGGTAGCGTCTCTCCCGCGGCCAGCACCAGCGTGCGCAGGTCGTGGTACGGCACCACCGGCGGGTCACCGGCGCCCTCGACGCTGACGAGCACCTGGTGCGGGTGCAGCAGGTGGTGCCGCAGCACCGGGACGGAGACGACCCGACCCGGGGAGAGCGACACCACCTCCCGGGTGCCCAGCGGCAGGCCGTGGTAGCCGTCCTTGACCGGTTGGACGACGAGCACCGCGGTCCGCGACAGCAGGTGCTGCAGGTGGGGCACGTCGTCGGCGACGAGCTCGTGCACCGGGGGCATCCGGACCGCCCGCAGCCCGCCGTCACCGGTGCCGTCGAGCAGCACGCGCAAGGACTCCGCCTGGCAGTTGCCGTGGACCAGCAGCAGGGGTCGGTCGTCCGGCACCGCGTCCACCGCGGCGTCCGGGCTCCGGAGCCCGTAGAAGCCGGCGTAGTGCAGGTCGCGCGGCGAGGGCGTGCGGGACAGCGGGGGGTGGGTGCTCATGCGGCCGGGACCCCTGTCACGGCACGCCGGTAGACCTCGTCGTGGGTGCGGGCGAGGCAGGTGCGCTGCGCGGTGCGCTCGGCCAGGGAGGCGGCGCCGGCCCTGCGACCCGCGGCCCGTGCCAAGGCGTCGCGCAGGGAGCCAGGATCGGGACCGGACGCCGTCGTGCGGTAGGTGGCGACCTCCTGCTGCTCGTGCCAGCGCCCGACGTCGGAGGCCACGACGGCCGTGCCCAGGTCGTGGCACAGCTCGACCATCCCCGAGTGGGTCCCGTGCCGGTACGGCAGGACCAGGACGTCGAGAGCGCGCAGGTCGGTCGCCAGGTCCTCGTCGGGGAGCCGGTCATGGAGCCGCAGCTCGAGCTCGGCCGCCTCGTGGGCCCTGCGCAACCGCTGCACCAGGACCGCGGTCTCGGGCGTCGCCGGCGGGTCGGCCACCTCGCGGTGCAGCCCGACGCGGAGCCGGACCCCGGGCAGCCCGGCCACCGCCGCCACCAGCGGCTCGACCACCCGCAGGTCGAGGTTGGCCCGCAGGCTCTTGAGGTGCAGGCCGACCACCGCCCCGCCGACCGGTGCCGTCCTGGCCGTCCCGATCTGGCCCAGCGGTGCGACGTGCGGGTGCGGGACGACGGTCGCGTTCCTCCCCCAGCGGCGTCGGACGGCCCGGGCCGCCCCCTCGGTGAGGGTCAGCACCTCAGCGGCCGCCCGGACCAGGACACCGAGCTGCGCGTCGTGCCGGGCCTGGTCGGCCAGGTGCGGGTTGGTCAGGTCGTGCACGGTGAGCACCAGCGGCCGGTCCACCTCCGCCAGGGCCGCCACCAGCTCGTCGAGCTCGGCCGTGGTGCGGTGCTCGAACCCGAAGTGCACGTGCAGGACGTCGAAGGTCGCGGCCCGGTCGCGCACCCAGGCGGGCTCGAGGGCCGGGTGCGGCCACCAGGTGCCGGCCGGTGCCCCGGGGACCGGCGGGTCGGGCAGCCGGTCGACGAGCCCGGGCCCGTCCGGCAGGTCGAGGTGCCGGACGTAGGGGTGCCCGGCAGGGACGGAGACGATCCGGGGGCGGGGCGTGGGCACGGTCCAGGCTGTCACGGACCGTGCTCCTCGGCTCGCGGGACCGACGTGGCGGGACCGGGGCGGGACCACGTGGCGGGCCCGTGGCGGGACCGTGGCGGGACCGACGTGGCGGACCGACGTGCGACCGCCCGCCGCACCGCTCCGCGCAGCGCGCTGTGACCCGTGCCACGATCAGGCTACGAAGTAGTAACTTACGGACTCGTAGGTTACGGTTGCGTAATGGTGTTCCTGACCTCGACGAGCCGGTCCCGTGTGCAGCAGGCGCTGCGCCCGACCGGTGACGCCCTGGCTCGGCTGGCCGAAGCGGTGGCCACGCCGCTCGTGCCCTCCGACTACCTCGACCTGGTGGCTCCCCTGCGTGCGGGCGCCGACCTGCGCGGCCGCGTGGTCGACGTCGTGCCCGAGACCCGCGACGCGGCCACCGTCCTGATCCGCCCCGGCCGCTCCTGGCGCCGGCACCTGCCCGGGCAGTACGTCCGCCTCGGGGTCGACGTCGATGGCGTGCGGCACTGGCGGGCCTACTCCCTCACCTCCCCCGTCCGGCGTCCCGACGGGCTCGTCTCGATCACGGTCAAGGCGATCCCGGACGGCAAGGTCAGCTCGCACGTCGTGCGGGCCCTGCGGCCGGGCACCCTGGTGCAGCTCGACCAGGCCACCGGCGACTTCGTCCTCGGGGCGCACCGTGGGCCGACCCTGTTCGTCACCGCCGGGTCCGGCATCACCCCGGTGATGGGCATGATCCGCAATCACCTGGACGAGCTCGACGACGTCGTGCTGGTGCACTCGGCCCCGGGTGCCGACGACGTCGTCTTCGGCGCCGAGCTGCGCGCCCTGCACGCCGAGGGCCGGCTCCGCCTGGTCGAGCGGCACACCGACACCGACGGCGTGGTCAGCCCGAGCCAGCTCGACGACCTGGTCCCCGACTGGCGCGACCGCGAGGCGTGGGCCTGCGGCCCGACCGGGCTGCTCGACGCGTTCGAGGAGCACTGGGCGGCAGCGGGTCTGGCCGACCAGCTGCACACCGAGCGGTTCCGCCCGGTCGTCATCACCGCCGCCGAGGGCGGCACCGTCACGTTCGCCCGCACCGGCACGGTCGTCGAGGCGGACGGTGCCACCACCCTGCTCGATGCCGGGGAGGCCGCCGGTGTGCTGATGCCCTCCGGCTGCCGGATGGGCATCTGCTTCGGCTGCGTCCTGCCGCTGCGCGAGGGCGCCGTGCGCGACCTGCGCTCCGGCGAGCTCACCACCGCCGTCCCCGAGGACGGCATCCGGATCCAGACCTGCGTGTCGGCTGCAGCCGGCCCCTGCGACATCGACCTCTGAGGAGACCGACATGACCGCCACCGCTGAGACCATGACCGCTGCCACCGCTCTCACCAGGACCGGCACCCCGCGGCCCACCAGCTCGCGCCTGTCGGTCGTGACGACCGAGCGCCGCCACGTGCCCAAGCGGTCCGTCAAGCCCGACCCGACCGCGCACCTGTCGGCCGCTCAGGTCGAGGCGCTCGGCCGCGAGCTCGACGCCCTGCGCCAGCAGGTCTTCGACTCCCGCGACGAGCGCGACGCCGCGTACATCCGCACGGTGATCGCCTGGCAGCGTGGGCTCGAGATGGGCAGCCGCGCCGTCCTGCTGTTCTCGCTGTTCCCGCCCGCGTGGGTGCTCGGGACGGTAGGCCTGTCGGTCGCCAAGATCCTCGAGAACATGGAGATCGGGCACAACGTCATGCACGGCCAGTGGGACTGGATGCGCGACCCCAAGATCCACTCGCAGGCCTGGGAGTGGGACAACGCCTCCCCCTCGGAGCTGTGGAAGCACAGCCACAACGAGCTGCACCACACCTTCACCAACGTGCTCGGCCGCGACAACGACCTCGGCTACGGGATCATGCGCGTCGACGAGGACCAGCGCTGGTACCCGGCCTACCTGCTGCAGCCGCTGTGGAACTTCATCAACATGTGCGTCTTCGAGTACGGCATCGCCGCCTACGACCTCGAGATCGGCAAGCACATGGCGACCAAGACGATGGACGACCCGGAGCTGCGCGAGGGCACCAAGAAGGTGCTGCGCAAGATCCGTGGCCAGGTCACCAAGGACTACGTGGTGCACCCGCTGCTCTCAGGTCCCTCGTTCCTCCACACCCTCGGCGCCAACGCCGTCGCGAACCTGGTGCGCAACGTGTGGACGCACTCGGTGATCATGTGCGGCCACTTCCCCGAGGGCGTCGAGACCTTCGCGAAGCACTCGATCGAGGGCGAGACCCGGGGCGAGTGGTACCTGCGCCAGATGCTCGGCTCGGCCAACATCCGCGGCAGCAAGGCGATGCACCTGATGACGGGCAACCTCTCGCACCAGGTCGAGCACCACCTGTTCCCGGATATGCCGAGCAACCGGTACGGCACCATCGCCCCGCAGATCCAGGAGATCTGCGAGCGGTACGAGCTCACCTACGTCACCGGAACGCTTCAGCAGCAGGTGTCCTCGGCCTGGAAGCAGGTCGTGAAGCTCTCGCTGCCGAACGGCACGACCCCGCGCGCCGCGGCCGCGGGTCTGGCCCGGGGGGCCGCCGCGGGGCTGCGCCGCCGGGTGCGTCCCGCCTGATCAGTGGTGGGCCTGATCAGTCCACCGACCCCGCCCGGGTGAGCAGCGCCCCGAGCTGACGCGCCGCCTCGCGCAGCTCGGGCGGCTGCACGATGCGGTAGGGCGCCCGGATGGCGACCAGGTGCGGGAGGAACCACCAGGCGTCGCTGGTGGAGCCGACCAGCCGGGTCCGGTGGTCATCGACCCGCTCCAGCCGCCCGAGGTTGCGGCGCAGCCACTGCGTCACCTGCTCCACGGGGCCGTCGACGACACCGCCCACGGGTCGATGTCGATCACGAGCTGCTCGCGGAGCCGGTAGAGGACCGGACCCGGCGACTGAGCGGCGCGCCGGTCCACGGAAAGGACCCGACGGCTCACGTCTTCGGCGGCAGTCCGTCGACGTAGGCGACGCCGATCGCCACCCAGCGCCGCAGGTCGTCGTCGGACCGCACGGCTGAGGGCTCGACCAGCACCCATCCGTCCATCGGACGACCCCGCATCTCGAACCGGGTCACGCCGGCGTGCCGCACGTGCTCGTCGGTCTGGGACGGGTCGACCCGCAGCATCAGCGCCCCGCCGCTGACCGCGGCGACGACCATCCGTCCGCTCCGCATGAAGGCCAGCCCGCCGAACATCCTCTTCTCGACGGCCGGGCGCCCGTCAGGTGGCAGCACGCCCCGGATCCGGTCAGCGAGGTCCTCGTCGTAGGCCATCGCCAGAGGATGCCACCGACGACTGCCCTGCGGGCGGGTGCGACGCGCCGGTCGGCGGGGTCACCACGGCGGGTGCCGCGGCCCTTGTACCCTGACGCGCGATGGCTGCGACCGACCGACCCACGCCACCGGCACCGGCACCCCTCACGGGGACGACCGCGACCGCCGCCTGCCGCGAGCTCGTGAGCGAGCTCGCCGACCGGTGGGAGCTGCCCAGCATCTACCTGGTCATCGACGGTCGGCTGCGGTGCATGGCGGCGAGCGGCTACTTCCGTCTGCTGGAAGGCTTCACGCCTGAGTCCGGGCTCATCGGCCGGGCGATGCGCACCGGCCGCACCGTGGTCGTCGACGACGTCGAGGCGGACACCGACTTCGTCCCCTCGGTGCCCGGCGTCGTCGCCCAGGTGGCTGCTCCCGTGTCGGTCGGCGGCCGCCGCGTGGGTGCGGTCAGCGTCGAGGCACGGTCCGCCCTCACGCCCGAGGGCGTCACCGAGGCCGAGGCGGCCGCCCGCCGGCTCGGGGAGACGATCGAGGCGCTCGGCGGGGTCCCGGTGGCGCCGATGGGTCAGCGGCTGGCCCGGCTCGCGGTCGACCTCGGCGCCGAGGGTGAGGTCGAGCGACTTCGGCGGATGGTCGTCGAGGGCGTGGCCGGCATCGCCGGACGCTCCAGCGCCGCCCTCGTGGCGGTCTCCCCCGGTGACCGGTGGGAGGTCGTGTGCTCCACCGGCCCTCTGGCGCAAGCAATCTCGGAGTGGAAGGACACAGAGCTCGCGACCCTGGCGCAGTGGCTCTCGGTCGGCACGTCGTCGCACTTCGCCGGTGGCACCGAGGTGCCGGTCGGCTACGAGTTCCTGCCGCGCTCGGGTGTGCAGAGCCTCTCCGTGCAGCCGCTGGTGGCCGGCGGCAGCATGCTGGGCCTGCTCCTGGTCGCCGACGCGCAGGAGCACGAGCACGACCCCGTGGCGGCGGCCGCGATCGAGGTCGTCGCCTCCCTCGCGGCGTCCGGCCTGCGCGCCGCCCGGCTGGTGCGGGACGTCGCGGACAGGGCCCGGGAGGCGCTCACCGGTGTCGCCGACGCCGCGGACCTGCGCGCCGACCTCACCGCCGCCTGCATCGCGGCGATCCAGACCGGCGACGTCACCCACACCTGCATGCTCCTCGACGTCGAGGGCGCGCGGGCCGTCGACGACAACCTCGGGCAGGCCGCCAGGGACGAGGTGCTGAGCAAGCTGGTCGAGGCGCTGAACGGTCAGCTTCGGCACGGTGACAGCCTCTACCGGGTCGAGGGCGACGAGTTCGCGGTGCTGCTGGCCACCGGCCTGCCGGAGAGCGCCACGGCGGTCGCCAGCCGACTGGTGCGCGCCGCTCGCGACGCCGGAGCGCCGGTCGCGCTCGGGTGGGCGCTGGTCGACGGGCCGCCCGCGGTCGTCCAGGAACGGGCTGCAGCGTCCTTGCGCGAGGCGAAGCAGCCGGGACCCGGCCGCGCCGACGCGAGGATCGCCGACACCTCCCGGTGATCCGCCCGCCCGTCACAGATTGCCCACGCCACCGACCCCTCCCGCGAGTGTGAGCCCTGTGCTCGCCACGCCGGGCGTGGCGCGCACGAGGCTCACACTCGCGGGCGTCCTTGCCCTGAAGTCCCGTACGCGGAACAGGTCCAGGCGCTCGTACTGGCATGGGAACCAGCACCGACACCACGACCGCCCGTCCGGCAGCGACCACGACCTCCGGCGAGGAGACGCTCTGGGTCGTCGCCGTCCGCAACGACGGTCTCGTCGTCGACGCCTTCACCTTCGAGCCGCTCGGCACCTGCGCGGACCGCGCCGTCGTCGAGCCGGCCGAGCTGGGGCTGCTCCCCGGCGAGGAGGGCGCGGTCACGGTCCGGTACGACCTCCCACGGGACCGGCCGCTGGCCGCAGGGACCCATCCGGTCGGGCTGCGGGTGCTGTCCCGTGAGGATCCCGGCTCGGTGCACGTGGAGGAGGGTGCGCTCGACATCGCACCGTTCACCGCGGTCTCCGCCGAGCTCGGCCCACGCACCTCGACCGCCCGCGGCCGCGGCACGGGCAAGCACGAGGTCGCGATCGACAACCGTGGCAACACGACCGCGGTCGTCGTCATCGACCTCGCGGACCCGGACGAGAAGGTCCATGGCACCATCGAGCCCGCCTTCGTCGAGGTCGCTCCGGGGCGCAGCGAGATCGTCACCCTCACGGTCTCCGCCCGCGAGCGGCACTGGCGGGGCACCAACCGCTCGCTGCCCTTCCAGGTCGTCGTCACGCCGCCCGAGGGCGACACCCGCACGCTGCCCGGCACCCTGCTGCAGCGCGCGCTGCTGCCGTCCTGGCTGCTCAAGGCCCTGATGGGTCTGCTCGTGCTGGCCATGCTGCTCAGCGGCCTCTGGCTGGCGGTGCTCAGGCCGACGATCGAGAGCAGCGCCCGCGCGGCCGCGTCGCAGGAGGGCGCCAAGGCGGCCGAAGCCGCCGAGAAGGCCGCCGGGGCCCAGCAGAAGGCGGATGCCGAGCAGAAGGCAGCCCTGGAGGACCTCACAAGGAAGGTCGAGGCGCAGAAGGGCGAGCCCGTGACCCCGGCCGCGCCCGAGCCGACGCCCGGCGTCGGCGGCGTGCCGATCGACCCGTTGGGCGATCCGCTCACCCTGCGGCTGGCCGCGACGGCCGCGGACCAGACGCCCACGAGGGTTCTTGACGCCCAGAAGATCGTCAGCGTCACCGACCTGCTGCTGCAGAACCCGGCCGGCGACGCCGGACGGATCGAGGTCACCCGCGACGGCGTGACGGTGTACGCCTCGCGGCTGGAGAACTTCCGCGACCTCGACCTGCACCTCGTGGCCCAGCTGGCCTTCGCGCCCGGCGACGAGCTCGGCCTCGAGGTCACCTGCGAGAACCTGCCCGCCGTCCCGCCCGCGGCGCCGGCCCCCGCCGCCGCGTGCACCCCCGGCGTCACCGTCAGCGGCTTCGCCCGCACCCCGGCCCCGTGAGGCCGAGCCTGCGCGCGGCCCTCGTCGTCGCGGTGATGGTGCTGGCGCCCGCGACGGCGACGGGCGCGGCGCTGGCGACCCCGTTGCCCGACCCGTCCGTCCGGATGACCCCCGACCTGCTCGTGGTCGGGGCCCTGCCCGAGACCGCGTACGTCACGTTCGACGCCTACGTCAAGGACGTCGAGTCGGTGCAGGTGCTGCTCGCGGGTGTCCCGCTCGAGCCGCCGCTCGACATCTCGGGCAGCGGGGCGAGTGGCGAGGTCGAGCTCCCCGAGCGACCCCCCTGCGGCCGGCAGGTGCTCGAGGCGGTCTGGGCGCCGTATGACAACGAGACCTCCCCCCGGAGCACCAGCAGCGTCGTGACGGTGCAGTGCCCCGCGCTGACCCTCTCGCCGGACGAGCTCGCCGTGGCGAACCAGCCGGCCGACATCGTCTGGACGGTGACGGGTTTCGTTCCGAGCTCCGCGGTGGCACTGCGCCTGGGCGACGAGCCGGTCGAGGTCGTCAAGACCGACGAGCGAGGTCGGGCCCGATTCACCGCGCCGGTGGACGACCTCGGCTGCGGCCGCCACGAGGCAGCCGTCCTGGACCGGTCGACCCCGGGGCTCCGCAAGGAGCGCGGCATCCCCCAGGAGGTCGAGATCGTGGCGACCGCCGTGCTGACCGTCCGGTGCCCCGCGCGGGTCGACCCGGTCGAGCCGACCGACCCCCTGCCGCCGCCGTCGGTCGTGCAGCTCAACCCCGTCGTCGTCGCGGCCGGCACCACCACGCGCGTCACCGGGGCGTCGTTCACCGGCGGCGAGACGGCGACCCTCGCCTGGGTGCTGCAGGACGGCACGACCCAACCCGCAGCCCAGGTCGCCGTCAGCGTCGAGGGTGGCTTCGTGACCGACGTCCTGGTCCTGGTGAACTCGGGGCAGGGGCCGCGCGAGCTGGTGGCGAGCACGCCGTCCGGCGCTGCGGCCTCGGACCTGGCGCTCGTCGTGGCCGGCACCACCCAGCCCGGCCGCAACGGCCTGGTGAACCGGCGATGAGCCGGCATCTGGTGGCCGGGACGGTGCTGACCGCCCTGGTGTGCGTCACCCCCGTCGTGGCGGCCTCGGCGGCGCCCACGGGTGCTGCGCCGCGTCCCGGGACGGCCACCATCGCGACGTCGTCCGTCGGGCTCGACGCCGTGGGCGCTGCGCGCCAGGACCTGGCCCGGCACTCGGTCATGCTCGCCGGTGCTCGTCGTGTGCTGCCCGCCCGGCTGACGGCTGCCGAGAACGCCCAGGCTGCAGTGGTTCTCGCTCCCTCCAGCGATGTGGACGTCGCTCGCGCCGCACGTGACTGGCAGTCGGCGAGATCGACGGTGTCCGCGTTGACGGTTCTCGTCGCCGCGGACCGACGACGGCTGGCCGAGGCCGAGGCGGCGGCGCTGGTCGGCACCGCGACGGTCGCCGAGGTGGACGCCCTCCCGGCCTTCGCCGGTGGGGGGACCGCCGATCCTCGCGCGGTGCACGCCGTCCGGTTCGCTCTGGCCCAGCAGGGCGAGCCGTACCGCTGGGGGGCGACCGGCCCGGACCGCTGGGACTGCTCAGGCCTGGTGCTGCGTGCCTACGGCTCCGCGGGGGTGCGCGTGCCCCGGACCTCGCGCGAGCAGTTCTGGGCCGGTGCCCGGGTGGGCCGCGCCGACCTGCTGCCCGGCGACCTGGTCTTCCTCGCCGACGACCCCGCCGACCCGCGCACCATCCACCACGTCGGCCTCTACGTCGGCGACGGCCTGATGGTGCACGCCCCGAGGACCGGTGACGTCGTGCGCGTCGCCCGGGTGCCCTCGGCGGGCTACGCCGGTGCCGTGCGCGTCGTCGCCGCCGGTCCGGTGACCGCGGCGCCCAACCCGGCCCTGCCCGTCGTCCCGACCCCGGTGCAGTCCCCCTCACCGTCCCCGGCTCCGTCCCCGGTTCCGTCCCCGACGCCCTCACCGTCGCCGACCGACCCACCCACGGACCCGCCGGCCGAGTCGCCGACCGACCCACCCACGGACCCGCCGGCCGAGCCGCCGAGCGAGCCGCCGACCGGCACACCGAGCGAGCCCCCCACACGGCTGCTGGACCTGACCGTCCTGGTCCTGCCGGGCCGGCTGGTATCACCGTGACCCCGGACGTGCTCCTTGCTGGCGTCGGACCTCCTGACACCAGCGACGACCCCAGCTACCCCGGGAGCGAGCATGACCGCCATCCCCCTCCAACGACCCGCCGATCCGGCCCGTCCCGTCCCCACCCGCCGTGACGGCCGCGAGCCCGTGACGCCCCTCGTCCGACGGGCCGCGGACGGAGACCAGGCCGCCTGGGACGCTCTCGTCGAGCGCTACACGAACCTGGTGTGGTCGGTGGCGCGCTCCTACCGGCTGAGCTCCTCGGACGCCGCCGACGTCGTGCAGACGACCTGGCTGCGGCTGGTGGAGAACCTCGGCTCGGTGCACGACCCCGAGCGGCTGCCCGGCTGGCTCGCCACGACGGCCCGGCGCGAGTGCCTGCGGGTGCTGCGGCGGGGCGGCCGCGAGCTGGTGGGCGTCCTGGACGACACCGCCTACGACGTGGTCGACGAGCTGGCCCCCACCCTGGACGCCGCCATGCTCGAGCACGAGCGCGACGCCGCCCTGTGGGCCTGCTTCGGCCAGCTCAGCGAGCGCTGCCAGCGACTGCTGCGGGTGCTGATGGCCGCCGAGCCGCCGGCCTACGCCCAGGTCTCGGAGGCGATGGGCATGCCGATCGGCTCCATCGGCCCGACCAGGATGCGGTGCCTGGACCGGCTGCGCGAGATCACCTCCGCCGCCGGGTACGACTTCACCTCTGCTCTCGAAGGGAGCCGGCCATGACCGTCAGCCACGTCGACGAGGACCTCCTCGTCCACCTCGGATCCGTCGCCGCACAGGTGGACCCGGTACCCGACCTCGTGCTCGACCTCGCCCGCCTCGCCTGGACCACCAGCGCCCTGGACGCCGAGCTGCTCCAGCTGGTCGAGCAGACCACCGGCGCGCCGGTCGGAGTGCGCTCGACCGCCCTGCAGCCCCGGGTGCTGACCTTCGAAGGTGCGGACATCGCCCTGGACGTGCAGGTCGAGCACGTCGACGGCCGCGTGCGGCTGGTGGGCCAGGTGCTCCCGTTCCCCCTCGCCGGGGGCGCGGTCGACGTCGAGCAGCCGGACGGCACCGTCGTCACGGCACGCGTCGACGACCTCGGCGGGTTCCGCGCCGACGGCCTGGATCAACGGCTGCTGCGGATCCGGGTCGACCTCGAGGGCCGCCGCGCGTTCACGACGCCCTGGTTCGCCTCCTGAGCCCCGGGCCGGACGTCAGTACGGCGTCCCCGGCATGATCGACAGCGCCCGGCCGACGTCGGGCACGGGCGTGCCTGACGCGAGCAGCGTGCGCAGCGCCGTCGGTGCGTCGACCCCCTCCTGCTCCATGATCCGGGCGATCGCGCCGGCCACCTGCGGGGCGGCGAACGAGGTCCCGCTCCA
>JBBQSN010000063.1:0-18566 GCA_038213835.1 Actinomycetales bacterium
GACGCCGGGAGTGCTGGGCCAGCAACCGGACCAGCCGGATGTCGTTCGCCTCGGCTACGCACCGGGCCAGGGTGCGCGCCCGCAACCCCTCACCCAACCACCGCCCGACCCGCTCCGACCTCATACCTGAAGTCTAGAACCGACCTCTGACAACGGCTTTCGCCCCATCCCGGCACCACGGCAGCAGTAGACAGGCGGCGCGAGAACTGCATCAGCGTGACGCTATCGCCGGGACAGGAGCTCCTCCAGGATCGCCGCCGCGACTGCGCCGGTGCTGTCCTCGCTGGTGTCGAACGCCAGATGGAAAGGGATGTCCGGGAGAAGGGACCGGAACCGGGCGTGCGCCGACTCGTGGAAGTCCCACTGGCGGGAGACGCCCCGTGACTCGTCGGCGACCGCCCGCTGCCAGGTCACTGCGATCGGTGCGTCGAGCAGGACCCGCAGGTGACGGACGTCGGCGGGCAGGTGACCTACGAGCAGGTCGCGTTCGTGCTGGGTGTGGAACGGACCGACGGCGACGACCACGTCCACGCTCGACGCCACCCAGCGGGCCACCAGCGCGCCGTGGGCGTCGTGCACGGCGAACCACAGCCCGGTCGCTGCGGCACCGGGCGCCGCCACCGTCCGCGACGTCGTCGACGTCCGCCACCACGGCGGTGAGGCCCTCACGTCCGCAGAGCTCGGCGAACGCCGCGGCGACCGTGTTCTTCCCCGACGCTATGGGGCCCGTGATCGTGACGAGAGCAGCCATGGCTCAGCCGCCGAAGCGCTCCCGCAGGGGCGCCGTCCACGCCTGCCGGAGCTCGCCCAGCGGGAGCCGGAAGAGCCCCTGGACCTCGAGCGACTGCTCGCCGTCGGCACCGGCGGCGTCGTCGACGACACCGATCCGCGCGTGCGCCAGGCCCCGGGCGGTGCACATGTCGGTGAACCGCACCTCCTCCGAGCGGGGCACGGAGACGAGCACGCGCCCGGTCGACTCCGAGAACAGCCCTACGAACGCGTCGATGCCGTCACGCTCGCACACGTCGTCGATCCAGACCCGTGCTCCCACATCGAATCTCAGCGCGGCCTCGACCAGCGCCTGGGCCAGGCCACCGTCGGCGAGGT
This sequence comes from Actinomycetales bacterium, assembly GCA_038213835.1. GTDB lineage: Bacteria > Actinomycetota > Actinomycetes > Actinomycetales > CAWJMD01 > JBBQSN01. The sequence continues at coordinate 1,108 of JBBQSN010000063.1, forward strand.
CGTGAGCGGCGTCGACGAGACCGTCACGGCTGCACGCCACGAGCACCTCCGCCAGCGTCTTCTCGTGCTCGAGGTCCAGCACAGGAGGCATCCCCCCGAGGTGGTCGTGCTCGGCGTGCGCCCACGCCGACCCGGACAGCTCGTCGCGCGTGGTGCCGATCAGGTAGAGGTTCTGGCCGGCCTCGCGCCAGCCCGACGGCGTGCGGCGGGTGACGTCGTCCATCACGCCGAGCACGCCGATGACGGGCGTGGGGTGGATAGCCGTCTCGCCGGTCTGGTTGTAGAGGCTGACGTTGCCACCGGTGACAGGGAGCCCGAGGGTGCGGCAACCCTCGGTGAGGCCTTCGACCGCCTGCGCGAACTGCCACATCACGTCGGGGTCCTCGGGCGAGCCGAAGTTGAGGCAGTCGGTGACGGCCATCGGCACCGCACCGGCGGTGGCCACGTTGCGGTACGCCTCGGCGAGCGAGATCTGAGCTCCGAGATGAGGATCCAGCGCGCCGAAGCGTCCGTTGCCGTCGAGCGAGACCGCGACACCGAGACCCGTCTCCTCGTCGACCCGCACGACGCCGGCGTCATCGGGCATCGCGAGGGCGGTGCCGCCCATGACGTAACGATCGTACTGGTCGGTGATCCAGGACTTGTCGGCGAGGTTCGGCCAGGCCGCCATCCGCAGCACGGTGGCACGTAGCTCCTCGCCACCGTCCGGGCGCGGCAGCGCGTCGGCGGAGTCGGCCTGCCGGGCGTCGAGCCAGCCGGGACGGGCGTAGGGGCGGTCGTAGACCGGGCCGTCGTGCGCGACGGTGCGCGGCGGCACGTCGACGACGTCCTCGCCGTGCCACTGCACGACGAGCCGACCGGTGTCGGTGACCTCGCCCACCACGGCGGCGAGGACGTCCCACCTGTCGGTGACGGCCATGAAGGCGTCCAGCTGGTCGGGCCGCACCACGGCCATCATCCGCTCCTGCGACTCGCTCATGAGGATCTCCTCGGGCGAGAGCGAGGGGTCGCGGAGCGGGACGCGCTCGAGCCAGACGTGCATGCCGCCGTCGCCAGCGGAGGCGAGCTCGGAGGTGGCGCAGGACAGCCCGGCGCCGCCGAGGTCCTGGATGCCGTCGACCACACCGGCCGCGAACAGGTCGAGGCAGCACTCGATGAGCACCTTCTCGGTGAACGGGTCGCCCACCTGCACGGCCGGGCGCTTGGCCGGGCCGGCCTCGTCGAAGGTCTCCGAGGCGAGCACCGAGACGCCACCGATGCCGTCGCCGCCGGTTCGCGCGCCGAACAGGACGACGAGGTTGCCCTGTCCCGTGGCGTTCGCCAGGTGGAGGTCCTCGTGCCGCAGCGCGCCGACGCACAGGGCGTTGACGAGCGGGTTGCCCTGGTAGCACTCGTCGAAGACGACCTCGCCGCCGATGTTGGGCAGCCCCAGGCAGTTGCCGTACCCGCCGACGCCTGCGACGACGCCGTGCACCAAGCGCGGGGTGTCGGGGTGGTCGACCGCACCGAACCGCAGCGAGTCCATCCCCGCGATCGGACGGGCACCCATCGCCATGATGTCGCGCACGATGCCGCCGACACCGGTGGCCGCACCCTGGTACGGCTCGACGTAGGACGGGTGGTTGTGCGATTCGACCTTGAACGTGACCGCCCAGCCCTGGCCGATGTCGACCACGCCGGCGTTCTCGCCGATGCCGGCGAGCATCTTGCCCACGGGGGTCTCGGTCGGCAGCGACCCGAACCGCTGCAGGTGCACCTTGGACGACTTGTACGAGCAGTGCTCGGACCACATCACCGAGTACATCGCCAGCTCGGCCGAGGTGGGACGGCGACCGAGGATCTCGCGGATGCGGGCGTACTCGTCCGGCTTGAGCCCGAGCTCGGCCCACGGCTGCTCGGTGTCGGGCGACTCGGCGGCGCGGCCCACGGTGTCGAGCGTCGTGCTGCCTGTCACGAGGAGAGGGCTCCTTCGAGGACGGAGGTGAAGAACCGCAGGCCGTCGAGGCCGTCGGTGCCCGTGCGCGGGTCGGGGCCGAACCCGGCCTCGGTCGCGTGCTCGGGGTGCGGCATCAGGCCGACCACGTTTCCGCGGGCGTTGGAGATGCCGGCGATCGCGCGGTAGGAGCCGTTCGGGTTCTCGCCCAGGTAGCGCGCGACCACCAGGCCCTCGCCCTCGAGCCGGTCCAGGGTCGCGTCGTCGGCGACGAAGCCGCCCTCTCCGTTCTTCAGCGGGACGACGAGCTCCTCGCCCGCGGCGTAGCCGTTCGTCCAGCTCGTGGAGGTGCGCTCGATCCGCAGCCGCTGGTCGCGGCAGACGAAGGTGCGGTGGTCGTTGCGCACCAGGGCGCCGGGCAGCAGGTGCGATTCGCACAGCACCTGGAAGCCGTTGCAAATGCCCAGCACGGGCAGACCGCCCTCGGCCGCGGCCACCAGCGGCTCCATCACCGGCGCGAACCGGGCGATGGCGCCGCAGCGCAGGTAGTCGCCGTAGGAGAAGCCGCCGGGGATGACGACGGCGTCGACCCCGTGCAGGTCGGCGTCGGCGTGCCACAGGGCTACCGCCTCCCCGCCGGCCAGCCGGACCGCGCGGGCGGCGTCCTTGTCGTCGAGCGAGCCGGGGAAGGTGACGACACCGACCCGCATCAGGGAGCCTCCTCGACCCGGACGACGTCCTCGATCACGGGGTTGCTGAGCAGGGTGGCGGCGGCCTCGCGCGCGGCGGCGAGCACCTCGGGGGTGACCTCGCCGTCGACCTCCAGCTCGAACCGCTTGCCCTGCCTCACCCCGGCGAAGGCGGTGAACCCGAGGCGGGGCAGGGCGCCGGCGATGGCCTTGCCCTGCGGGTCGAGGATCTCGGGCTTCGGCATGACGTCGACGACGATGCGTCCCATCGGGGCTGCTCCAGCGGTGTGCGGGGGAGGTCGCCGGGAGGCGACCGGGCCACCGCACAGGTTAGCGGCGCACGAGCACCCCCCTCGACCGGCCGTCCGTCACGGGGCAGGCACTCGCAGCGATGTCCATGGCGACGGCCTCGGTGCCGGCCAGCGGTCCAGGTGGCCGGTGCGGGTGGCAGGTGCGACCGTGACGGCATGCGGATCACCCACCTCGGACACGCCTGCCTGCTGGTCGAGGTCGCCGGACGTCGAGTCCTGGTCGACCCAGGGGCCTTCAGCCGCGACTGGCACGTGCTGCCCGACCTCGACGCCGTGCTGATCACCCACCAGCACCCGGACCACGTCGACGCCGAGCGGCTCCCGACCGTGCTGGCGGGAAGCCCCGGGGCCCGGGTCCTGGTCGAGGCTGCACTCGCCGACGACGTCACGCTGCTGGGCCTGGACGAGGGCGACGAGCGGGTTGCGGGGTTCTCCCCCGGCGACCGCGTCGACCTCGGCGGCGTCGTGGTCGAGGGCGTGGGCGGACGGCACGCCGTCATCCACGACGACGTCGACCGGATCGGCAACGTCGGCCTGCTGCTGCGGGCAGACGGCGAACCGACCCTGTTCCACCCCGGCGACGCCTACGAGTACGCACCCGACGGCGTCGACGTGCTCGCTGTGCCCCTGGTGGCGCCCTGGGCCGCGTTCAAGGAGACGGTCGAGTTCGTCCGCGCCGTGGCGCCACGCGGGGTCATCCCGATCCACGACGCGCTGCTCTCGCCCGTCGGCCGCGGGCTCTACGTCAAGCAGCTCACGGCCCTCGGGGGCGCACCCGTGCAGGACCTCGCGGGCGCCGGCACCATCGAGATGAGCTGAGCCGGATGGGTTCTCGCCTCTACGACGCCGGTGTCGTCGTGAGCATGACCACGATGACCGTCGTCCACCGAGTGGTCGACCGCCTCTCCGGCGGTCGGGTCGGTCGTCGCGTCGCCGGCGCCCCGGTCGTCTGGCTGACCGTGACCGGACGCAGGTCGGGGACCGAGCAGCGGGTGCCGGTCGTCGCAGCCCGCGACGGGGACGGTCCGGCCGCGCCCTACCTGGTGGCGGGCTCGCGCGGCGGCACGGAGAAGACCCCGGCCTGGGCCTGGAACCTGCGCGGCCACGCCGAGCGCGACGACCCGGCAGCCCTGGTCGACGGCGAGCAGACCCGCTCGGTCGACGTCACCGAGCTCAGCGGCACCGACCGCGACCGCGGCTACGAGCAGATGGTGCGCGCCTACCGCGGCTTCGCCGGGTACCAGAGCCACACCGACCGCACCATCCCCGTCTTCCGACTCACCCCGCGCTGACCGTCACGGGGGCAGCAGCCGGCGAGCACTCAGCCGGCGACGAAGGAGAGCCGCACCTGGCGGTCGGGGTTGTCGACGTTGGTGTCGACCAGGCAGATGCTCTGCCAGGTGCCGAGCGCCAGCCGCCCGTCCAGCACGGGGACGGTGGCGTACGGGGGGACCAGCGCCGGCAGGACGTGGTCGCGCCCGTGACCCCGGCTGCCGTGCCGGTGCCGCCACGTGGTGTCGCGCGGCAGCAGGTGCTCGAGCGCGGTGAGCAGGTCGTCGTCGCTGCCCGCCCCGGTCTCCAGGAGGGCGACCCCCGCGGTCGCGTGCGGCACGAACACGTGCAGCAGGCCGTCCCGCTCCTCGGCGACGAACGCCGCGCACTCCTTCGTCAGGTCGACGACGGCCGGCTGCGACCCGGTGCGGACGCGCAGCACCTCGGACCTCATGCGAACGTCCGTCCGGTGAGCCGGAGGTAGGCCTCGACGTAGCGCGCGCGGGTGCGCTCGACCACTGCGTCGGGCAGCGGTGGGGGCGGGACGTCGTCGGCACGGTCCCAGCCCGAGTCCGGACCGGTGAGCCAGTCGCGCACCACCTGCTTGTCGAACGAGGCCTGCGCGCGTCCGGGCTCGTGGTCCTCGGCCGGCCAGAACCTCGAGGAGTCGGGGGTGAGCACCTCGTCGCCCAGGACGAGGAGCCCGGTGGCGGGGTCGTGACCCAGCTCGAGCTTGGTGTCGGCGAGCAGGATGCCGCGCTCGCGCGAGATCCCTTCTGCCAGCGAGTAGATCGCGAGCGTGAGGTCGCGCAGCCGGTGCGCCAGCCCGTCCCCCACGGTGCCGGCCACCTGCGCCAGCGAGACGTTCTCGTCGTGCTCGCCGAGCGCGGCCTTGGTCGCGGGGGTGAAGAGCGGCTCCGGCAGCCGCGAGCCGTCGACCAGGCCAGGGGGCAGCGGATTGCCGCACACCTCGCCGGTGGCTCGGTAGTCGGCCAGCCCCGACCCCGTGAGATAGCCGCGCGCCACGCACTCCACCGGCACCATCTCGAGCTTGCGGCACAGCATCGCGCGCCCCTGCACCTCGTCCGGCACGTCGGTGCCCAGCAGGTGCGTCCCGAGCGGGCCCTCGACGCTGCCGACCCGGCCGTCCAGCTGCTCGAACCACCACAGCGTCAACGCGGTGAGCACCCGCCCCTTGTCGGGGATCGGCGTCGGCAGCACGTGGTCGTACGCGCTCACCCGGTCGCTCGCGACGACGAGCACCTCGTCCGGCCGGTCGGCGCGGGTGTACAGATCACGCACCTTGCCCGAGTACGTGTGCGTCCAACCGGGCAGCGTCGGGGCCTCGTCCACCCGGGGAGTCTCCCAGACGTGGACGCATGCCTGGACGGGGAGATCCCCGGTGCCTAACGTCGGGGGCATGAGCGAGAACCCGTCCGGCCCGCCGTCCCTGCCGCCGTTGGACGAGTCGTTCGAGCGGGTGCTGTGCATCGCGGCCCACCCGGACGACCTGGAGTACGGCACCGCTGCCGCGGTGCACCGGTGGACGCAGCAGGGCAGGACCGTCACCTACCTGCTCGCGACACGGGGCGAGGCGGGCATCGACACGATGCCGCCGTGCGAGGCCGGACCGGCGCGCGAGCAGGAGGAGCGCGACGGCGCCGCGGTCGTGGGGGTCGACGTGGTCGAGTTCCTGGACTACGCGGACGGCGTGATGGAGCCGACACTGGATCTGCGGCGCGACATCTGCCGGGCGATCCGGCGGCTGAAGCCGGACGTCGTCGTCACCGGGACCCAGGAGCTGCGGTTCCGTCCGGGGATGTCGAACCAGGCCGACCACCGAGCGGTCGGCACCGCCGTCCTCGACGCCGCCAAGGACGCCGGCAACCGCTGGATCTTCCCCGAGCTGGTCGATGAGGGGTTCGAGCCGTGGAAGGGCCTGAAGGCGGTGCTGATGACGCCGTCGGCCTACGCCACGCACTTCCTCGACGTCACGGGGCACCTGGAGCCGGCGATCGCCTCGCTCGAGGCCCACCGGGCCTACAACGACGCACTCCCGGACGACTTCCCGAAGCCGCGCGAGCTGGTCACCTCGATCCTCGAGATGGGCTCGGCGGCGGCCGGCGTCGAGCACGCCCTCCTGTTCGAGGTCTTCGCGAACTGAATCAAGCCCGGTGCTGCCTGCGCAGCACCCGGGGCAGCAGGGTGGCGCCGGTGCCGCCGGCACGCACCCCGAGGACGTCGTCCGGGTTCGAGAACGAGCAGGCGCGCAGCGACAAGCAGCCGCACCCGATGCACGAGTCGAGCCCGTCCCGCAGCCGTTGCAGCGCCGCGATCTGCTCGTCGATGCGACCGCGCCAGTGCCGCGAGATGCGTTGCCAGTCGGCCTTGGACGGCGTGCGCCCGTCCGGCAGCGAGTCGAGCTCGGCACGGGTCTCCTCGAGCGTGAGGCCGACCACCGATGCGGCCCGCACGAACGCCAGCCGACGCAGCACGTTGCGCTGGTAGCGACGCTGGTTGCCGCTGGTGCGCTCGGCCACGATGAGCCCCTCGGCCTCGTAGAAGCGCAGCGCCGACGGCGCGAACCCGCTGCGGCGCGAGACCTCTCCCATCGTCATGTGGTCGGTCGGCTTCACACGTCCTCCTTGACCTCAAGTCCGCTTCATCTACCAGCATCGGCCGCATGGAACCCTTGACGCAAGAAGACGACCTGTCGGGTACGACGCCGGTGGCGCTGGTGACGGGAGCATCATCCGGGCTGGGCAGGGCGCTGGCCCTCGGCCTCGCCGGACGCGGGTGGAGGCTCGTGATCGACGCACGGGGCACCGAGGCGCTGCACCGGGTGCGGGACGAGCTGGCCGCCGCGGGCGCCCCGGACGTGGTGGCCCTGGCGGGGGACGTCACCGACGCCGGACACCGCGACGACCTGGTCGCAGCGGTCGCGTGGCTCGGCCGGCTGGACCTCCTGGTCAACAACGCCAGCACCCTGGGCGCGAGCCCGCAGCCACGCCTCGAGGCCCTGGACGCCGACGTGCTCCGCCGGGTGCTGGAGACCAACGTGGTCGCTCCGCACGAGCTCGCGCGGCAGCTGCTGGCTCGTCTCACGACGGCCCGCGGCGTGGTCGTCGACGTGTCGTCCGACGCCGCCTCCGAGCACTACGAGGGCTGGGGTGCCTACGGCGCCTCCAAGGCGGCGCTCGACCACCTGACCGGAACCTGGGCAGCCGAGCACCCCGAGATCCTCTGGTACGCGGTCGATCCGGGTGACATGCGGACCGTCATGCACCAGGACGCCTTCCCCGGCGAGGACATCGGCGACCGCCCGACCCCCGAGACCGTCGTCCCGTCGCTGCTGGCTCTGCTCGAGCGGCGGCCGCCGAGCGGACGCCTGCGCGCTTCGGACGTCCCGGTGGAGGTCGATGCCCGATGACCACGCTGACGAGCACCCCGGCGACCACCTTCGACCGACCGGTGCAGTCCCTCGCCACTGAGCCGGCCGAGCGGCGCGGCCTGGCCCGCGACGGCGTGCGGCTGCTGGTCGCCTCGCCGTCCGGCGTGGCGCACGCCCGGTTCCACGACCTGGCCGAGCACCTCCTGCCCGGGGACCTCCTGGTCGTCAACGACTCGGCCACGGTGCCGGGAGAGGTCGACGGCGTCCGCACCTCCGGGCACCGGACGGCCGACCCCGTCGTGGTGCACATGGGGGCGCGGCTCGACGACGGCAGCAGGGTCGTCGAGCTCCGCACCGCGCCGCACGCCGCCGACCCGGTGCTCGACGCCCGTACGGGCGAGACCTTGGACCTCCAGGGCAGGGCGACGCTGACCCTGGTCGAGCCCTACCCGCGCCAGGCGTCGTCGCCGACCGGGGACGGGAACCGGCTGTGGCGCGCCACGGTCTCCGGCGACCCGGTCGAACGGCTGCTCGCGCGCCACGGCCGGCCGATCGCGTACGGCTACCTGGACCGCCGCTTCCCGCTGGAGGACTATCAGACCGTCTTCTCCCTGCGCCCGGGGAGCGCGGAGATGGCCAGCGCCGCACGGCCGTTCACGCACGAGCTGGTCACACGGCTGGTGACGTGCGGCGTCGGGGTGGTGCCGATCACGCTGCACACCGGGTTCTCGTCCCAGGAGTCGGGCGAGGCGCCACAGCCGGAGTGGTTCGAGGTCGGGGAGGCGACCGCTCGGGCGGTGCGGACCACCCGGGCAGCCGGCGGACGGGTCGTGGCCGTCGGCACCACCTCGACCAGGGCGCTGGAGTCGGCGGTCGACGCGGACGGGCGGCCGGTAGCCGCCCGCGGGTGGACCACCCGGGTCGTCGCACCGGACGAGCCCCCGCGCGTCGTCGACGGCCTCGTCAGCGGGTGGCACGACCCGCAGGCCTCGCACCTGCTGCTGGTCGAGGCGGTTGCCGGACGCGCGCTCGCCCAGGCGGGTTACGACGCCGCCGTCTCCGACGGCTACCTGTGGCACGAGTTCGGCGACGCCGGGCTGTTCCTGCCCTGACGCGCACCCGTGCCCCCTCGGGCTAGGGTCCCGGACGTGGCCGACGAGAAGACCTCCCCCGACACCACGTCCACCGACGACCCTGCACCCGGGGCGGTGCCGGCCAAGGCCGACCCCCGCCCGCCGGTGAGCGACGACCTCGTCACCACCCGGCACCGGGTCAAGGTCGGCCGTCGGGTGCTGCGGTACACCGCCACGTCCGGACGGGTCGTGCTGCGCCGCGAGGAGGTGGACAAGGGCGAGTTCAAGGGCCACACGCCGCAGGCGGAGGTGTTCGTCACGGCGTACACGCTCGACACCGGCTCCGGCTCGGACGACGCCGGGGGGGTGCCCGACCCGGAGCGCCCGGTCACGTTCTGCTTCAACGGCGGTCCGGGCTCGTCCTCGGTCTGGCTGCACCTCGGGCTGCTGGGCCCGCGCCGGGTCCTGATGGGCGACGCCGGCGAGCTGCTGCCGCCCCCCTACGGCCTGGCCGACAACCCCGAGACGCTGCTGGCCCAGTCCGACCTCGTCTTCATCGACCCGGTCTCGACCGGCTACTCCCGCGCGGTCGAGGGCGGCAAGCCGCAGGACTTCCACGGCTACACCGCCGACCTGGAGTCGGTCGGCGAGGTGATCCGGCTCTGGACCACGCGCAACGGACGCTGGATGAGCCCGAAGTTCCTCGCCGGGGAGTCCTACGGCACCTTGCGCGCCGCCGCCCTCGCCGAGCACCTGCAGGCCCGGTACGGCATGTACCTCAACGGGATCATGCTGATCTCGATGGTCCTGGACATGGGGACGATCCGGTTCACCGAGGGCAACGACACCCCGCACGCCATGTTCCTGCCCACCTACGCGGCGATCGCCCACCACCACGGCCTGCACGGCGACCGGAAGCTGTCGGACGTGCTGGCCGAGGCCGAGGAGTACGCCGCCCGCGACTACCCGTGGGTGCTCTCCCGCGGTGCCCGCCTCACGCCGAGCCAGCGCACAGCGGCCGTCCGCAAGATCGCAGGCCTCACCGGGCTGTCGCGCGAGTACGTGGAGCGCGCCGACCTGCGGATCGAGCACCTCCGGTTCTTCACCGAGCTGCTGCGGTCACTGGGCCGCACCGTGGGCCGCCTGGACGGCCGGTTCACGGGCTGGGACAAGGACCGGGTGAGCGAGCACCTCGACCGGGACCCCTCGTACACGGCCATCCACGGCCCGTACAGCGCCGCCTTCAACCACTACGTCCGCGAGGACCTCGGGTACCGCAGCGACCTGCCGTACGAGATCCTCACCGACAAGGTGCGGCCCTGGTCCTACAAGGAGTTCGAGGACCGCGCGGTGTCGGTGGTGTCGAAGCTGTCGGCGGCGATGCGCACCAATCCGCACCTGCGGGTGCACGTCGCCTGCGGGTACCACGACGGCGCCACCCCCTACACGGCCGCGGAGCACACCCTGGCCCACCTGCACATCCCGGTGGAGCTGCAGCACAACATCGAGGTCCGCTACTACGAGGCCGGCCACATGATGTACGTCCACGAGCCGTCCCGGGTGCAGCAGTCCAAGGACCTCGCGGCGTTCGTCAGCGTGGGCTGAGCGCCACCCGGTACCTGACCGCGACGGCCTCCGAGGAGGCGCGGCACGTCAGCCGCGCGGCCGGTACCGTCTCGGCGTGCACGTCCATCGTGACGCCGCCGTGTCCCTGCACGTCCAGGTGGACGCGCCAGCGCTGCGACGCGACGACGTGCTCGGTCCGACCCGTGTCGACCCGGACCGAGGCCGCGGACAACGGACCCAGCATCCGGTGCACCTCGACCGCGGCCGCCTGCTCCCACGGGTGCAGGTGGCTCCAGCCCCGCAGGTGGGTCGCGTCGAGCCGTCCGGCCAGGTGGTCCTCGACCAGGCGCACGGGGTCGGTGTCGTCGACCGATCCGTAGCTGGTGCCGTCCGGGACGACGAGCAGGTTGGCGGCGAACCGGTCACCACCGAGATGCGTGCACTCCCAGGTGCTCTCGGGCCACCGTGCGGCCAGCGCCGCGACCACGGGCCGCCCCCGCACCGCGCAGCAGGTGTCGTGCCTGCCGTGCGTGCAGACCAGGAGCTGAGGCGTCCGGGCGTCGGGCACGGTGGTCGGCCCGCGCGCGTCGACGCCGGCGGCCGCCAGCAGGTCGCGAGGGGCGCTCCATCGCCCGCGGGCGAGGAGGCCGCCGTCCGGGGCCTCGGCACGTGGGCCCCGCAGCACCCACCACCCGCGGTCGGCGACCGGCTCCCGGCGGCCGGAGCGACGCACGAGGAGCACCCGCCAGCCGTCGCTCCGCACCCGCGCGCCCAGGGCCCGCAGCACGTCCGTCCCCAGGCCGGCGCCGGCGAGCGCCTGGGGCTCCCACGGCCCCGGGTGCTCGACCAGGAGCCAGCCGGCGGCCGGTGCCGCGGTGCCGGCGGGTGGGTCACCGCGCTCGCGCGCCGCCTGCGCGCAGAGGGGGGCGGGGACGGTCACCCCACCGAGGGTGCCACCAGGAGGTCGGGCTCGCCGCGTCACCCGGTCCACCGAGCGCCTGCCTCGAGCACACCGACTCCTGCGTCGAGATCTCACTCAGCCCCCGGTCGGCACCAGCACCCCGGCGAGCAGCAGCCGACGGGCCAGGTCGAGCGCCGCGTCGTCGACGACGGCGGCACCGTCCCGGAGCAGGTCGCCCACCCACCCGCCGTCGGCGGGGTCCAGCGCGACGTCAGCGGCACGGGTGCGCAGCACCGACGACCCCTCGCGGTGCTCGAGGGTCGCCATCAGGTGCTCGCGCAACCGCAGCGTCGTCCCGGGGCCCAGGGTCCGAGCGGCCTCGTGCTGGGCCAGCGGCCCGATCGGCGCGGCGCGCTGGCTGCTCAGGGCGGAGCCGCGCAGGCCTGAGGCCACCTGCTCGACCGGGATCCCGGCCAGCGCCTCCAGGAGCGTGCGGCGGACGTCCTCGACCTCGGTGGCGATCTCCTCCGCGGCGCCGACGTCGACCCCGAGCGGCAGCGAGCCGCGCACGGCGAGGTCCAGGCCGGCGGTCTCGAGCGCCTGGTCGAGCAGCCGCCGCGCCACGTGGTGACGGGTCCAGGTGTGCACCCCGATGGTCACGTGCGTACTGACCTCGCCGAGAGCGGTCGCGGCGTGCAGCCAGCCGCGCGGCAGGTAGAGGCAGTCGCCGGGCTCCAGCACGGCGTCGATGACGGCGGGCTCGGCCGCGGCCGCCTCGACGGCGACCGACCGGTCGGTCCAGACGTCGTCACGCAGCGGGGACTCGTGCACGGGGGCGTGGATCCGCCAGCTCTTGCGTCCGTGCGTCTGCAGCACGAAGACGTCGTGCACGTCGTAGTGGTCGGCGAACCCCTGGTTGGCCGGCGGCGTCACGTAGGCGTTCACCTGGACCGGGTGCCCGAGGTCGGCTGCGAGTCCCTGCGAGAAGCGCGTCAGGGCGGGCCAGGTGCGGTGCAGTCCCTGCAGGACGAGGGTCGCACCGTCGGCGAACAGCCGCACCAGCTTGTCGTCGCTGACCTGGTCGGCGATCGCCGCACCGACCCCTCCGCCGGCGGTGAACGCGCGGTCACCGAGGGTGCTGCCGGCCCTCGCGACGCGCAGGAACGGGGTGCGCAGGCCGCGCTGCGACACCAGCTCGTCGACGGCCGCCTGGTCCAGCAGGTCGTCGAAGGGCATCGGCAGGTCGGCCGCACGGGTGAGCAGCGGCGCGCGCGACCAGTGCCGCGACCCGAACTCGTCCGGGTCGGGCACCAGCCGCGCGAGATGTGCTCGGTTCACGCGCCGGAGTCGGCACCACCGTCAGCGCCGCCGTCAGCGCCGCCGTCAGCGCCGGCCTCTGCGCCAGCCTCTGCGCCGCCGTCGGCACCGCCATCGGCACCGCCATCGGCACCGCCATCGGCACCACCATCGGCAGGGCCGTGCTGGGCGCCCCCGTCGGCGGGGCCGTGCTCGGCGCCGCCGTCGGCCGGGCCGTGCGTGGTCTCGTCGTTGTTCTCGGTCATCCCGATCGCCTCCTCGTGGGGACGGTCGCGAGACCGCCCGTGGTCGGCCCGACCCCGTGCGGGTCGGCTGGTCCCATGCTGGCCCGCTCGGGCGGACGGCGCATCCGGGGCGGCCGGTCACCGCCCACCGCGCGCGGGGTGCACCACGGCGCGACGATGGGGCGGTGGACAGCACCCTCCCCGGCGAGGTCACCCGTGACGACGTCGACCGTGCGCTCGCGACCGCTCCCCGGACGGGCGCCGGCACGATCGATCGCTGGACGTGGCTGGCGGAGCAGGGCGCGCGCGACCTGTGCCTGGGCAAGCTGGTCGAGCCGCACCTGGACGCCGCGAGCATCCTGGCGGACCTCGGCACGGTGGTCCCCGGTCCGGGCAGCGCGTGGGCGGTGTGGGCCGCCGAGCCGCCGGGCCTGGTCCTGCAGGCCACCTGCGACGGCGACGGCTGGGTGCTCGAGGGGACCAAGGCGTTCTGCTCCGGCTGGGCCCTGGCCTCGCACGCGCTGGTGACCGCGACCCACGACGGTACCTCGCGCCTGTTCGCGCTCGACCTCGACGACGCCCGCACCCGGGGACTCGTGCAGCCGACCGGACCTGCCTGGGTCGGGCACGGCATGCGCCGGGCGGGGACGGCCACCCTCTCCGTGAGCGGCGTGCCGGCCGAACCCGTCGGTCGGTCGGGCGACTACACCGGCCGGGTTCGGTTCTGGGACAACGCGATCGGCGTTGCTGCCGTCTGGTGGGGCGGTGCTCGTGCTGTCGGGGACACGCTGTCGGCAGCTGCTCGTCGTCGCCGGCTCCCCGAGCACGGTCTGGCCCACCTCGGAGCTGTGACGAGCGTGCTCGACCGCACCTGGTGCCACCTCGCCGAGGCCGCGCGGGTGGTCGACGCCGGGGGCGACGACGTCCCCGCCCGGCGGGCCCTGGCCGAGTCGGTGCGCGCCAGCGCCGCGGCGGCGGTCGACGAGGTCGTCGCCCGGGTCGACCGGGCGCTCGGGCCAGGACCGCTCGCGCTGGACGGGCCTCACAGCACCCGGGTCGAGGACCTGCGCACCTTCGTCCGGCAGCACCACGCCGAGAAGGACCTCTCCGCGCTCGGCAGCCTCGTCGTCGACGGCCACGGGCGGGTGCCGTGACCGGCCTTTCGGTGCTCGCCGTCGGACCTGCCGCGCAGGCCGCGGCCGTCCTCCCGCCGCAGGTGCTGGCGCACTTCTCGCGACCCTTCGAGGCGGTGCCGGGATGACGTCCTCCGACTACTTCGACGACCTGCACGCGCGGGACGACGACCCCTGGCGGCTAGCCACGACCGCCTACGAGCTGCGCAGGTACGCCGCGACCGTGGCCGCGGTGCCCGGCCGCCCGCAGCGCGGCTTCGAGCCCGGCTGCACCTGCTGACGCCCCGCACGTGACTCACGGGTGACTCACAGCCCGTGCGGTGCCAGGATCGGCGCATGGCCCACCCCCGCGCCGGACAGCCGGCCCAGCCCGAGGACCTCGTCGACGTCACGGCCCTGCTCGACGCCTACGCGGACCGCACCCCCGACATGGACGACCCGGCGCAGCAGGTGGTCTTCGGGACGTCCGGCCACCGCGGCAGCAGCCTCGACGGCGCCTTCAACGAGCCGCACATCCTCGCGATCACTCAGGCGATCTGCGAGTACCGGGCAGGCCAGGGGTTCACCGGACCCCTGGTGATGGGACGCGACACCCACGCCCTGTCGTTGCCTGCGTGGCACTCCGCGCTCGAGGTGCTGGTGGGGAACGACGTCACCGTGCTGGTCGACGAGCAGGATGCCTACACCCCCACTCCCGCTGTCTCGCACGCGATCCTGCGGCTCAACCGAGAGGGCTCGCACGGTCAGGTCGACGGCGTCGTCATCACGCCGTCGCACAACCCGCCGCGGGACGGCGGGTTCAAGTACAACCCCCCTCACGGCGGCCCTGCCGACTCCGACGCCACCGGATGGATCGCAGACCGCGCCAACGCGCTGCTCCGTGCCGGGCTCGACGGGGTGCGCCGCGTCTCGACCGACCGCACCCGCGAGGCCGTCCAGGGCTACGACTTCCTCGCGCACTACGTGGACGACCTGCCCTCGGTGCTCGACCTCGACGCCGTCCGCTCCGCCGGGGTGCGCATCGGCGCGGACCCGCTCGGCGGCGCGTCGGTCGACTACTGGGGGGCGATCGCCGAGCGCCACCGCCTCGACCTCACGGTCGTCAACCCGCGGGTCGACCCGCAGTGGTCGTTCATGACCCTGGACACCGACGGCAGGATCCGGATGGACTGCTCGTCGCCGAACGCGATGGCCTCGCTGATCGGCGCCAAGGACGCCTACGACGTCTCGACGGGCAACGACGCCGACTCCGACCGACACGGGATCGTCACGCCTGACGGCGGGCTGATGAACCCGAACCACTACCTGGCGGTGGCGATCGGCTACCTGTTCGCGCACCGTCCCGGGTGGGGGAAGGACGTCTCGGTCGGCAAGACCCTGGTGTCGTCCTCGATGATCGACCGGGTGGTCGCCGACCTCGGGCGGGACCTGCTCGAGGTGCCGGTCGGATTCAAGTGGTTCGTCCCCGGGCTACTCGACGGCACAGTGGGTTTCGGTGGTGAGGAGAGCGCCGGCGCGTCGTTCCTGCGGCACGACGGCACGGTCTGGACGACCGACAAGGACGGGCTGCTGCTGGCGCTGCTCGCGTCCGAGATCCAGGCCGTCACGGGACGGAGCCCGAGCCAGCACCACGCCGAGCTGGCCGAGCGGTTCGGGACCTCGTCATACGCACGGGTCGACGCGCCCGCCGACCGTGAGCAGAAGGCGAAGCTCGCGAAGCTGTCGCCCTCGGACGTCACGGCCACCGAGCTCGCCGGCGAGCCGATCACGGCGACGCTCACCGAGGCCCCCGGGAACGGGGCGGCGATCGGTGGGCTCAAGGTCACCACGGAGTCGGCCTGGTTCGCGGCGCGGCCGTCGGGCACCGAGGACGTCTACAAGATCTACGCCGAGTCCTTCCGCGGGCCCCAGCACCTCGAGCAGGTGCAGGCCGCTGCGCGCGAGGTGGTGTCTGCGGCGCTCTCGTGAGCGAAGCAGGCCCGGGTGCTTCGGGGAGTGCCTGGGCGGGCCCTTCCCGGATCCGAGCCGTTGATGGACGTGGCAGCGAACTACAGGTGTAGTGTGAGCACGTGGGTCGCCGTGACACCGTCCTCGACGCCGCCATCGCCCTGCTCGGCCAGCAGGGTGTCCGGGCGCTGACCCATCGCGCCGTCGACGCCGCCGCCGGCCTGCCCACCGGGTCGACCTCGAACCTGTTCCGCACCCGCGACGCCCTCGTCGATGGCGTGGTCGACCGGTTCGTGGAACGCGAGGCGTCGGTCTGGGACGGCGTCGTCGATCGCGTGGACGGCTCCACCCCCGCAGGCCTGGGTCGAGCCCTCGCCGCCTTCGCCGTCGAGGCCACCGGCCCGAACCGGACGCTCACGCTCGCCCGCTACGCCGTCCTGCTCGAGGCGGCGCACCGCCCGACGCTGCGCGCTCACCTGCACGCCGAAGGAGCGGGCGTCAGCGGGCGCGCGGCGGGGTGGTTGCGCGAGGCCGGTTCGTCCCGTCCGGAGCAGGACGCCCACCTGGTCCTGAACTACTGGACGGGTCTCGTGCTGCACGAGCTGGCCGACCCCGCATCGCACTTCGATCCCGAGCCGCTCGTGGTGGCTCTGGTGACCACCGTGCTCGCATCGGGGCGGGACGAAGGCTGAGAGGAGTCCGTCGTGGACGAGGACCAGGTATGGCACGCGATCGACCAGCAGCGGCTGCGAACGGCCGATCTGCTGAGCTCGTTGGACACGCGACAGTGGGACGAGCCGTCGCTGTGCGCGGGCTGGACGGTACGCGACGTCGCCGCCCATCTCACCCTCCAGCAGCTGGGGATGCGCGACGCCCTCGCGATGGCACTGCGTGCCCCCGGCCTGAACCGCCCCATCCGCGAGGCCGCTCGGCGCGAGTCGCGGCGGCGCGCACCCGACGAGCTGGTCGAGGGCCTGCGCTCGATGGTCGGCTCACGGCGGCACAACGTGGGGGTCACCTGCCGAGAGGCCCTGATCGACAGCCTGGTGCACGCTCAGGACGTCGCGATCCCGCTCGGGGCCACCCTGCCGCTCGACCCGGACGCCGCGCAGGAGGCCGCCACCCGGGCCTGGTCGCTCGGCTGGCCGTGGTTCGCGCGCCGACGGCTGCGCGGGCTGCGACTGGTGGCCACCGACACCGGCTGGACCGCCGGCGAGGGTGAGCTGGTCGAAGGGACCACGGAGGCGCTGCTGCTGACCGTCGCGCACCGACCCGTTGCGCTGGAACGGCTCTCAGGCCCGGGACTGCCGGAGATCCGAAAGCGCCTTGGGTCGTCGCGGTCGTCATCGTGACGCGCGTTTCGAGCGGCTCCTGCGTCAAAGCCGTTGTCAGAGGGTGCTTCTAGACTTCGTGCATGGGGTCGGAGCGGGTCGGTCGTTGGTTGGGTGAGGGGTTGCGGACGCGCACCCTGGCCCGGTGTGCGGCCGAGGCGAACGACATCCGGCTGGTCCGGTTGCTGGCCCAGCACTCGCGCCGTCAGAACGCGCACCTGCTCGACACTCTGGCGTCCCCGTCGGGCACGGTGCTGGGCTCGACCAGGTTCACCCGGGCCGACCTGGACGACCTGGCCGCCCGTGAGGTCGCGGCCTGGGCGGGGGTCTCGGTCTGGAACGCCGCGACCTGGATCGCGGCGGCCGACGTG
>JBBQSN010000064.1:0-18523 GCA_038213835.1 Actinomycetales bacterium
CCGCCAGGGTCCCGGGGCGGCGGGCGCCACCACGTGCCTGCTGCTGAGCGACCAGCACGGCAACCTGACCCGGATCCTGCGGATCGGCCACACCCCCGAGACCGGCTGGACCCGAACCGCTCTGCTGGCCGCCGGCCTGTCCGCCGTCGCGAGATCCGCAGAGGCGAGCGGCAGCACCGGCGGCTACCGGCCCAGCGGGAAGCTCGGCGAGCTGGTCCGGGCCCGCGACCCGGTCTGCACCTTCCCCGGCTGCGGCGTCGCCGCCGGACGCGCCGACCTCGACCACACCATCCCGCACCCCCGCGGCCCCACCTCGGTGCAGAACCTGTCGCCGCGGTCGCGGCGCTGCCACCGCTACAAGACCGCCGGCCTCTGGCACGTCCAGGCCGAGGTCGATGGCACCGGCCACGTCACCGCCGACCGCTGGACCTCACCGATCGGCGCCCACCAGGACGTCCAGGTCCCACCCCTGCCCGGCCACGCACCCGGCGAGGCCTACGCGCCGGTGTGAGACGGCTGCTCAGGCGCTCTTCTTGGCGGCCGTCTTCTTCTCGGCGGACTTCTTCGCCGCAGACTTCTTCACCGCCGTCCTCTTCGCCGGCGCAGCCTTCTTCGCAGCGGACTTCTTCGCCGGGTCAGCCCTCTTCGCCGCCGACTTCTGCGCGGGCGCGGTCTTCTTCGCGCCCGACGAGGAGCCGGACGACGACGAGCCACCGCGCCGGGCGCCGGCCTCGTCGACCGACCGCTGCAACGCGGCCAGCAGGTCGATGACCTCGCCACCACCCCTGGCGGCGGCCTCCTTCTCGGCGGGGGCCTCCTCGGCGTCGCCGGTGTCGAGCTTGCGCTGGATCATCGCCTCGACCGCGTCGCGGTAGTCGTCGACGAACTCGTCCGGCTCGTAGTCGCCGGTGAGCGAGTCGACCAGCGACGACGCCATCGCCAGCTCCTGCGGACGCAGCTCGGAGCTGTCGGGGAGGTTCTCGAAGTCGGGCTGGCGAATCTCGTCCGGCCACATCATGGTCTGCAGCACGATGACGTCGTCGCGCACCCGCAGCACGGCCAGCGTGGAGCGCGAGCGGATCGACACGTGCACCAGCGCCATCCGGTCGCTCTGCTCGAGCACCTCGCGCAGCAGGGCGTAGGGCTTGCGGCCGGTGTTCTCCGGGCTGAGGTAGTAGCTCTTCTCGAGCAGCAGCGGGTCGATCTGGTCCGAGGGGACGAACCGCTCGACCTCGATCTCGCGGCTGCCGTGCACGGGCAGGTCGGCGAGGTCCTCGTCGGTCAGGATCACGAGCTGGCCGTCGTCGGCCTCGTACCCCTTGGCGATCTCGTCGTAGGAGACCTCCTCGCCGCACACGCTGCAGATCCGCTTGTACCGGATGCGTCCGCCGTCCTCGCGGTGCACCTGGTGGAACGAGACGTCGTTGCTCGACGTCGCCGTGTACATCTTCACCGGCACGTTCACGAGCCCGAAGGAGACCGAGCCCTTCCACATAGCTCTCACCGGTACAGGATGGACCCGTGCAGCCCATGCTCGCCACTGCCAACGACGACGGCGCGTCGCCGCCGACGGGTGAGGCCTGGTCGCACGAGGTCAAGTGGGACGGCATGCGCGTCATCGCCGAGGTCTCCGACGGGCGGCTGCGGCTGAGCTCGCGCAACGGCAACGCCGTCTCGGCCGCCTACCCCGAGCTGGTCGCCGGCGAGCACCTGCCCGCCGACGTCCTCCTCGACGGCGAGGTCGTCGCGCTCGACGGTGGGCTCCCCAGCTTCGCCACCCTCGCGAGCCGCATCCACGTCCGCAACGAGCGGCGCGCCCGCGAGCTCTCCGAGCGGCACCCGGTGACCTTCATGGCCTTCGACGTCCTGCGCCTGTACGGGGTCGACCTGCTGTCGATGCGGCAGGACGAGCGCCGCGGCGTGCTCGAGCGGCTCGACCTCGGCGGCACCGGCGCCGCCTCGCACTGGCAGGCGCCACCGGCCTACGACGACGGCGAGCTGCTGTTCACCGCCACCAGGGCCCAGGGCCTCGAGGGCGTCGTCAGCAAGCGCCGCACCGCGCTCTACCGCCCCGGCCGGCGCAGCAAGGACTGGATCAAGACCGCGCACCGCCGGGTGGAGTCGTACGCGGTGGTGGGGTGGAACCCGCAGACCGGGACCACCAGCACCCTCGCGTCGGTCTGGGTCGCGCTGCCCGACGGCGAGGGCGGCTGGGTGGTCGCCGGCCGCGTGGGCAGCGGGATCGCGGGACCTGTCGTGGCCACCCTGACCCGGCTGCTCGGCCCGCTCACCACCGACACGCACCCGTTCGCCGCCCGACCGCCCGACCCGGACGTGAGGCTGGCCCGCTGGGTCGAGCCGGCCGTCGTCATCGACGTACGCCACATGGGCCGCCAGCCGGACGGCCGGATCCGCCAGCCGGTCTTCCGCGGCGTCCGCACCGACCTGTCCGTGCAGGACCTCGAGCCGTGAGCCCTGAGACGCAACGGGTCTTCGTCGACGTCGAGGGCACCAGGATCGGCCTGACCAGCCTCGGCAAGGTCTTGTACCCGATGACGGGGACGACCAAGGCCGAGGTGCTGCAGTACTACACGCTGGTCAAGGACCACCTCCTCCCCGAGCTCGCCGACCGGCCGGTGACCCGCAAGCGCTGGCCGCACGGCACCGGCGACATGAGCTTCTTCGAGAAGAACGCCAGCAGCGGGACCCCCCGCTGGGTGCGGCGGGCACCGGTCGAGAACCCGGAGTCCCAGCGGCACACGCTCATCGACTGGCCGTTGATCGACTCGCTCCCCTCGCTGGTCTGGCACGCCAACCTCAACTCCCTCGAGCTGCACACCCCGCAGTGGACGGTCGACGCCGACGGCCGCCCGCAGCGCCCGGACCGCCTCGTCATCGACCTCGACCCCGGCCCCGGGACGGGTCTGAAGGAGTGCGCGACCGTCGCGCTGTGGGTCCGCGAGCGCCTGCAGGACGATGGTCTCGCACCGTGGCCGGTCACCAGCGGCAGCAAGGGCATGCAGCTGTACGCCGACCTCGTCAGCGGCGGTGGCCCCGGGGACGACGACCCGGACGCCGTCCGCGACCGCGTCCGGGTCCTGGCCGAGCAGCTGGCGAAGGAGCACGGCAAGCTCGTGACGGCGGTGATGACCAAGTCCAAGCGACCGGGGAAGGTGTTCCTGGACTGGAGCCAGAACTCCGGCTCGAAGACCACGATCACGCCGTGGTCGTTGCGCGGCAAGGACGAGCCGACGGTCGCCTGCCCTCGCGACTGGGACGAGGTCGAGGCGGGCGCCGAGGATCCCGAGGTCCTCACCCAGCTGCGGTACGACGAGGTCCTCGAGCGGCTCGGCCTGCGGTGACCTGACCCCGTTCGGGTGGGTTCGGGCCACGGACCGACCGGGCTCACCTATGCTTCCGCGGGTGACGGGGCGCAGGCGCTGGTGCGCGATCCTGGCGGCCGTCCTCACGTTGGCGCTGCTGGTGCTGCCGGGGGGCTCACGTCCCGCCGAGGCCTCACCCGCTGCGCTCCAGCGCGAGGCGGTGCTGTTCATCATGGACTTCTCCGGGTCGATGCTGCGCTCGGACGGCGCGGGATCGACCCGGATCGTGGCCGCCAAGAAGGCGATGACCACGATCGTCAACGCCTTGCCGGACGAGGGGCTCGACGTCGGCCTGCGGGTCTACGGCCACCGGGTACCGAGCAGCGACAAGACGAAGGCGTGCACCGACAGCGAGCTGGTCGTGCCCGTCGACCGGCTGGACAAGAAGCGCCTCGTCGACACCGTCAACGGGCTCGACGCCCTGGGTGAGACGCCCATCGGGCTGTCGCTGCAGCAGGCCGCCAAGGACATCCCGAAGGGCTACGCGAGCACGATCATCCTGGTCTCGGACGGCGCGGACGAGTGCTACCCCGACCTCGGTCCGGAGCCGTGCGCGGTGACCAAGGACCTCATCGCGTCCGGCGTCGACCTGCGGGTCGAGACCATCGGCCTGCAGGTCGAGCCGGCCGGACGCGACCAGCTGCAGTGCATGGCCGAGGCCGGTGGCGGCGAGTTCACCTCGGTCCAGGACGTCGGGCTGCTGGCCGACGCGCTGTCGGCCGCGCGGATCCGAGGGGCACGCGTGTTCGAGCCGCGTGGCGAGCCGGTACAGGGAGCGTCCGCCCTGATCGACGCGCCGGTGCTGGGGTCCGGCACGTACACCGACACCTTCCTGGCCGGCGAGTCGCTGTGGTTCGCGGCCGACCTCGAGCGCAGCGGCGAGATGACCGCCCGCCTCACCGTCAAGACCGCCGGGGTGCCCAGCAGCGCTCGCGTCGCGCTGGAGTGGCAGGACCGATCGGCCAGACGCGTCGACATCTCCCAGCTGAACGGGCTCGGCACCGGGCAGGCCGAGACGATGGCGGTCTCGACCGGCGACATCAACGGCACCAGGACCGCGGGCGGCGCGGTGCGCGAGGCGGGCACGTACTACCTGAACCTGCGCACGTCCGGCTTCCCTGAGGAGACCGAGCACCCGTTCGTGCTCGAGCTCTTCCTGGACGGCGTGCTGGCCGGTTCCACCACCGGGACCCTGTCGCCCAGCGAGAGCTCCACCGGGAGCGGGTCGCCGGGCAGCTCACAGAGCGGGTCGCCGCCGGGGTCGGAGTCCACGGACGCGACCCCGGACGCCGAGGCGGTCCCGCTGCCCGAGGCGCCGTCCAGCGGCGGTGGCGGCGGCACCGTGCTGTTCCTGGTCTTCATGCTCGCCGTCGCCGCGGGCGTCGTCTTCCTGCTGTGGCGGCGGCGGCAGAGGTCGCTCGAGGGGCCCCCGCCCCCCAGCTACTGATCGACGAACCAGACGGTGGCCCCGGCCACCAGCCCCCAGCCGGCGAAGCTGCCGACCGGGGCCTCGAGCACGGCCTCCACACCGCGCCGCGAGGTGACCAGGCCGAACGGCGGCAGCACGGCCGTGCGCACCACGCGATAGGGGCCGGCACCGGGCTCGGCGCCCTCCTGCGGCGCGAGCATGGCGACGTCGAGCCGGCGGGTCATGCCCACGCCGTGCACGCTGCCACCGGGAAGGAACAGCAGGCCCGCGGGCGGCCTGCGTCGGCCGAGCATGCCGCGCAACCGGGTGAGGTAGGTGTCCGCCACCTCGACGGCGCCCACCTCGACCGCGCCGACGCGCGACCCGACACCCGGTTCACCCACGCGCATCACGCGGTGCTTGACCCGATCGGTGGCCTTTTCTCCCACGGCCTCACCTTACGGCGTACCTGGGTCCGGGGGCCCAGGGTCGGACCTGTCCCGCTCCGGTACCTTCTGGCTAACTTCTGGCGCGGCGCGCATTGGCCGGCTTAGGCACGGGAGCTGGGAACCTTCGGGGGGTGGGGACGATGTGGAGAGGTGTCGTGGCGACGACCGGGTCACCCGGTCTCCACGAGGTCGTCGCCGGTGTCCACGTCGTCGACGTCACCCGACCCGGCTCTCTCGCGGCGTGCATGGCCGACGACGACACCCCCGTCCTGGTCTCCAGCCACCCGGCCCACGTCCACCTCGCCCGGGTCGCCTGCACCGGTCTGGACGCAGACCGCCCCCTCCTCCCGGTGGCGCACGTCTCGTTCCCCCAGGCCCCCCTCGCCGGTCTGCTCGCGATGGCGATGGCGCGCGACATCGCCGACGACGCCGGGCACGGGGCGGCCGCCTGGCACGACCTGTCGGACGCCATCTGGTCCGCGGCGATCGTCCCCGGTGTGGCCAAGCTGCCGCACCCCAACCCGAGCCTGCGCCAGCACGCGCGATCGATGCTGCCGGGCAGCCGCTACCTCGTCCGGCTGCACCCCGACCCCGACACGCTCGGCACGAAGGCGGTCGCCGCCGCGCTCGAGCCGCTCGGTCGCGGCACGGTGCACGTCTACAGCACGCGGGTCGACCCGCAGGACCAGATGCTGTCGGCGATCCTGGCCCAGGTCGCCCCCCGCGGCGTCGACCTCCGCGAGCTCCCGGGCAGCTGGTCCGCCCTCTTCGGCCGCACCGAGGACCTCCAGCTCGCGATGGTCCCGAGCGACTTCCAGCAGATGCTGCGTCCGCGGGGTGCGCCCTGCCGCTCGTGCGGCCTGTCGACCATCGACCCCGTCTGCGTGTTCTGCCGACTGCGCGTGCTCGGCTCCGAGGACGCCCTGCGCTCCCTCGACGTCCTCAAGGGCCGTGCTGCCGGCGACGCGCACGACCCCGATGCCCCCCTGGCCGCCACCGGAAGGACCACGTGAACCCCCGCCAGCGACGAGGCCTCATCCTGATGGTGCTCAGCGTGCTGGTCGCGATGACCGTCTTCGTCTTCCTCACCAACTACGTGCGCAGCGTGGAGAGCAAGGTCGGTCCGCTCACCACCGTCTACCAGGCGAACGCGGCGATCGATCCCTACGCGCCGCTGAGCCAGACCAACCTCGAGCCCGTCCAGATCCCCGAGCGGTGGACCTCGCCGGCCTCGCGGCTGGAGCTGCCCGAGCTGGACGGCCGCCGGGTCGGGTTCCGGGTCGAGGCGGGCACGATCATCTCGTCCGACATGCTCATCCCTCCGTCCGACCTGTCCAGCACCGAGCGCGAGGTCGCCATCAACGTCGACCCGGTCACCGGCCTCGCCGGTCGGGTCCGTCCCGGCGACCGGGTCGACCTCTACAGCGTCTTCGCCACGGTGCCCGGCCTGCCGGCCCAGGTGCGGGTCCTGGTCCGCGACGTCCGGGTGGTCTCCATCGGCGGCCGCCAGACCATCGTGGAGAACACCGATCAGGGCATCGAGCAGAGCGACGTCGTCCCGGTCACCCTCGCCCTCGAGCCGTCGGACTCGCTGGCGGTCACCTACGCCACGGCGTTCGCGGAGGAGGTCCGGCTGGTGGCCCTGCCCACCGACGTCGGGACCGACCGGTCCGAGGACGCCGACTCCTTCGATGCCGGCAACCTCGGCGGCACCCCCGTCCCGGTCGGTCAGGAAGACCAGCCCGTCCCCGTCCCGGAGATCCCGTGATCCGCGTCGTCATCGCCACCGAGGACCAGGCGCTCGGCCAGGAGCTGCAGCGCACCGTCCTCGAGGTCTCCGACACCGAGGTCGCGTTCATCGCGACCTCCACCGACGAGCTGCGGGCGGCCCTGCTGCGGATGGACCCAGACGTCGCGCTCGTCGACGAGCTGCTCGGCCCCGAGCCGGTGCTCTCCGTCCTGCGCGACCTCAGCGTGCGCCGGCCGGCCACGGCCATGCTGCTCGCGTCCAAGAACGCCGACGCCGAGGCGCTGACCAACGCGATGGAGGCCGGGGCGCGCGGCATCGTCACGCTGCCCGCGACCTACGCACAGCTCGAGACCCGGCTGCTCTCGGCACAGGCCTGGTCCACCCAGATGCGTCGGATCCTGTCCCAGGGCACCGGCGGCCAGGGCTTCGACGACGACACCGGTCGCGGCCGCCTGATCGGCGTCGCCGGCGCCAAGGGCGGGGTCGGCACCACCACGGTGGTCACGCACATGGCCCTGGACGTCGCCCGCACCGTCGCCTCGCTGAGCATCTGCCTGGTCGACCTGGACCTGGAGAAGGGCGACGTGCCCGGCCACGTGGAGGTGCGGCACCGGCTCGGGATCTCCGACCTGGCGAAGGTCGCCGACGACCTGTCGCCCGGGACCGTGGCCGACGCCATGACCCAGCACGAGTCCGGCGTCGACATCCTGCTCGCGCCGCCGGACATCCGGGAGGTCGAGGCGGTCACCTCGGCCGCGCTGCGCCAGATCGTCGCCGCCCTGCGACGTCAGTACGACCTCGTCCTGGTCGACCTCGGCTCGCACGTCACGCCCGCCCAGGCCACGGTGCTCGAGCTCGTCGATGAGGTCGTGCTCGTGGTCAACCCCGACGTCGCCTCCATGCGGGGCATGCGTCGCACGATCAACGCCTGGGACTCCCTGGGCGTGAGCAAGGAGGCGGACATCCGGGTCCTGCTCAACCGCGCCAGCAAGCAGGTGACGGTCTCGATGGAGACCGTGCGCCAGCTCACCAAGGCCTCGGTCATCCCGGTCGCCCTGCCGGCCGGCTTCCGGCGCCTCGAACCCGCACTCAACGCGCGCGACCCGCTCGCGGTCCGGGGCCAGTGGTGGAGCGAGCTGCGCAAGATCGGGAAGGAGATCGGACTCGTGCCTGGAACCGCAACGCCGACACCGACCGAGAAGGAGCCGTCATCGCGCCGCCGCGCCCGCGACGAGGGTGCCGTCACCCTCGAGTGGGCCGGCATGCTGCCGGTGTTGATCCTGGTCGTCATGCTGATGCTCTACTTCGCGGCCGTCGGGACCGGCGCGGTCCTGCAGCAGCACGCCGCAGGCGCCGCCACCCGGGCGGCCAGCCTGGGCCACGACCCGCAGCAGGCCGCCGAGGACGCCCTGCCCCGTCCGTTCCGGGACGAGGTCGACGTCACCCAGACCTTCCGGGGCCTCGAGGTCTCGCTCGGCATCCCGGGGTTCGAGAAGGGCAAGTTCCTGGGGCTGCCGACCGAGTTCGTCACCGTCCGCGACGTCGTGGAGGAGCCGTGACCGCCCGGCCCCCCCGGCGGCTGCGGGGCGAGCGCGGCGCCGCGACGCTCGAGCTGGTCGGGTACCTGCCGATCGCGCTGATCTTCCTGCTCGTCGTCTTCCAGGTCTGCGTCCTGATGTGGGCCATGGTCAGCCTGAACGAGGCCGCCCGGCAGGGCGCCCGCGCCCAGAGCCTGGGCCAGGACGGCTGCGGCGCCGCGCGGAGCACCCTGTCCGACTACCTCGACGTCGTCGGTTGCGTGCCGAAGGGCGGCAAGCAGATGTACACCCCCTCCAGCGTGACCGTCTCGGTCAAGGTCCCGGTCCCCTCCTTCATCGACGACTTCGTGCCCGACCCCGTGCTGACCCGGTCGGCGTACCTGCCGTGAGGTCCTACCGGGAGTTCTCGGGCGACGACACGACCGCCGCGGCCCTGGCGGGCCAGGGCGAGCAGTCCGTCCTGGACGTCGACAAGCCGCTGGTCGAGAAGTTCAAGAGCCTGCTGCTCGAGGAGGTCGACCTCCACGAGCTCAGCCGGCTCGAGGCTGCCCAGCGCCGGCTGCGGCTGGAGCGGGTGATCGCGCACCTGATCTCGCGCGAGGGCATCATCCTCAGCACCCGGTCCCGCAACCGGCTGGTGCGCCGGGTCGTCGACGAGTCGATCGGCCTCGGCGTGCTCGAGCCGCTGCTCGCCGACCCGGCGATCAGCGAGATCATGATCAACGGCCACGACGAGGTCTTCGTCGAGCGGTTCGGGCGGCTCGAGCGGCTCCCCAGCGGCTTCACGAGCAACGACCAGCTGATGCAGACCATCGACCGGATCGTGTCCACCGTCAACCGCCGCGTCGACGAGTCCAGCCCGATGGTCGATGCCCGCCTCCCCCCGGACTCCCGGCTCCCACGCGGCGCCCGTGTCAACGTCGTGCTGCCGCCGCTCGCGCTCAAGGGGCCGACCGTCACGATCCGGCTGTTCCCCAAGGCGCTCGGCCTGCCCGAGCTGCTCACGTACAAGAGCATCGACCAGCCCACGGCCGACCTGCTCGCGGCCTGCGTGCGGGCGCGGCTCAACGTCATCGTCTCCGGGGGGACCGCCTCCGGGAAGACCACGATGCTGAACGCGCTGTCCGCGTTCATCCCCGAGTACGAGCGGATCATCACGGTCGAGGACGCCGCCGAGCTGGTGCTCGTCCAGCCGCACACCGTGCGGCTGGAGACGCGTCCGCCGAACGTCGAGGGACAGGGCCAGGTCACGATCCGCGACCTGGTCCGCAACTCGCTGCGGATGCGGCCCGACCGCATCATCGTCGGCGAGGTCCGCGGCGGCGAGGCGCTGGACATGCTGCAGGCGATGAACACCGGCCACGAGGGCTCGCTCGCGACCGTGCACGCCAACAGCACCGACGACGCGCTGTCGCGGCTCGAGACGCTGGCGGCGATGTCCGACGTCGAGCTGCCGTTCGCGGCCGTGCACGACCAGGTCAACGCCGCCGTCGACGTCATCGTCCAGCTCCTGCGCACCGCCGACGGCACCCGGCGCACGGTCGCGGTCGACTACCTGTCGTCCTCGCGCCGTGAGGACTTCCGGCTCTCGCAGATCATGCACTTCAGCCCCAAGGGCGGGGAGGACGGCCGAGGCGAGTTCATCCGGCACCCGGTGCCGCGCGCCTTCGCCGAGAAGCTGTGGTTCAAGGACGAGCAGCTGCCCGACGGGTTCGAGGTGATCCGCGGGGCAGGGGACGAGGGCGGGGGGGTGACGTGGTCGGGCTGACCGTCCTGCTCCTCAGCGCCGCCTTCCTGCTCCTGCTGGCGGGTCTGGTCGACCTCGCTTCCGGCCCGCTCGCGCAGCGCCAGGCCGTCGGGTCGGTCCTGGACGACGACGAGACCAGCGCCACCGCCCAGCGGGCGCGCGGGCTGGACCGCTGGTTCCGTCGCACCCGGCTCGGACGCTTCCTCGAGCACGAGCTCGCGCTCGCCGGCATCAAGCGCTCGCCCCTGGTCGTCGCGGCCGCCGGCGTGGCCAGCGCCATCCTCGCCGCGGTGCTGCTGTGGAACCTGCTGGCGCCGCTGTTCGGCGTCCTCGGCCTGCTGCTCGGCGCCTTCCTCGTGCGCGCCTTCATCCGGCGCGCCAAGGACCGGCGGCTGGAGGCCTTCATCGGCCAGATGCCGGAGATCGCGCGCGTGCTCGCGAACGCCACGCACGCCGGCCTGTCGATCCAGACCGCCATCGCCATCGCCGGGGACGAGCTCGACGACCCGGCGCGCAGCGAGCTGCAGCAGGTCGCCGTCAGCCTGTCCTTCGGCAACGACATCGAGTCGGCCCTGAACGAGATGCGCGACCGGCTGCCGTCCCGGGAGGTCGCGATCCTGATGACCACGCTGCTCGTCAGCGCCCGGTCCGGCGGCTCGCTGGTGACCTCGTTGCGCACCATCGCCGACACCCTCGAGGACCGCAGGCAGACCCGGCGCGAGATCCGTTCCACGCTGGCGCAGGCGATCAGCACCGGCTACACGATGATCGGCCTGACCTTCGGCCTGCTGCTCCTGCTCAACGCCATCAACGAGCGAACGGTCGAGCTGATGACGCAGAACCCGATCGGCATCGCCGCCCTGGCCTTCGCGGGCACCTTGGACCTGGTCGGGTTCATCGCGATCCGCCGGATGACCAGGATCGAGCCGTGACCGCCCTGCTGGTCGCCGTCCCGGCGCTGGTGGTGGTGGGCTGCATGGCGCTGCTCGTCGTGGGCTACCGCGGCCTGCGCGGTGACCCGGTCGACGGTCTCGAGGTCGGCGACCTGGTCCTGCTCAAGGAGAGCGAGCGCGCGCGGGCCAAGGGGGCCGGGCCGATCTCCCGGATCGCCCGGCCGATCGCGCCGCTGCTGGTCCGGATGATGGGGCCGAACCTCGAGGCCAGGCTGCGCCGGACGATCGAGCTGGCCGGCCGTCCCGAGGGCATGACGGTCGAGACCGTGGCCCAGCGGATGGCCACCTGGGTCGTGATCGTGCTCCCGCTCATGGTCCTGTTCGTCGTGCAGGGCCAGTTCCTGCCGCTGCTGCTGTGCCCGCTGGCCGTCGTCGTGCTGCCCCTGGGCGGGATCGCCCGGGCGCGCCGGGTCCGCCAGGAGCGGATCGGGCGCGACCTGCCCGACTTCCTCGACGTCCTGGCCGTCACGGTGACGGCAGGCGTCGGCTTCCGGGCGGCCCTGGACACCGTGGCCCAGCGGTTCGGCGGCCCGCTCGCCGAGGAGATCACGCTCACGCTGCACCAGATCCGCAACGGCGCCAGCGTCCGGGACGCGTTCCGCAGGCTGCGCTCGCGCAACGACTCCGAGCAGCTCTCGACGTTCGTCACGGCGTACCTGCAGGCCGAGGAGCTCGGCGCCCCGCTGGCGGTCACCCTGAACCGGATCGCCCTGGACATGCGCCGCGACAGCGGCCAGCGCCAGCGCCAGCGGGCGGCGCGCGTCGTCCCCCGGGTCACCCTCATCACCTCGGTCGTGCTGCTCCCGGGCGCCCTGGCGGTGCTGTCGGTGGGCTTCGTGCTCGGCGCCGAGATCGACTTCAGCCAGTTCGGCGAGCTCTCCCCGTGACGCCGCGGGACCGCTCCGTCCAGGACCTGCGCGGCAAGCTCGTCCAGGTCGCCTTCCTGGTCCGCCTGCTCGCCCTCAGCTACGGCCTGCTCGGCCTGGTGCTGGACCAGGGCGAGCGCCGTGCGGAGGCGGGTGAGATCGGCCTGTTCGTGCTGCTCGTGCTCACCAGCCACCTGGGCCTGCAGCACCACCGGGTGCGCGAGCTGATCGTGCGCCACCCCGTCCTGGCGCTGCTCGACCTGGTGCCGGTCTCGCTGACCCCGTTGGTGATGGGTCCCTCGAGCCCGCTGGTGCTCGTCGTGCTCAGCTCGGCGCTGCTGATCGGCGTGCTCTTCACGATCCGCACCGCGGTGCCGCTGGTCGCCCTCCTGGTCGCCAGCACGTCCCTGGCCGGGATCGACTCCGGCATCAGCTTCGTCGCGTCCCTGCGCGACCCGGTCGTGATGCTGTCCTTCGCCGCGCTCGGCGCGGCGATCCGCCGGCAGTCCGAGCAGCAGGTGCAGGTCCAGCACGACTCGACCCTGGCCCTGCAGGCCGCCGCCGCCGCCGAGGAGCGGCTGCGGCTCGCCCGAGACCTGCACGACACCGTCGCCAAGTCGATCCAGGGTGTGGCCCTGACGGCCTCGGCGCTGCCGCGCTGGATGGAGCGCGACCCGGCCATCGCCGCCCGGCAGGCCCAGTCGGTGGCCGACGCCGCCAAGCAGGCCGTCACCGCCGCCCGCAACCTGCTGACCTCGCTGCGGATGGACGACCCGAACCGGCCGTTCGCCGACGTCGTCGACGAGTTCGTCTACCGCTGGGAGGCCGCCAGCGGGATCGAGGCGCAGCGCCTGATCGACGACGTCCCGCCGATCCCGCCCGGTCACCGGCACGAGCTGCTGTCGGCCGTCTCCGAGGCCCTGGAGAACATCGTCCGGCACGCCCCGGAGGCCCGCGTGACGGTGTCGCTGGAGCACGTCCGCGGTCGGGTCGTCGCCACCGTCGTCGACGACGGACCAGGATTCACCGCCGAGCGCGAGGAGGACGCCGTGGCCGACGGGCACTACGGACTGACCGGGATCCGCGAGCGCCTGGAGACCGTCCGGGGGAACGCCGTGATCCGCTCGGCCCCCGGGTTCGGCACCCAGGTGCGGCTCGAGGTCCCGGTGGTCGCACCTCCGCCGGCGGCGCCGCCCGCCCCGGCCGCGACCAGGCGCCAGCGCGCGGTCTCCGCGCGGACCAGGGAGGGCGTGGCATGACGGACGTGGTGAGGGTGCTGGTGGTCGACGACAACCCGGTCGTGCGGTCCGGGCTGCTCGCGCTGCTCGGCCTGGACGACCGGCTCGACGTGGTCGGGGAGGCCACGAACGGCGACCAGGCGATCACGATGGCCCGGGCGCTGCGCCCTGACGTCACGCTGCTCGACGTCCAGATGCCCCGGCGCGACGGCGTCAGCGCCGCCGCAGAGCTCGCCGAGCTCACCCACGTGCTGATGACGACCTTCAGCGACACCCCCGAGGTGATCCACGCGGCCGTCGACGCCGGCGCCCTGGGATACCTCGTGCACGGCACGTTCGGCGAGGACGAGCTGGTGTCGTGCGTGCTGGCGGCGGCCGCCGGCAACGCCGTCTTCGGCGCACCCGCGATGGCCGCCCTGCGGGCCGGGCGGCCCAGCCAGGGGCGTAAACGGCCCGATCACGACCTCAGCACCCGGCAGGTCGAGATCATGGACCTCATCGCCCTGGGCGCCACCAACGCCGACATCGCCGGCGAGCTGTTCCTCGCCGAGAAGACGGTGAAGAACCACATCAACCACATCTTCGCCCGGCTCGGCGTGCGGTCCAGGGCCGAGGCGGTCTCGCTCTGGCTGGGCGGCACCACGTCCGACCGGCTCAAGCCGCTGTAGGTCCTTCCACCCTGCGACAGGGCCCACGACGGGCTCGCAGTTGGGCCCGAGGTTGGGTCCTCGGGCCCGCTGCAGGCACCCGCCCGCTCCGTAAGTTCATCCTCGTACCCAGACGGTACGCACCGACCGACAGGCCCTCCCCA
This sequence comes from Actinomycetales bacterium, assembly GCA_038213835.1. Classification (GTDB taxonomy): domain Bacteria; phylum Actinomycetota; class Actinomycetes; order Actinomycetales; family CAWJMD01; genus JBBQSN01. Next base: position 14,144 of record JBBQSN010000064.1, read on the forward strand.
GGGGGGATCAAGAGCCCGGGCCACCGGGGAAGGAGCACCACCATGACCGCGAAGCTGACCAAGGCCTACGTCACCGTCCAGCACCGCCTCGAGGACGTCGTCTCCCGCCGTGAGTCCGGCCAGGGCGCGCTCGAGTACGTCGGCATCCTCGTCGTCGTCATGCTCGTCTTCGCCGCCGTGTGGGGCGCCGTGAACGGCCAGACCGACGCGATCACCGGCAAGGTGGAGGAGCTCATCGGCCAGTTCCTGGATGGCACCGGCTGATCCAGCCACCGCTGAACGCACGGACCGGGCGGACCTCAGGGTCCGCCCGGTCCTTGCGTCGAACCGGCTAGGAGGGGGAGAACCAGATGGCTGCACCGTTGGGCCGCACCAGACCACGGGGAGACGACGGCCAGGCCGTCGGCGCCCTGATCCTGCTCGTCGCGTTCCTGCTGCTCGCTCTGGTCACCTACGTGGTCTTCCCGCTGGGTGCCGCGAGCAACGACCGTGCCCGCGCGCGCACCGCCGCCGACGCAGCCGCCCTCGCCGGCGCCGAGGAGATCCGCACCACCTGGCTGAACACCTCGGTGCTGCCGGGGCTGCTGCAGTTCCCGCTCGAGCCCCTGCCGCCCGTGACCCCCGCGTCCGGCATGGCGTCGGCGCAGGGCTACGCCGCGAAGAACGGCAGCAGCATCAGGCGCTACAACGTGAACCCGAGCGCCGGCCAGGTCGAGGTCGAGGTCGAGGCCAACCAGACCACGAACGAGAACACCACCGAGCGCGCCACCTCCGAGGCCACCGCCGAGATGGACATCGACTTCGACGGGTGCGACTGGGACGACAAGACCCTGCCGGTCCCGGTACCCCAGGGTGGCCCCCCCTTCATCACCCGCACCCTGACGTGCGGGTCGTGGTCGGCGACCTACAACATCGCCAACCTCACGGCCAGCTTCCCGACGGTGAACTGGATCGGCAAGCAGATGCCGCAGCTCTACGCCGACCTGGAACCGCGCCTGGTCACGTGACGTCGTCGCCACGTGACGGACTGGATCGCCCTCCGGGGGTCGCCTAGAGTCTGTCCTGCTCGTCCCGATCCGCGCACCTGCGTCCGGACGTCCACCGAGGGGGAACCGATGCGCACCAGAGCTGCCCGCACCGCTGCCACCGGGGCGGTGGTCCTCGCCTGCGTCCTCGGTCTGGGCGCCGTCACCTACGGTTCCTCGCCGTCCTCGTCGTCCTCGCCGTCCTCGCCGTCCTCGTCCTCCTCCCCGGCGTCAGGCAGCGAGCAGGCCGCGACCACGAGCACCCCCGACCTGGCCGAGCCGCAGACCTCGGCCGACGACGTCGAGGTCAGCACCTACGGGGTCATCACCGTGCGGACCGGGCAGCGGGCCACCAACCCGCCGGTCACCATGGCCCTGCACGCCGTGCAGCGGGTCGAGGGAGGCACGGTCGTCTACTACTCGGCGGGGCAGGCCGAGAACACCGCCGACGTCACCGCGATCAGCCTGACCGACATCCGCGACCCCACCCGCGGCTCCACGGTCGCGTTCGGCAGCGTCCGGATCACCGACGTCGCGGGCGGCATGGCCTACCGGTCCGTCCCGCATCCGGACGGCGGCTACTTCATCAGCGGTCCGCCGTCCTACCCCGATGACACCAAGGGCACGATGGGCGTGCTGTACGCCGTCCTGCCCGAGCTCGCGGCGGAGACGACGACGGTCAACGTCGAGCTGCTGAACGGGCAGACCATCGCCGACGTCCCGGTCGGCGAGGGGTACCTCGAGCCGACCATGAACCCCGACGAGGTCATCCCGCTCGGCACCGGCTGGCCCCAGATCGACCCCGCCGACGTCGCCCGCATCGACGGGGCGTCGTGGAGCTACCCGCTCATCACCACGACCGAGGCGCTGGACAACTCCCAGGTGGAGACCGAGCAGGGCCAGACCGTCACGATCGACGTCGCGGCGGACGTCCTGTTCGCCTTCGACCGCGCCGACCTGAGCCCGGTGGCCACGGCCCGGATCACCGAGATCGCCTCCACGGTGGCCGAGGACGGCGCCACCGGGACGCTGAGCATCATCGGCCACACCGACAACCAGGGCGACGACTCCTACAACATCGACCTGTCGGACAGACGGGCCGCGGCGGTCGCCGCGGTGCTGCAGCCGGCGCTGTCGTCCGAGGGCCTGACCTTCGCGGTCGAGGGTCGGGGCGAGGCGGAGCCGATCGCCTCGAACAGCAGCGAGGAGGGCCGCCAGGCCAACCGCCGCGTCACCATCACCTACACGAAGGGAGGGTGATGATGCGACGCCCCCTCGTGCTCCTGTGCGCCGGCACCCTGAGCGCCACGCTGCTCGCGGGTTGCGGGCTGTTCGGACGCAGCGACCCCGACCCCACCGGCCCCGACGGCACCAGCGGCTCGAGCACGCAGGAGCCCACCGAGGCCGAGGGTCTGACGCCCGAGGTGCTGTCCGCCGAGATCCTCGAGGCCTCGGCAGCCATGGCCGACGCCGAGCCGGTCGCCTCGGTGACCGCGACGTTCCCTGCCGCGGGCAACCCCGAGCTGACCGTCGACGTCCTGTCGGTCACACGCAACGAGAGCTCCACGACGGTGCTGATGCGCTGGACCGGTCCGGCCGACGCCACCATCAGCGCCAAGGACCCCTGGTACGACAGCACCCGGAACCGCGGCGGCACCCGGAACCTGTACCTGGTCGACCCCGCCGTCACCAAGAGCCGCTACCTGCCGCTGTCGTTCGACCAGGTGCAGCAGATCGGTCCCGTGCAGTGCGCCTGCCCCGACCTGTTCATGCGGCTCGGTGACGACGGCATCCTGCTGAGCTCGACCTACGCCGCCCTCCCGCCCGAGGTCGAGACCGTCGACCTGGTGGCCAACGACGGCTGGCTGACCCTCACCGGCATCCCGGTCCAGGACTGACGGGCCGCGGGTCGCGACCGGAGGAGGACCACGTGAGCTGGGACACCGCACCGCAGCCCGTCCCGGGACCGACCCGGCCGGCACCCCCCGCCGGGCGCCGGACCCCGACCTGGGTCATCGTGCTGATCACGGTCGGGGTGATGCTCGGCTTCGGCGTCTCGTTCGTCGCCGGCCTGGTCGTCGGCTCGATGCTGGACGGTGGGTCGGTCGCGACCGGCAGCACCCAGGGCAGCACCCGGGACGGCACCGGAGGCGGCCCCACCGCGGCGCCGGGCGGGTCGGGCGAGCTGGACGACTGCCTGGTCGGCACCTGGCGGACCACCGAGCACACCGAGGACTGGACGACCGACCAGGGCCCGGCCGAGCTCACCGGCCTCGTGCGCACCATGGTGTTCACGGCCGACGGCACCCAGACGATCACCTACGACGCCAGCACCGCCACCGCCACCACACAGGGTCAGGGCGTCGAGGTCCGGTTCGACGGCACCGTCGTCTACCGCACGAGCACCAGCGACGGCACGATGTCGTTCGAGCTGGTGTCCGTCGACGGCGGCGTCGTGGTCGACCCGCAGGGCCAGAACAAGGCCGAGGAGCTCGAGCCCGGCACGGGGGCGGTCGGCTACAGCTGCGACCCGAGCACGCTGCGGCAGGAGGCCGAGGGCTACCTGTCGGTCTACGAGCGGGTCGGCTGACTCAGGCGCGCGACCAGCGGACGTAGAGCAGGCCGAGCACCGACAGCGGGATGCACAGCGCGGCCAGGCTGAAGCCGGACAGCGGGACGAGACCGCGCGAGGTGGTGCCGGGCACGACGTAGAGCGGGGCAGCCGCCTGCGCCGCCGGGCCGTTGCACCCGATGCTGTGCCCCTCGGCGCCGGGGAAGGACAGCAGCGGAACCAGGCCGGTGCCGTCGACGACCAGCCGGTCCTGGTTCCGTGCGGCGTCGGTCGACAGCGGCCCCCCGCCGGCGGTGATCGAGCAGCCGAGCTCGTCGAGGTCGGGGCGCTCGCCCTCGGGCGGGGTGCCGTAGACGACCATGTCGCCCACGAACGGCATCCGCTGCGGGACGGTGAAGGCCGAGCCGACGGCCAGCGGCACGGCCTCGCGGCTCTCGGGGGTCGCCTGCACCAGGACGCCGAGCGCGACGCCCGCGACGCCGACCAGCAGGGTCAGTACCAGGCCGGCCACCTGCGCGGCGGTGCGGCGGGCCGAGGTGCTGCCGCGCTTGCGCTTGCGGAGCACGGATCTCACCCTCTCCCTGTCGGCACGCCGTGCACGCGGCTGAAGGCCGCGCTCACGCGCCCTCCAGGGTGAGCGTGCGCAGCACCTCCATGGCGCCGGAGTCGTCGAACTCCTCGACCGGTGCCACCGCGATGGCCGTGACGATGTCGCCGCTCTCGGGCTGGACCGCGAGCTGGGCGAAGCGCTGGGTGATCTCGCCCTGGGCGGTCGCGGTCCTC